>CAYLVR010000025.1:2687-3428 GCA_964387165.1 uncultured Chitinophagaceae bacterium | reverse complement strand
GTAATAAAAGAGTTGAACATTTGTTGAGGTGGTTGAATTCTGATCTTAAGATTAACAAAGTTAAAGCGGAGGCATATGTTCAAAAAGATTTCTTAGAAAAATCGATTGATCAAAGTCTATTGTAGGCTTCCCCGAAGTTCGGCCGCGGTTATTAGAGTTATCAACCCCAGATTACCTGCCTTACGCAGAACTCGTGTTGGTGGCTGACCGATTTTGCTTAATACTTTCTCCATTCAAAACTTTTAAATCCGCTTTCTGTCGCCCATTTACGCCAAACCGTTTCAAGAATTTCGTTATCCCTTTGTCCTATTGGATACTTGTATGTTTGTAATTTGTCGTTTTTATCTCGTTCGTGTGTTTCTAATATGTGTAAATTAACAAACTGATTTTTCTTGTTCTTAATTGGTGGCAAACAAAATGAACGATTTGTATCAAGTGCAGTTGAAATATCCACGTTGTTTGCTTTGCAATATTGTCTTACTTTGTCAATTTCAAAACTTCCAAAATAAAACTGATTGTTTGCAGTTTTGTTTAGATACTCTAAATAACCGTCTGTAAAAATGTAAATATGATTGTCGTAGTTGACGTACGTTGTATCGATACCATCAGTTAAATAGGTGTCTTTTTTTACAATTGGTTCGTTTTCAATTTTTTCAATTAGAACACTTATTAAATCCAAACCTTTGTTTCTGATATTTGCATAAGCTGTTTTTACTTTCAGTTCAAAGTTATCAATTTGAT
>CAYLVR010000025.1:275-2677 GCA_964387165.1 uncultured Chitinophagaceae bacterium | reverse complement strand
CAATATCAATAGTTGCAATAACCTTGTCAGAAAACGAAGAAAAACAAATTGAAGATTTGTCGCCAATTTTTTCACCGGGCTTTACACATTCATTTTTGAAATATTGAACAATCTTATGAATTTCAATTGTATCTTTTGGTGGTTTGTTATCTATACGACTTGACAAATCAGAAAGGATTACAATGTTTTGATACGTCAAATATTTATTTTGTGGCTCAAATCCACAAGAAGAAAGCAACACGATTGCTGAACAAACGATTAAAATATTTTTCATTCCTGCCGTTAACTTGTTAGATTGTTGTTTCACTTACCCTCTCAATTTCTTTCACTCTGTTTGCGACTTCGTCTGTCGCATAATATTCAGGAAGAAACTCAATAAAACCCGATTTATATGCAGAAATAACGCTGTCAAATATCACGTCAGTAAATATTTTCCCGCTCGTTATTCTTGCACTATAATCGTTATAAATCGCTTTTATCTGATTTTGCAATTCTGAATACCTGTTTTCTATTTGTGTTTGACGATTATTGATTTCTGTTTCCAAATTGAGAACCTTTTCGTTTTGAAGGTTTATTGCTTCTTCTTTTTCTTTTACCTTGTTCGTCAATTTTTCTTTTTCCGAATTAAGGTCAATCATTTCTTCGTCTAGCGATTGTATTTTTCTGTTTTTTTCTCCGTCAACCAAATCTCTTTTCGAATTTTTGTACGCGTTTGTAATGTTATCAATCAAAAAGTGTGTGAGAATTAAAGGAAACATACCAAACACAAAAATCAGCCAAAATTCTCCGTGTTTTACAACTTCCCAAAGTTGAATAGTTGATTCTTTTCCAATCAACAAACATTTTATTTCGTCTGTATTTATTGCAACCATAGTTGAGACTAAAATGTCAAAAATTAATAATCCAATCCAAAACAAAAGATTGTTCACTAATTTATTTTCACTTCCAATAATTTTTAAGTTGGAAAGTAGAATTGGAATGAGAAAGAAAAGCGCGGCTATAAATCCGAATAATGCGCCTTGCTGTCTGAATATTTTAATGATTGCATTTGCGTCCACAAGTTGTGGGAGTCCAGGGTTTATACCTGCTTCCAAAGATGCGCGAATTACATTGCCTTCAAAAAACACTTTGTAAAGTGCCGAAGCAAAAAATATTGATAGATAAAAAGCGAAAATCGCCAAACCTACCGTAACGCAAATATTTCCGAAAGTCCAAAATTTTTTCACAACGAATGATTGTTCCAATGTTCGTCTTTCAAGTTTATTTTTTTCAATTTCTTTATTGATTTGCAAAAGACCTTTTTCTCCTGAATTTTGGTTGCCTGATTCTAAAATTGATTTTTCTTGTTTAAGAGAATCTATTTTATCAGACACTTGTCGTTTTTCTAACTCACTATTTCGTTTTTCAATACCTATTTTTTCTTGTTTCTCTGTATCTAAATTTGTTTTTGTGCTTTCATAAGCAGTAGAAACATTAGAAGTCAAAACGTTTTTCATATTGCCCAAACCTTCGTCTGTGGCATAAGTTCTAATTCTTTCTTTTATGTTGTCATACTCAGTTCTGAAAATATCAAGATTCCCATGACTTTCTTTTGAATTGTCATAACCTTGTTGTCTATATTTTTCTGTGTCAATTTGAGCAGCAGAATAAACAAGGTCGTGCAAACGTTTAGAAAAAATGTCAATAATATTTATTGGTTGCGCTTCTGGTGTTTTTATTTCTGGTCCTGGAGTTGGTGCTGTTTCATTCACGGCTATACGGTTATCAATGTTATATTTTAGTCGTTCAAATTCTGATAGCATTTGAGAATGAGTTGTAAAGTCGTCTGAAACGGTAATATTTTCAACGTTGTTTGTGCTTGCGTTTAGAGAATAATTGTAAGATCCGTTAATTGAAATTCTGTTGTCAATAAGGCAAAACTTATGGTGCATAATTCCCCGTGCATCACCTGTTTCAAAAGCGTGAACACTGATACCCGCACCTTTTAGCATTAACTTTACAGTTTCGTTTT
This sequence comes from uncultured Chitinophagaceae bacterium, assembly GCA_964387165.1. Taxonomy (GTDB): domain Bacteria; phylum Bacteroidota; class Bacteroidia; order Chitinophagales; family Chitinophagaceae; genus Flavitalea. The sequence goes on along the minus strand of CAYLVR010000025.1, from coordinate 666 downwards.
GAGCGTTTGAGGAAAGTATAATGTCAACGGTTACATTTCGATTTTTTGCTTCAATGATTGCCATTGCAATATATCTGTCCGTAAAATATGCCATTGCAACATAAATACATTGCTTTGCATTATTGATTTCGGAAATAATTCGCTGTTTAATCTCTGTTCCGTTCGTTATGAAGTCGTTCATATTTTATTACCCTTGTTTTGTCTTTGCCTGTTTGTTTTGGAGTGTCCGTCACGGGTTGCCACCAACGTGCCGTGTATTGGCGATGGGCGGGAATTTTAGCACAGACGTTCATACGAAGAAGAGAAGTTGAATTTTGCACTTCCGTTGATACGAAGCCGTTCAGCCCGCCTATTTGCGCATGCCATTTGTCACGCCTGTCATGACACACAT
>CAYLVR010000025.1:0-265 GCA_964387165.1 uncultured Chitinophagaceae bacterium | reverse complement strand
CCGTTTGTTATTAAGTCGTTCATACTTTATTTTTCTGTCTTTGTCTGTGTGACGCTTATTGCGTGGTCATCACGGTTGACACCAACTCCCTAATACACGCAACTATAGAATTTTAATCCAAAATAGCTGTGATGATGTCTCTATAATAGTCAACGCATATAAACGTTTTCTATTCATTAGTGCAATGCGCATTACTTATCACAGATTCTATTTGACCTTAAAAATTATCTCTTTCGCGCATTTTCTCTTCCCTGTCACGTCTGTC
>CAYLVR010000024.1:0-28572 GCA_964387165.1 uncultured Chitinophagaceae bacterium | reverse complement strand
ATTTTAAACAGGTGTCCGTTAATAACCGATAATATTTCACTTCAAACGGATACTTATTAGTGGTTCCTACTGTATCCCTTTGCCATAAAAAAGTACTCCAAAACTCTTTATCGTTAATGGCGTATTGGTATGGCTGGTTTCTTACTATCCCTTTTGATTTGCCTGACTGCCCTACAACTTCAAAATAATCCCTTTTTATGTCCTTAAAATAGTATTGTTCCAACTCTTTTACTCCAATATTTTTAGTACTGCTGCAAGGCACTTGGCGATTCCCCCACGGAAATAATTTAAACAAACTAGTATCGTTATCCTTATAGCCAATCAAAACAGTAAAGTGAAAAACAGTGTCTCTTTCTAAAGGGCATATTCTATTAGCTGTTTCGTCATTACTGTATTTTTCAATTGTTGGAGCATTGTACATTTTTTTTCCAACCCACGCTATCAGTTTTTTTTTATCAGGACTGTAAAAAATACTTTCAACGAAAAAGGTTATCTCATCATTAGTTATTCTATACATTCGTGCGTAGTTATGAAATGAATACCAATCACGTTTGCTATACTCTTTTACTGTATATACAATAAATAAACTATCAGAATAGTATTTATTACTAATATCGCTCTTGCCCTTATCTACCATCTTATTTATTGCCATCACAGACAATAAACATCCAACAATGAATACAATTAAAATAAATTTTTTCTTTGTCATTTGTCTTTTTTAACTGGTTCCCCATTATTGCTACTTTGCTCTACGGGTTTATGGCTTTGAGTTCCAGCATTACCAACCTTAGGTATCCCATCTGTAGCCATTTTGTCTATTTCATGGCTATTGTTTTTCTCGTTTTGGGTTGTAATATCTTCGGCACCATTTACTTTACCTACACTTGGAACAGAAATACCGCCTTTAGTAATTCTATACCACAAGGCTTTAAAAATACTTTTCCCATCGTTGCCGCCAGTCTTATTAAGAGTTTTCACACCTGGTATCGCATTTAGCTCAGCTCCCTGAAAAGCATTCACATCAATCACTAATTCAATTGCATGATCGGTAATATTATTTGTTTTCATATATTCCTGTAAAGCTTTAATATATCCTCGTGAGAAGGCTGAACCCATGCTATGGGTTACTATCTTGATACTTTCCCCTTCTGTCAGGTTTGCAAATACCCCGTTTGCATCTTTGCCACCTTGCGCATAACCAGCTTGTTCCCTCACATTCCTATTTACATTGGATTCATTTATTACAGCCTGTACACCATTTCGCATCCTAACAGCTTCTTGGGCTGTATATCCTTTGTGACCTATATATTCCCACCAGGACGTAGATTTATATCCTCTGTCGTACGCTGCAAGCGTATTATCAAAACCACCTAAAGCTCCATCCACATATCTTGCACTGTGGTCACCTATTGCATTCATTGCTCTTTGGTCATACCCACCCCAATATTTTGCGCTTCCTCCTTCACCAGTATGTTGGCCGTTTATAAAAATAACGACGTTGCCATCCGGGTCCTTGGCCTGTATTGGTGTATTTAAAGCATACACATATGGGCTAACGCTTGGATATAATCCTGCCTTGGGATCAACACTGGGCGTTCTGCCTATGCGTGGATCATACAATCTTGCTCCCATATCATATGCATTGCCAGCACCATTTATTTCATTCATTTTCTCGTGTCCCGTAAACCCATACCTGTATGCCGAAGAACTCCATGTTCTGCCCGGCATCTGCATACCAAACGGATAATAATCCTGTGCAGTGATCACATCGGCGGTGTAATAATCAATTTCGCCATCACTGTCGTCGTCGTGGGCGATCTTGCGGTCGCTGACGGTAGCCAGCACATTACCTAAGTGATTGCTCAGTTCAAAGAACTTCTCTCCCCGCGTCAGCACATCGCTGAAGGCTGCATCAAATCCACCACTTAAAGATACTGTAACCTTCTCATGTTTGTGCTCTGCCTGCAGCCCTAAACGGCTGCTGCCATAGATCCACTGTTCGATGGGGCGCAAAGGATCGCTGCCCTCTTTCTCATACACGCTCATCGTATTGCCACTGGCGTCACGCACATAAAAGGTTTGTTTGTCTCCAGCGGTTTTACTGATGCGGTTACCGGCAGCATCATAACCGTAGCTGATGGTATTAACCCCTTTGGTGATACTGCTGATCTTGCCATACACGTTCCAGTCTATGCTGCTGATATCTTCAGCAATATCGCCGGTCAGATTGCCCATGGCATCATAACTGTAATTATCTGCCGGCTGGTCATCGGTATCCACTTCATAGTGGGAGGTATAGCCGGTATTATCCCCTACTCTCAATAATTGATTGCTGGAAACGGGATATTAAAAAATGCAATAATAAAACTGACCTGGATCCTGAACAAAAACACCCTTCTTTGTTCGGAATGACGAACAAAGAAAAATATCGAAAATCAAAGAAGTTCTACTTTGATCTCCCGATTATATGAGATAGTCAATATTTGACAATTGGAATTAACTATTACAGATATATACTTCTCCGAGAAGCTGTAACAAACAGCTCATCGTACAAACAGGCAAATATTTGATCAAATAATCCTATCGGACCAAACATTTTCATGACAAGCCCTTTTTTCAATATGAAAGGGCATTGCCTGGCAAATATTAAATATATTATATTTTCCCTGGGAAGATTAATCAATCATTGTTTTGCACCGGTTCAGACAGAATATTAAAAATGCAATAATAAAACTGACCTGGATCCAGAACAACACCCTTTTTTGTTCGGAACGACGAACAAATAAAAATATCGGAGATCAAAGAAGCTCTACTTTGATCTCCCGATTATATGAGATAGTCAATGTAAATATGATAAAATTTGAACCGCTTACTTTATCACTGGTAAAGAAATTAATGGAAATAAAGAATGCGAAGATCACAGGTGTCAGCATTAATACAGTATCCCTTTTGCAGAACCGTTATTGCAAAGAAAAAGAGATCACCTTCCCCATCCCCAGTTCAAAAACGAAGGCATAGCTTTCGCCCACGAAGCAACATCGTGCTTACCATCAGGTACCTGGAGGTAAAAAATATCGCGACCCTCACGATAACCCTTGCGGGTAAGCTCACGCATTAAGTCTATGGTATCGTCAATCGAATCGATCACACCATTTTTATTCCTGTCTTCCCATTCATCCTGCTCACCGCATTCAAAGAAAAATTTCATCCCCGGCCGGTATTCACTGTTTCTTATCTGTATGTGCATCATACGATGGATATCCTGCTGATATTCTTTATCATCCTTCTTCACCGACCTCCACCATAACGACCCTGAAAAAACGCCAATGCGCGAAAAAACAGCCGGATTGTTCCAGGCAATGTCGAGCGCACTCAGCGCACCTGAAGAAAAACCGGCAAAAGCAATCTCGTCAAAAACAAAATGATTAAACCGATTGTTAATAAACGGCAACAGTTCAGCAATAACAAATTGTTCATATAAATGCGCCTTCGCACCAAAACCATCGGTATTGGCAGCTACAGACATGCCGTATTCATTTTTCCTATCCGCCCCGCAATGAATACCCGCCACCAATAAAGGCTTGCGAATTATTCTGAGCATATCGGCAATATCCATCTTTTCAAGATCCTGTCCGTCATTAACCAATAGCAGGTTCATCTCACTGCTCTCCTCATTATTTCCACGGTAAAAGTCTATCCTGACCATTCTACCCAGAAATTGTGACTCCAGTTTTACTGTTTCTACTGATACTTCGTCTAATTGTTCGATTCCCATAGAAGAAAAAAACATTAAATTTGGTTCATTACTCCCACATAAAAAAATTCATACCATCATAATGAAAAAAATAGGGATCCTTTTCGGGCAGGAAAGAAGCTTTCCAATGGCTTTCATCGAAAGAGTGAACAGCAAAAATGTTGAGGGAATTGAGGCAGAACCTGTACGCATCGACAAAGTGATACAGGGCAATTCGGAAGAATACGCTGTTATTATAGACAGGATTTCACATGACGTTCCTTTTTATCGCGCTTTTCTCAAAAACGCCGCAGTAAGCGGAACTGCAGTCATTAATAATCCTTTCTGGTGTAGCGCCGATGAAAAGTTTTTCAATAATGCACTCGCCACAAAAATAGGCATACCCGTTCCTAAAACAGTTATTCTTCCATCCTATGAAATTCCTGCTGATACTACCGACCAGTCCTTCAGTAACCTTGCTTACCCTTTAGACTGGGAAGGCATTTTTAAATATGTCGGATTTCCTGCTTACATGAAACCATTTGCCGGAGGCGGATGGAAAAACGTTTATCGCTTAAATGATATGCAGGACTTTTATCAGAAACATTCAGAAACCGGCCGGTTAGTAATGCTGTTGCAGGAAGAAATCGCTTTTGACGAATATTACCGTTGTTATTGTATTGGCGGAAAACATGTGCGTATCATGAACTACGAACCCAGAAATCCACATCATCTGCGCTATGACAGTAGTGCTAATCCCGATGCAAACAGGCTGAAACAAATGGAGGAAATTGTATTGAAAATAAATCATTACCTGGGTTATGATTTTAATACTGTTGAATTAGCAGTGCGTGATGGTGTGCCTTATGCAATTGATTTTTGCAACCCGGTACCTGATGCAGAAAAAACAAGCGTAGGTGATGATAATTTCGACTGGGTAGTGGAAACTGCAGCAACCTATGCAATTGAAAGAGCATTACAACACAAACCCGGACAGGATAATTTAACATGGGGAGAATTTGTTAAACGATCTATATCCAAACAAAACATATAAATGAGTAGCATTAAGGGAAACCTGTTTACGTTAGGCATTGAGGAAGAATTTATGGTAGTGGATCCCACAACAAGGGAATTAAAGAGCCACGAACAGCAAATTGTAATTGAAGGGCAAAAAGTAATTAAAGACAAAGTCAAGGCAGAAATGCACCAGGCTGTAGTTGAAGTGGGTACGGATATATGTGCAAATATTGATGAAGCATATAAAGATGTTTCCTTCCTGCGTAAAACAATTTCAGGAATCGCTGATGAATTGGGCCTATGGGTAGCCGCTGCCGGAACGCATCCTTTTAGTCATTGGCAGAGCCAGTTAATTACCAATCACGCGCGCTATAGCGAAATCGTAAATGAATTGCAGGAAGCGGCAAGAAGTAATTTAATTTTTGGATTGCATGTGCATGTAGGAATGGAGAGTCGCAATATGGCTAATCATATTGCCAATTCAACAAGATATTTTCTTCCGCATGTTTTCGCATTAAGTACCAATTCTCCTTTCTGGGAAGGAAGACAAACAGGCTATAAATCGTTTCGTACAAAAGTGTTCGATAAATTCCCGCGCACAGGTATTCCCGAAACATTTGAAAGCATAGAAGCTTACGACAGCTATATTAAACTGTTAGTTAAAACAAATTGTATAGATAACGGAAAAAAAATATGGTGGGACCTGCGTGTACACCCATTTTTTAATACCGTTGAATTCAGAATATGTGATGTACCGATGACTGTTTCCGAAACAATTGCCATAGCAGGATTGTTCCAGGCAATATGTGCAAAGATCCATAAGCTGCATTCACAGAATCTCAATTTTATTCAATACAGTCGCGCATTGATCAATGAAAATAAATGGCGCGCCAGCAGGTACGGGATCGATGGAAGACTAGTCGATTTTGGAAAAGAGCAGGAAGTAAGTGCAAGAATATTAATTAATGAACTACTGGATTTCGTAGATGATGTAGTTGATGATCTGGGCAGCAGGCACGCGATTAATTATATATCAAAGATGCTGGAAAATGGCACTGGCGCCGACAGGCAGCTAAAAGTTTATGAAGAAACAAAAAGCCTGGTAAGCGTGGTTGATTATATTCATCATCAATTTTTAAATGATATTTAAGATGAGTGAAGAATTAAATATTATTTCGGGAACAAAAGCAGAAGAGTACACTGCATTAATTCCACAGATAAAAGCAGTAATTGAAGGAGAACCTGACCTGGTTGCCAACCTGGCAAATATTTGTGCGTGCCTGAAACAACAGTTTAACTGGTGGTGGGTCGGGTTTTATTTAGTAAAAGAAGAAGAACTTGTGCTCGGCCCTTTCCAGGGACCGCTTGCCTGTACAAGAATTAAAAAAGGTAAAGGTGTTTGCGGTACCGCCTGGGCACAAAAGAAAACAATAATTGTGGATGATGTAAATGCATTTCCGGGGCATATAGCCTGCAGCAGTTTGTCGCTCTCTGAAATTGTTGTTCCGTTAATAAAAAATGATGAAGTAATTGGCGTATTGGATATAGACAGTGAACAGTATAGTAGTTTTAATGAGGTTGATCAACAATACCTTGAAGAGCTTATTAAATACATAAACTACTAAGAGCGGGAGGTAGTGCATCAGTTTGAATGGCAAACAGCAACCCGGCTCTCCTTTGAAAAAGGGGGCCGCGGTGGTTCACACGTAAAGCATAATTACAAGGAGATTTACGGAGGGCCACCCAAACTGATACACTACCGAATAGGACGACACCCCTCCTCCTCTCTTTCTTTTTCGTATTTTTACATTCATGGTAAGACATAATAAAATCCGTGTGGCGTTACTGGACATGAACGAAGGGGTACCAAACCAGGGTATGCGGTGCATAAGAGATATATTACATCGTTATAAGGAAGAACATAATCTTCAATTAACATTCGATGAATTTGAAATAAGACTTTCTCAAAACGTGCCGGGTCTTGATTACGACATATATATATCAAGTGGTGGCCCCGGCTCCCCGTTAGAAAGCGAAGGCACTGAATGGGAACAAAAATATTTTAACTGGATCGCTGATATTGAGAGTTATAATAATGATGCAAATAATACGAATAAAAAAAATGTTTTATTCATTTGTCATTCGTTCCAGTTAGCATGCCGGTTTTTTGGGGTAGGAAATGTGGCGAAAAGAAAATCAACAGCGTTTGGTGTATTCCCGGTGCATATAATTGATGAAGGGAAAGGCGAGCCTGTATTTAGTGGATTACATGACCCCTTTTATGCAGTGGATAGTCGTGATTACCAGGTAATACAGCCCGATTTTGAAAAGATTGGAGCATTGGGAGGATCGGTGCTGGCCATTGAAAAGGAGCGTCCGCACATACCACTTGAAAGAGCGGTTATGGCTATCCGTTTTAATGAATATATGTTAGGTACCCAGTTTCATCCTGAGGCAGACCCAACTGGTATGTGGATGTATTTGCAGAGAGAAGATAAAAAAGAAATGGTGATAGAGAATCATGGATTTGACAAGTGGCAGTCCATGATAGAACAATTAAATGATCCTGATAAAATAAGCTGGACCTATTCGCATGTTATTCCGAATTTTTTAGATCAGATACTTGAGAAATAAGTCTCACCTTCGCTAAAACTTTGGCGGGGTGAAGTGGAATAGCTTTTGATACAATAGCACAATATGGAGAGACATACATACAAAGCCGGCCTCATCGGAAACTGCTCTTTTCTTGCCCATGTTAACATTAATACAAATATTACCTGGTTATGCTGGCCGCGATTCGATAGTTCGTTTGTTTTCGGCGGCTTACTTGATAATGAAAAAGGTGGCGAGTTTTCTATTCTCCCTGCAGGGCAATACACATCAAGACAATACTATCGGGAAAATACAAATATTCTCTGCACAGAGATCACCTGCGATGAGGGCAGATATAGAATAACGGATTTCGCTCCAAGATTTCACCAGTTCGAAAGGTTCTTCAAACCGTTGATGGTTATAAGAAAAATAGAACCTTTAGAAGGGATACCCAGGATAAAAGTAATCTGTAAACCCACTTACGAATATGCATCTGTAGAATTACAACATTCAAGGGGTAGTAACCACGTCGAATACAGGGGCGCGGCCGATAGTGTCAGGCTCACCACAAATATTCCCATCAGTTACATTTTAGAGGGGCATTATTTTATTCTTAATGAACCAAGGTATTTATTGCTTTCATACGGCACTCCTCTTGAGGCCCCATTAGAAAGTACAGCCGAAACCTTTTTAAGAGAAACAATTAGTTACTGGCGTACGTGGATCAAACATTCTTCTATTGTACGTTTTCACCAGGAATATGTTATTCGTGCCGCTTTAATTTTAAAAATTCATCAATACGAGGATACCGGTGCAATTATAGCAGCCAGCACTACAAGTTTGCCGGAATATAATGGTAGCGGCCGGAACTGGGATTACCGTTACTGCTGGCTGCGTGATACTTATTACGTAATTACTTCATTAAGCCATATTGGGCATTTTGAAGAAATGGAAAGATATTTTCATTACGTAACAGATATATGTTTTTCAGAAGAATACAGGTATCAGCCGTTATATGGTATTACAGGAGAAAAACAATTAACGGAACATATCCTCCCCAACCTTGAGGGTTATTTAGGTAATAAACCTGTAAGAATCGGCAACCAGGCCTATGAACATATTCAGAATGATATATACGGGCAGGTGCTGATTTCATTATTACCATTATATACCGACCACCGGTTTATATTTAAAGAAAGAAAGGATTCAGGGAAATGGATCGATACCGTATTAACTAAAATAGCTGCAACGATCGACGAAAAAGATGCGGGGATATGGGAGTTCAGGAATATGGCATATAATCATGCATATACCAATCTTTTTCAATGGGCAGGATGCTGCGCCGCAGAAAAAATGGCGGCAATAATCGGAGATGAACAGTTATTACAAAAAGCTATTTCATTAAGAAACCGTGCGGCTGCACATATTGAAAGCTGTTATGATCCTGTCAGAAAAGTATATACACACGCAAAGGGAAGTCCTTATCTTGATGCAAGCACGCTGCAACTGATCATGATGAATTATATCGACCCTTCTTCTCAAAGGGCAAAAGATCATCTTACGGCACTGGAAGCGGAATTAAAAACTCCGGGAGGATTATTTTACCGATACCTGCATACCGATGATTTCGGAAAACCAAAAACCACATTCCTAATATGTGCTTTCTGGTATGTAGAAGCTCTGGCCTGTGTGGGACGCGTGGATGATGCCATAAGGGAATTTGAAAAATTATTACAATTTTCAAATCATCTCTTATTATTCAGCGAAGATGTGGATGAAGAAACAGGAAGCCAGTGGGGTAATTTTCCACAGGCATACAGTCACGTAGGATTAATGAATGCAGCGTATCGGATTTCAATGAAACTCGACACGCCCATCTTTCTTTAATGCGTGACTACTTCCTCCTATAGAGGGGCTTTGCAAGTTCATACACAAAAATCATTTATACCGCACGACCAGTGGGAGTTACATTTTCGGGTGAGTTTAAATCAGTTGACAACTCACGTAGAAACCCACGAACATCAATGTAACTGCCAACATAAAACCTGGCAGCTGAAATATGACTGCCAACTTTAATGGTGACAGCCGATTGTGGTAAAACTTTAAATATATCTTCGTCTGTATGGTCATCACCAATCGCCATAACGAAATCATAATTACTTTCTTCCACAAAATTTAATACGGCTATACCTTTATTAATACCAACGTTTTTTATCTCTACTACTTTATTACCCTGTAATAATTGCAACCCTTTATCTTCCACCATATAACGCAACGTATTAACCAATTCGCTTGTTCTCAGCTCACCAAGGCTCTCTTCTACTTTTCTATAATGCCACACCAGCGAAAAATCCTTTTCTTCAATAAAAGCTCCTGCTGTTTTATCAGTGAAAGATTCAAGTACGGGGTAAATATCTTTTTTCCATTGCATACTTAACCCGGGTGCGCTCTGCCATTCGCTATTCCGTGTTTTTGCCCACGCCCCATGTTCAGAGATCATATCAACGTTTAACTGCCCGAACCATTGTTCAAGGAACCTGGGCGGTCGTCCACTTACAATTACAACACGGTTATTTGCATCCGAAGATAATTGTTTGAGCAAAGTATATAATTCTTCATCCGGAGATGCGAGTTCAATATTTGTTTTGAATCCAACAAGTGTTCCATCATAATCAAGAAAAATGACCCTGTTGCGGGTGTAAGAATAAAATCTTTTAATATTCTGACGGGTGGAACTGCTGATACGTTTTGCATACATCGATTGCTGCATCTGTTTCACCTCCATCAAACGTTCCATAAATAACTTTACCCAATGCGAAATATTAAATTTCATGACTATATCCTTCATCATTCTCATTCTTCTTTTTTGTTCCTGAAGCGGCATATTCAACGCTTCTTTTATGGCATTTGAAATAGATCCGACATTATTTGGATTTACCTGTATAGCATCCACCAGTTCCTTAGAGGCCCCTGCCATTTCACTCAATATCAAAACACCATCGTCATTTAAACGGCTGGCAATATATTCTTTACAAACCAGGTTCATTCCATCACGCATAGGCGTAACCAGGCATATATCTGCTTTTGCATATAAAGCCGACAATTCTTCCACAGGAAATGAACGATAAAAATAATAGACAGGTTGCCAGTCGATCGTACGGTAACGTGCATTAATACTTCCTACCACTTTGTCTATTTCGTCGCGCAGCTCCCGGTATTGTTGTACACTATCGCGCGATGGCACTATGATCATATACAGAACTATCTTCGATGTGTATTCAGGATTTGATTGCAGGAATTGTTCAAATGCCTCCAACCGTTGCAGTATTCCTTTACTATAATCAAGCCTGTCTATCGACAATATGATCTTAATATCTATAAAATTCTTATGAAGCGTTTGCAGATTCTCTTCTACTGTTGAAGTGGTGACCAGCGCCTCAAACTTACGGCTGTCAATTCCCATAGGGAAACTATCAACTATGATAGTACGATTATTATAATTGATCTCGTTGGAAGTAGAAATTACAGAAGACAGAAGCCTCCTGGTTGAATGTACCAGGTGACGCGCATCATCGAATGTATGGAACCCTATAAGATCTGCACCGAGCATTCCTTCAAGCATTTCAAGTCTCCAGGGAATCGCACGGTAAAGCTCATACGAAGGAAAAGGAATATGCTGGAAGTAACCGATTGTGATATCTGGCAGTACAGCTCTTATCATTCCGGGAAGTAATAATAACTGGTAATCATGTATCCATATAACATCACCCGGTTCGGCAATATCGAGAACAATGTCTCTGAACTTTTCATTCACCTTTACAAAATAATCCCAGTAAATCTGCTGATATCTTGCATAAGTAGGCATATAATGAAATACCGGCCAAAGCACTTCATTTGAAAATCCTTCGTAATAATTATTTATTTCGTCCTGGGTAAGAAATACCGGTTTCAGATTTTTGGTATTCAGATCAAGCGTTATTCTTTTCCTTGTTTCCTCATCCTGAATTTCCATTCCGGGCCACCCCACCCATACATTTCCAGATTGCTGGTATATCGATCCAAGTCCTGTAGCCAAACCACCCTCACTTGTTGTGTAAGAATACTGTCCATTGTTATCAATTAGTTTAACGGGCAAACGATTCGAAACTATTATTGTTTTTGCCATAAACGATCTATCACTATAATAAACGTACCAATTTAGGATATTGCATGGGGAAAACTTTCCCCACCAGCTTACATTTGTTTAAATGTAAAGCATTTGCCGAGTTAATAGGCTTTGGCAGGCTATTTTAATTATTCTTTAATGTAACACCATTTTCAACATTAAAATAGTTTAATTATGGGAAACATTTTGTATTTAATTGCAGTGATACTGGTTATTGCATGGGCTATTGGGTTTATCGGCTATAGCGCCGGCGGGTTGATTCACATCCTGCTCGTGATCGCTATTATAGCTGTGGTGTTGAGATTGATTCGTGGTTCCGGAGTCTAGTAAATTATTGCATATATATTTGGTCGTGTATCAATTTGAGTAATGTATCGTGTGGCACCCCTCTCCCTTTGAAAAGGGGGTAGCGGGGAGCTACACGGAGTGAAGGACCGCAGGGGGATTTTTTTCATCCAGGCAATAAATCTCCCTGCGATCATACATTAGTGACATTCCCTGCTTCCCCTTGAAATAGGGGGAGGGCCAACACCGGGTTTCAAACTGGTACACTATCCTATATTTGACCTCTGAAACCAGAGGTCTTTTTTATGAAACAAAGCATAATAAATTTTCATATAACGGGAATTATATGCGAAGTTCCACTTGCCGCAGCCAAAACATTTGGCGACGCAAGGGAGGCCATTAAAAAACAAAAAATACTGATGAACATACAATTATGGTCGGTTGGTAAAAGCCATGAGCCTTATGTTGAGCCGGGTGTACATGAATTTACCAAACGTATTCGCAATTATTATCCTGTATCCTGGAAAATTATTCCGGTGCCCCGCCATGCAGAATTATTGACAAAAGCCGATCAGAAGAAAAAAGAGGCGGAAGTGATATTAAAATCGTTGGAACCCCAGGATTATTTCGTTGTACTGGACGAAAAAGGAAAAAGCCTGGGTTCCGTACAGCTGGCGGAGTTATTACAGTCAAGGGCAAACGAAAGCACAAAGCAACTGGTATTTCTTATCGGCGGTGCTTTTGGCGTTGATCAATCGGTGTTACAGCGTGCCAATTTCAAATGGTCACTTTCCATGTTAACTTTTCCTCATCAGCTGGTACGACTTATATTAGTCGAGCAGATATACCGCGCATGCAGTATTTTGCGTAGCGAAAAATATCATCATATTTAAAAGGTGTCCATGTTATCTATTACGATTATCATCATTATTATTACCGTACTTATTTCAGTAACAGCTTTTAATAACGAGAAGATCATGAATGAACTGATCTTTTATCCTCCCGCAGTTACAGATAACAAACAATATTATCGATTTATAACATGCGGCCTAATTCATGCCGATTTTTTCCATCTTCTTTTTAATATGTACGCTTTCTACCTGTTTGGAAGCAGTGTGGAAGAATCGTTCGCGGTGATCTTCGGCACTAATGGAAAGTTGCTTTATCTGCTAATGTATATTTCCGCACTGGCGGCCTGTTTACTTCCCACCTATTCAAAACACAAACACGATTCGTCTTACAGAAGCCTTGGAGCATCGGGCGCAGTATCAGCTGTGATATTTGCCAATATAATGGTGCAGCCACTGCAGGGAATCGGTCTTGTATTCGTGCCCGGCATTTTCATACCCGGATTTTTATTTGGACTTATATATTTAGGAATATCCTCTTATCTCGATAAACGTGGGGGTGGAAATATTAACCACTCAGCGCATATATGGGGCGCCCTTTATGGAATTGCATTTTTTATAGTGGCCGCTTATGTTTTTTCAGACTTCCCATTACTGGAAGAGTTTATCAGGAAGATACAGGATTATATTGCGAGGTAAATAAATTCCCCTGCAGAGTATTGTAACAGTTAAGGCAGAGCGATTAGCTTTAATGCCAGCACATTTTTTGTTTTATCTGTGATCCTGAAGCGGTCATCAATACGCATTCCCACGATCCAGCAGATTCTTTTTCCAGATTCAATTACCCAGGTATTCTGTTTTTCTGTCGGCGATATTTTCTGATCTATCAGGAAGCGGGAAATCTTCTTTTTCTTATTCATACCCAATGGATAAAAATAATCTCCCTGCTTCCACTTTCTTAGCAGCAGCGGATATTTTATTTCATTAGTATCGAGCGAGGCAACATTATTATTATCATTGATATTGGAGTTTTTAGTGTGTTCTATCGATAAAATCCCACCACCAAATACTATTTGCTGTTCACCTTCTTCTATAATAATAATATTCGATTGCATAGGTTCAAGCAACGCAATGATGAGCCAGTTACGGTTCCTGATAATACGATGTGTTGAGGATTGAACATATTTTCCCTGTTCTGCTTCCAGCAACTGGATAATATCCGGTACCTGGCGGGAAGAAAAACCAAAGGACCTTACAATTTCATACACTATGGTAGCCAGCGGTTTGACCTGCTTCAATTTCAATACAGGAATATGAATTTCCCTGTCTTTTTGTTCCAGCAGTTTCTTCCTGTGCAGGTCAATGGCCTGGTTATATAATATTTCAATCTCTCCGAACCGCTCAATATTGGCAGCAATATTTTGTTCGGCCGAAGGGAATATTTTATTTACCAGGGGAATAATAGCCTGCCTGAAATAATTTCTTGAGTATTTATCCGAACTGTTAGAGCTATCTTCCCGCCATTGCAGTGTATGCTCGTTGGCAAAAGCGATAATTTCTTCTTTTGAATAATTCAATAATGGCCGGACCAGTTTATTTTTTTTGGGAAGTATTCCACGCAACCCGCTTATTCCTGTTCCTCTAAAAAAATTCATTAATACTGTTTCGATATTGTCACCCTGATGATGCGCAGTTAATAGCCATCTAAATCCTTGTTTCAATAATTCATCGAACCATTTATATCTTAACTCCCTTGCAGCGACCTGCACAGACAATTTATTTTCTTCTGCATATTTCAGTGTATCAAACTTCTTTACAAATAATTCAACATTATATTTCTGTGCAAGTTTCCTCACAAATTGTTCATCTCCTTCGCTCTCCTCTCCTCTTAATTGAAAATTAACATGCGCAATAGCGAAATCATATCCTGCCTGCTTACATAGCTCGCATAGCACAACAGAATCCACTCCCCCGCTCACCGCAAGCAGTAATTTGTCGGTAGAATTAAATAAATGATGTTCAGTCGACCAGTTCTTCATAAGCTGAACGAAGTTCGTTTAGTGCGTGGTTATCGCCGGCCAGCTTTGCTGCCTGCATTCCTTTTTCATACCAGTTTATTGCCATCGTAGCATCGCCATTACGTTCAAGCAATTTAGCCAAATGATAATAGGAACCAATATATGAGGGGTCGCCGGTGAGGATATCTTCAAATATTTTCCTTGCTTCCGCATCATCTTCAAGCTTTACGTATTCCAGCGCCAGCGCATGTTTAAGGAAGGAGTCGCCCGGGCTCGCCGCTAAAAATTCTTTTAACCTGTTAATCCTTTCCATTTACACGTAGGAAACTTGTTTATATGATGAAAATTCTTTTGGTTTGCAGGTATATTAGTTGCATAAACAACTGTTAAACCACACCAACATGAAGATATTAGTATGCATTAGTAAAACACCCGACACAACGGCAAAAATAGCCTTCACAGATAACAATACGAAATTCGCAGAAGCCGGAGTGCAGTGGATCATTAATCCTTACGATGAATGGTATGCGCTGGTAAGGGCTATTGAATTAAAAGAAAAGGATCCTTCCACTGTAATCCATATTGTGAGTGTAGGAGGCGCAGATGTTGAACCGATTATCCGCAAGGCATTTGCATTGGGGGGCGATGAAGCCTTCAGGGTTAATGCTTCCAGCCAGGATAGTTTTTATATTTCTTCACAGATTGCTGAAGTAGCGAAACAGGGTTCTTATGATCTGATCTTTACAGGAAAAGAAACGATCGATTATAATAGTTCTTCTGTGGGTGGAATGGTGGCCGAATTACTTGATCTTCCTTATATCAGTCTTGCTACAAAATTTGAGCTGAATGGAACCACAGCCACAGTGAGTCGTGAGATTGAAGGTGGAGAGGAAATTGTTGAAGTGAATTTACCGGTTGTTATAAGCTGCCAGAAAGGAATGGCAGAGCAACGTATTCCGAATATGAAAGGTATAATGGGCGCCAGAACAAAACCATTAAAAGTTGTTGAGCCGGTAGCAGTAGATTCACTTACTTCTATTGTTTCATTTGAAATTCCGCCGCCGAAAGCTGGTGTGAAATTAATTCCTGCGGATAATCCCGCTGAACTGATCAGGTTATTAAAGGAAGAAGCAAAAGTAATTTAATCATTTACAACTACAACAAATGCCAGTTTTAATATTTTTAGATCAATCAGATAATTCAATAAAAAAAACAACTCCTGAGGTTATTTCATACGGCGCACAATTGGCAAAACAATTAGCCACCACTGCAGAAGGAGTTTTACTGGGAACAGTGAATGATGATATTGCAGCTCTCGGAAAATATGGTGTAACAAAAATTCATCATGTTGCGGATGCTTCTTTAAATCATCCTGATGGACAGGTATTCACAAAGATCATCGCTGATATTGCACAGAATATTGGCGCAAAGGTTATTGTCTTTTCTAACAACCTGCATGGAAAAGCAATAGCCCCGCGTTTATCTGTTAAATTAAAAGCAGGACTTGTTTCAGGCGCTATCGCGTTGCCTGATACTTCAAATGGTTTTACTGTTAAGAAAACAGTTTTCTCAGGTAAAGCATTCGCGAACCTTTCTTTAAATACCGATGTAAAAATAATCGCGTTAAATCCGAATGCATTTCAACCTGTTGCTGATGGTTCAACTGCAGAAGTGGTTACAGTGAATGCAACACCCGGAGCGGCAAAAACAAAAGTTACGGGAGAAAACAAAGTGCAGGGTGAAATTCCATTAAGTGAAGCAGAAAAAGTAGTGAGCGGCGGTCGCGGATTAAAAGGACCGGAGAACTGGAAGATGATTGAAGAACTGGCCGGATTACTGGGGGCAGCAACGGCTTGTAGTCGCCCGGTAGCAGATTCAGGGTGGAGGCCGCATCACGAACATGTTGGCCAGACGGGTTTAGCGATCGCTCCAAATTTATATATGGCCATTGGTATTTCAGGTTCCATACAACACCTCGCCGGGGTTAACAGGAGTAAAATTATCGTAGTGATCAACAAGGACCCCGAAGCTCCATTTTTCAAAGCAGCAGATTACGGAATTGTTGGTGATGCCTTTGAAGTGGTGCCGAAAATGATTGAGGCCATTAAACATTTAAAAGGTTAAATAAAGACGCGGGCTGTCGCGCTATATGCGAACACCTGCATCAGAACGTACTGGCAATATACAAGGACAACTGTACCCGAAGCATCAGCTTATGCCTCATTTTTTTGGAGAAAATCTTGTACGTTTGTGATTCTTATGAAGAAAATAGAGTTGGAAATAGTGGCCCTATCACACAGCATTACTCAAACGCATTCATACGCAGTGGTATTGGGCGAGGTTAATGGTTTACGTCGTCTGCCGATTGTTATCGGTGGCTTTGAGGCCCAGGCCATAGCTGTGGCCCTGGAAAAAATGCATCCCAGCAGGCCCCTCACACACGATCTCATGAAAAATTTCATGAGCGCCTTCAATATTGATCTGCAGGAGATCATTATCTGCGACCTGCAGGAAGGTATCTTCTATTCAAAGCTGCTTTGTGTTAGCGAACATGACACCGTGGAGATCGATTCCAGAACATCTGATGCACTTGCGCTGGCAGTAAGGTTCGGCTGCCCGATCTATACATACGATAATATCCTTGAAAGCGCAGGTATATTGATGGAAGACTCATCTGGTAAAAAGAAGATCGCCAGGGAAACAGTGACCACAGAGATTTCCCGTGGATCAGCAGATGACCTGAGGGTGCTTTCAGTTGATGAACTTACTTCCCTTCTCAATGAAGTGCTTGAACAGGAAGATTATATACGTGCTATAGCAATACGCGATGAACTCAACAGCCGTAAAAAGCGTTGACCATATTTATTTACATCATTAACCGTCTGTATTGATCCTTTTCCCAAATTGCAAGATCAACCTCGGCCTGCAGGTAACAGGCAAACGCCCCGACGGCTATCATAACATCAAAACAGTATTCTATCCTCTACCATTATACGATGCACTCGAAATCATCACCGGCCCTTCAGTAAAAAAAGATTTCGAATTGCATATAACAGGAATCGATATCCCTGGTGATAACAATCTCTGCAAAAAAGCATGGGCGTTAATTAAGAAAGATTTTCCTCATATACCCCCGGTAAAAATATTTCTGCACAAAGCAATACCCATCGGCGCCGGCCTCGGCGGAGGATCATCTGATGGCGCTTTTACATTGATCATGCTGAATAAAAAGCTGCAACTGGAATTAAGTGATGAGCAATTAAAAAATTACGCTTTGCAACTGGGAAGTGATGCTCCTTTTTTTATTTTGAATAAACCATGTATCGCCACTGGTCGCGGAGAATTATTGGAAGAAATCAATATTGATCTGAAGGATTATTATTTTATTTTAGTGGATACAGGAATACACGTAAGTACAGCATGGGCATTTTCCCAAATTAACCTGGCATCGCTTAGTGTATCCCGCCCTGATGTATCCGGTCTGTTTACACAGGATATCCAAAATGACGATCGATCACTGCGGGTTATGTCAAACGATCCCGTATTATGGAAGGAACAACTAACAAATGATTTTGAGGGACCTGTTTTTAAAGAATATCCTCAATTAAAATCAGTAAAAGAAGAACTATACAATGCAGGCGCTGTTTATGCTTCTTTAACCGGCACAGGCAGCTGTATTTATGGTATCTTTAATAAAAAAAGATCCAATATTAAACTGAATACCCCTTTTAAAGTATATCAATTAAATATTATCCATTGAAAGTTGTTGGCTTTACATTTATCAGGAACGCAGTAAAATACGATTATCCCGTAGCAGAATCGATAAGATCTATATTGCCATTATGTAATGAAGTAATAGTTAATATAGGTAATTCAGAGGATAGTACTGAAGAATTAATTCAATCTATTAATGACCCTACAATCAGGATCGTTCATTCTGTTTGGGACGATTCATTAAAAGAAGGTGGTCGCGTTCTTGCCATAGAAACCGATAAAGCATTTAAACATGTTCCTGATGATGCAGACTGGTGCATTTATATCCAGGCCGATGAACTGATCCATGAAGACTATTACAAAGTGATCAGGGAAGCGATGGAGAAGTATAAAGAAGATAAACGTGTTGAAGGGCTCCTGTTTAAATACAAACATTTTTACGGCAGTTACGATTATGTGGGTGACACACGCAAATGGTACAGTCATGAAATAAGGATCATTCGTAATGATAAATCCATTTATTCTTATCGCGATGCGCAGGGCTTCCGTAAAGAAGGCAGGAAACTGCATGTGAAATCCATTAATGCTTTTATTTTTCATTATGGATGGGTGAAACATCCAAAGTTTCAAATGCAAAAAATACTTGGTTTCGAAAAGTTGTACGATGCTGATAATACAGTTGACAAAATATCGAAGGAGGTCACTGAGCAATTTGATTATTCAGAGATAGATTCTCTCAACTGGTTTATGGGCTCCCATCCCACCGTTATGCAGCCCCGTATTGCAAGGCAAAACTGGATCTTCAAACATGATATATCACGTAAAAAATTTAGTTTCAAAGGCAGAATATTGCATTGGATAGAGAAGGTAACCGGTAAACGGCTGTTTGATTATAAAAATTATAAGATTATTTAGAGATTCCTGCGCCCTGAATACCCTACCCCTCCTGGTCTTACCTTTAAACCATCTGCTGCTACATTATCTGCTGTCTTTCAGCTAGCTATTTTTTAAAAGCCGGGAATTTCATCAATTTGCATCAATCATTAACCATTAATCATTAATCAGTGGGGGAAAAGTCTCGCGAAGTTTTCCTACTTTTACAATATGCATTTTTTATCTCTTAATCTTGATTTTCTCGATCATCCCATAGGATAACCGCTATCTCACTTTGAAATTGGCGAAACTGCCCACTTCAAAAGTGGTGAAACCGCTCTCCCCTTTGAAAAGGGGCGTAGGAACTACGCATACAGCGACATTGCAGGGGGATTTATTCATTCTTTCACTATTTATTTATTATTTTATGAACGCAGCTGAAAACCTGTCGGAGAGATCATTACATTATTTATCATTAGAACAAAAACACGGAGCGCATAATTATCATCCGCTACCAGTTGTATTGCAACGGGGAGAAGGAGTATATGTATATGATGTTGATGGCAAACGTTATTATGATTTTTTAAGCGGGTATTCCGCAGTGAACCAGGGCCATTGTCACCCGCAGATAGTAAAAGCATTTATTGAACAGGCTTCTACACTAACGCTCACTTCCCGTGCATTTTACAACGACCAGTTAGGCCAATTCGAAAAATACATTACTGAATATTTCGGGTACGATAAAGTATTGCCTATGAATACCGGTGTGGAAGCAGTGGAAACAGCCATTAAATTATGCCGGCGCTGGGCCTATGAAATAAAAGGCATTGAAGCAGGTAAAGCGAAAATAATTGTTTGTGCAAATAATTTCCATGGCAGAACAGGAACCGTAATTTCTTTCAGCAGCGATCCTTCTTCATATACAGGATTTGGCCCGTTTATGCCCGGTTTTGAAATTATTCCGTACAATGATCTGGATGCATTATCAAAAGCATTGAATGATAAAAATGCTGCGGGCTTTTTAGTGGAACCCATACAGGGAGAAGCAGGTGTTGTTGTTCCGGATGACGGGTATTTATCGAAGGCAAAAAAATATTGTGAAGATGCCAATGTATTGTTTATTGCCGATGAAATACAAACAGGATTATGCAGAACGGGAAAATTATTGTGTATCGACCATGAAAATATAAAAGCGGATATATTAATCCTTGGAAAAGCTTTAAGTGGTGGAATGATGCCGGTTTCTGCGGTACTGGCAAATGACGAAATCATGCTGACAATTAAACCTGGTGAACACGGATCCACTTACGGAGGAAACCCATTAGCCGCTAAAGTTGCTGTAGCTTCATTAGAAGTGCTTAAAAATGAGCAGATGGCAGAAAATGCTACAGTTATGGGTGAACTACTGAGAAGGGAATTAAACGCCCTTAAATCGCCCCGTATATCACTGGTTCGTGGAAAAGGATTATTAAATGCTATTGTAATTAATCATTCCAACCCCGATGCTGCCTGGAACCTGTGTTTAATAATGAAGAAAAATGGTTTGCTGGCAAAACCAACGCATGGCGACAAGATCAGGTTCGCCCCTCCGCTGTTAATAAATAAAAAACAGATGTTGGAAGCAGTTGGTATTATTGCAGACAGTTTGAACCAATTGTGAAAAAACAGGAATTTTTACGGAATATCACTATAGGGCTAACGGATGGACTAACCATTCCGTTTGCTCTTGCTGCGGGATTAAGCGGTGTTCTTCAATCATCGTTTCCCATTGCTGTGGCCTGTATGGCGCTGGCGGCAGCAGGCGCCTTAACAATGGGCGCCGGTTCTTACCTGGAGCAAAAAAAATCATCATCAGGCAATTATCTCTGCACTGCTTTAACGATTGGAATCAGTTATGTTTTTGGAGGATTAATTTCCACCCTGCCTTATTTATTTATTTCAGTTCCGATGCAGGCTTTAAAATATTCTTCGATCGTAAGTCTTATATTTTTATATATCGCAGGTTATTACGAAAGCAAAGTGAATGATGTAAATGGTTTAATTGGTGGTGTTCGGGTTATGCTTACAGGAGCAGCAGCTGCCGCTGCTGCTTTTTATGTATCAAAATTTTTCCTGTGACGATAACGACTTAATTAATTTAACCACTTGAGATAAATTGACCTGGCCTCATCGTATGCTTTTTTGGCGTCAGCTTTTTCGTTATCTCTTATCCTCACTTCTTTTTTTATCCAGCACTGATCCAATGCTCTTATGCACCAATCAATACTCTTTTTAATTCGAATTGGTTTATTATCCAATTCAACATAAACAGGATTGCTATGTGCGCTGGCAAATACTCTTAAAGCGACCCAGCCCGACTGGTCAAGTTCTCTTGTAAAATGTACATTCTGAAAGCTTCCATCAGCGGTAATTTCCTGGCTGTCTTTTACTTCTCCATTAATAATCAACTCAACTTTTACTTTACGGCTTTTACCAATGCGCGCTCTTTCGATATTCCAGTGTGGCTTTTTTTCCTGCTCACTTTTAGCAATAGAATAGCCAATTTCGTTTTGTTCAGGAATTAAATATGCGGCAACATCAGCACGAATATCAACCCGTTTTGATTTCTTTAAAGACAATAAGCTATTCTTAACACCTGGTTCCAGGCCGTTCACTGAGAAATCAATAATATGCGAAAAACCATCTGAAACGTAACTGCGACCCGCTTTAATTGCCTTTATATATCCATCATATGTTCCTGGCTTATCCGTTTTAAAATAACTCCGTGCGTGACCAACACGCTCATCTGAAGCGCAGGGAAAATCAGTCTCACCGCTCAATGGAATTCGTAATCCTGCATTTAAAGTGTGATACCACATATTCAGCTCCCAGACAATAGGAGTATTTCCGGCACTATAAAAATCAACAAGCCCAAGAGGAGCAGTAACAATATATTCGTTTGCACCTATGCCATCCATGGCCGGAGTAATATAATTCGGTAATTCTCTTGTATAATCATCATAAGTTCTCCAGATAGGTACATGATCTTTTTCAGCTTTTGTAAGAGAAGGGTCACTTAAATTCGTTGTCTTGTACAATGGCATCAATCCTTCTCCCGAATGAGCATAACCTGTAATTGCACCCTGCGACTTGGCCCATTTCAATATAGGTAATGTCCAGCTTGGCCAGTCATGTAGTTTTTGCGTATTAGGATAATCATCCTCTTTCAACTGTAACAATACAATATGCCCTGCATGATCCGAAGGGAATCCTGATATTTCCACATCATACCGTAATACGTTTTCTTTAGTGGAAAGCTCATGCTCTTTCCCCGAAAAAAATTGTTTCTGGTAATACCAGCTGGGTCCCCAGCCTAACAAAGCGGATATGTTCAGATTTTCACCTGCTGCCTGTCGCCACATATCTTCGGGTTTTACACCCTCTTCAGGAGTATTATAATGACTGCAGCCTGCAGCGTGAATATGATGATCTGCACTGTACCATCCCAGCTTAGACATGTTGATCCATCTTTTTAGTTTAAAGTCGGCAGTAACACTGTCAACTCCTTCAGGGATGGTTATTTTTTTTACCTGCGGAAGATATTCAGGTCCGCGCGAATAGGTAATACTATATGTTCCCGGTGCAAGTAAAACGTGCTCACCTGTTTTTCTATACACCTGTTGTTGGAAAAAGAAATCGGGGTATTCGTCAAACACAGCTACTCTTCTTGATGGCAGAGGATATACAGATGACAATTTACCAGGCGCTCTTTCGATACTATCGGTAATGATAAATGATGCCATTACCGGTTTATCATTATCGTCAACAACTTTGAATTTGAGCTTTACAGCCGGACGAATAGTAAATAATGTGCTGAAAGTATTTCTAAATCCGATGTCCTTTGTGCTTTCGCCAATATTGAAACCAAGCTCTACCTGCCTCATACCAGCATCTTTACTATATATCTGAACAATTCCATATTCAATCGGATAGCCGGAAAGTTCTCTGTTCAAAGGTCTGCCATTAAACATTTTTACATCAAGAAACCTGTTGAGTGATTCCCCTGGCGGAATAACATTGTCAGGATGTACAGATGCACCAAAGGAGATTTTGTTAACAGGGTATAATGCGTTAGGGCTTTCTGCTTCAAGAGGCGCTGTTACTTTTGCCTGGTTATCAATTTTTACAAGAAAGCTTGTCCATCCATGCTGTGTCAGTATGGTTTTAGCCGGCCCGCGATCAACTTTTACTCTTGCTTCCGGGTTAATATTGACAAAGGCAATGCAATAGGGATCAAATATCTCCTGAATTCTTTTTAACGTATTTGAATCAGGAATGCTTTTCCTGATTTGATCAATTTTATTTTGTTCTTCAGAAGACAATGGGTTACCCAAAAAAGCCAGCGCTTCTTTAAGCCTGACAGCCTGCGCAATCAGCGGTTGGGCATGAGGGGCCTCCGCCGGTTGTATAACAGGCATACTATGTTTATCATGATTATTATGCTGACTGATTAGTTGTGTCCAACTAAATAACAAAACTGAAAGTAAGAGTGAATTTTTCATAATCGTAAAAGTTCTATACAACTAATTTAATGATGGGTTGGGTTTAAACATTTCAAATAAACAAACAGTTCCTACTACTGTTCCTAAGGGAATGGCAGAAAGATCAACAACATAATTTCCGTTATGGTTGGTGAAAGGTGTTTTTTTCCCCTTTGCAATTGCTTCCTTTACAAGCCCTTTTTCCGCAGTGCCTATAAATATATAATCACATTTTGTGTTTTTATTTCCAGACGCGAGGATGGTAAAATCCTCAGATCCCATAAAAGCGGGAACATCATTTATAACATTCTTATGCCCCATAAGTTTACCTAGAGAATTATTTATTCTTTTTGCCAGAACTGTATCATTTATAAGAGGAATAGTACTGCTTTTCATATTTATGGTCGGGTATAGTTCCTTTGGTAAATCAAAGGCTACTCCAATGCCATCATTTATTTTTTTTATTCTATCGATCAAAATATTCCTTATTGATTCATTGAACCACCGAAGGTTGAGTTTGGCTATCGCCTGAGAAGGTATGACATTATTATCAACTCCTGCATTTACAGCACCTACTGTTAACACAGCAACATCCTGTGCAGGAGTATTTCTGCTGATAATTGTCTGATATTGCAAGATGGCATTGCTCATCATTACAATTGGATCTTTTGTTAATTCAGGGGTAGATCCATGTCCGCCAACACCATGAAAAGTAACGTCCAGCTGATCGCTGCCCGAATTTCTTACTCCGTATCCATTAATAATTGTACCGACAGCTATTGGCCACGAATGCATAGCAAAAAGATAATCGGCTGCAGGAACATCATTAATAAATCTGGGGTCGGCAATCATGGCTTTTGCGCCTAACAAAGGCTCCTCGGCTGGCTGAGCTATAAACACTAATGTTCCTGCCCAGTGTTTTTTTAATGAAGCCATTATTTTAGCAATACCTATCATCCAGGTAACATGTGCATCGTGCCCACAGGCATGCATAACCGGCACCTCTGTTCCATCTTCTTTTTTTGCAGTTTTGGTGCTTGCATAAGGCAGGCCGGTTACTTCTTTCACTGCGTTGCAATCCATATCTGCCCTATATCCTACTACTGGACCCTTTCCGTTTTCAAGAATAGCAACAAGACCGGTTTTACCAATACCGCTAATTACTTTATATCCCAGCGACGACAATTCTTTTTCAACAATCGCTGCTGTACGAACTTCCATAAAAGCGAGTTCGGGGTTTTGATGAATATCTTTGAATATGTCAACCAGTCGCGCAGAATCATTCGTTGCCATCTTTTTAATGTCTTCAACCGGCTGCGCATGAATATTATTGTCCAATAATAATACAATCAATAAGAAAAAGAATATCCTGATCATCATTATTTGGATTTTGACTGTGCGCCATCAGCCATTAATTCATTAATTAATTCAACTGTACGGTCTACCATTAACTGGCCGCCTTCATGTCCCACAAGATTACTGTGCGCTGTCGCGCTATATCCTCCGGCTTTTTCAGCTCTTTCTGTAGGTAGATACATATATTCCCCCGCAAGTTGCACCACAAAAGTCTGCAGCGCCTTGCTGCGTCCCTGTATCCTGATGCCATATTCAGTATATAATTCAAACGGGTTTGTACAAATGGCAATATCTCCGAGTCTCACTATATGTATCTCGGCGGGAAGAATAAGGTCTTTTCCTACCTGTTGTCTTTCAAAACGTTCTACCACACGATGGTTTCCATATTGACCTACTTTTAATTTTTCCGCTTTAGTGGGATCAGCCGCAATTTCTTCACTTAACTTATCACGATCCTTTTTGGCACGCTCATACTCCTCTTTGGTAACCACTCTCATTGGCAGTTGCAGTATTTCTGCACGATGTGTAAGCCCGGGGGTCTGATAACGGTCATCCTTGACAATATCATAAGCCTTCACTACCGATTCATAGATGCGCAATCCTATTTCTTCCACCTCTGTTCGGCCCGACAGTTTAAGCATTCGGTCATAAGCCTTCCTTCTATACATTACATGTGGCGACTGGTCGCCGGCGGCAGCGATCCATCCTACTACACATAGGTTCTTGCCAAATTTTTGCTTTAATAATTTTCTTACTTCATGCCAGTAGTCGGCATTAATGGCCATACCATTTTCTGTTTCCTGGGCGGGACAGCCAGCATTTACAAAAGTGCCTATCAGTTCATTTTTTTTATTCCAGAAAAAAACTGTTTTTACGTCATGATCCTCATATCCTTCAATCCCCATAAAATTATCTTTAGAAGTAGAGCCATACATTGAACTGGTACCATCAGCATACTTACCTCTTCTGCCATGTGCCACTACCGCACTGGAAAGCCCCCAGCTTACTGTGCATTGAACCTTGTTTTTCCATGCGCTGGCAATTCCTTTAGCAACACTCTTAATAAAAAATTCAGCATATTCTTCCGGTTGGGTAATATCTTTAGGGATTGGATAATGCCCGAAAAGGGTATCCTGTACCGGTCCACTGTGAGTATGCGTAGCAGTAAGAATGATCTTATCAACACTAAAACCCGGTATTAATTTAGCTACTTCTTTTCTTACACCTTCCTGGTAAGAAGCCGCGATATGTACCAGGTCGCAGGCTACAAAAACTGCAGTATCTTTTGTTTGATTTCCTGACTGAGATTCCAGGGCAATAATATTTGACCGTAAGGGCGACTCAATAGTGTGGGCAACGCGAACATGCCCCTGACCAGCCAAAGCCACAGGCAACTTTGGGGTAATATCTACTTCTGCAGTTCCGGCATAAATCGTTTGTCCATTAAGATCATTGGAGAAAACAAAAAAACAAATCAGCAATAAATAATGAATGTTCCTAATGAATTTGTATAATATTTTTTGTTTAATCATTTTCTTAACATGTTTAATAAAATAAAAATAGGGGGCAGAGAATCCTGTAACTCTACCCCCCTTTTTAACCCTTCAGTTTATTAATAGAATGGATTTTGCTTTAATACAGATACTCCGTCAACAACACTTAAATCAATCTCTCTTTGCGGAATAGGAAGCACTTCACATTTACCCTTTGTAAAATGAGCCCCCTGAGTAATCAGGTAAGGTTGGCCGGTTAAATCCAAATAGAACTGATTTTCATCAGCATTATAAGCATCCAGCAGATCTCCCATATAACCAGGTTGCTGAAGATCATAACGTTGCAGATCGAAGACACGGTGTCCTTCCATGCCGAATTCAAGTTTACGTTCGAAACGTACAGATTCGCGGGCAAAATCTTTACCGTTAGCCTCAAACTCTCCGCTATATAGTCCTACTAAATAATTTGCAGCAGGAGTATTGGAGAATCCACCTTGTGGATTATTATTATTGATATAAGTTTTTACAAATCCATCGGGATTGGCTGCTCTCGCGCGAACAATATTCACATATTCTTCTGCTTTTGACAGTGTACCAATTTCCACTTCACACTCAGCGGCCCATAACAATACATCAGCGAAACGGATCATGGTATAGTTAGTTGAAGTAACGAATGCCCATCCTTCAAAAGATCCTAAACTAGTCTCTTTATCCGCCTCCCAGAAGGCGCTTTTTATGTGGCAATAAGGTCCGCCATCCTGGTTAATCAAATAGGAAAGATCAAAAACACCCCAGTCGAGATAGGGAATTCCTCTTCTTCCTACCGTCCAGTCAAGACGGGCATCAATAGTGCCGGTATAAGGAGTGAAAGGATCAGTAAGTCCAATACCCATATCGCTATGCATCGGCACATCATTAAATGTAGTAAGCAATGGTAGTCCTGTTACAGCATCTGTTTTAAAGGAATTAACCAGGTTAAAGGAAGGCTGATACCAGTTACCTCCATAAGGAACAGGAGTTGTCAAACACTCACCGGCATTACCGTTATATCCTCCATCGTTGGGCACCGCGGCCATTTGCACCGCGAATACCGACTCGGAGCTATTTTTAGTCCTGGGGTTCCAGGTGTCTCCGTATTTATCCACCAACTTATATTTTGTACCGTTGCTGGTTACACCGTTAAGGATAACATCTTCCAGGATTGGTTTTGCCTCGACCCATTTATTCTGGAACATATAGGTTTTAGCCAGGAAAGATTTGGCTGCCCATTTATTGGCTCTTCCTATATTAGCTTTTGTTGCTGAAAGGTTATTTCCTGCAAATTCGAAGTCAGCCTCAACAGACGCCCAGGGAATAGTTTCATTGCTTTTAAAAACATCATCAGCACCAAAAACTACTGTTTCATCAATATAGGGAACATGCCTCCACAGTTTTACTGCTTCAAGATGATACACACCACGCAGGAAGCGGGCCTCGGCCAGTATCTGTAATGTTTCTTCAGCTGTGAGTGCTCCTTCAGGTAGTTTGTTTAAGAGACGGATGGTTTCATTTGCACGATGCACACCGGTATAAATAGATTTCCACCTGTCTGCAATATGCACCAGTGTCGGATTCACGGTGTAGTTTTCTATTGCATCCCATTCAGGACCGGCAGCATAAATACATCCTTTTTTCGCTTCATCCGAAGCAATATTGGCTACCAGGGAATTAGATACACCATTATTAAAGTCGTTTGCATTAAAGCGTGCTGTTCCGTTAAGAATTGAATAGGTTCCTATCAACATTCCCTCTACACCATGCTTCGTCAGCAACGTGTTCTCACTGATACCTGCTATAGGTACTTTTTCCAAAAAAGACTTACTACACGAATTCACACTAATTACCAGTGACACCAAGCCTGATGCTAGTATTAATTTATTTTTAATCAGTTTCATTTTGAGTAATTTTTAATATTATAA
>CAYLVR010000023.1:24902-29264 GCA_964387165.1 uncultured Chitinophagaceae bacterium | reverse complement strand
ACATATTTCTAAATTTTTATTCTTTCAAAAACTGATTTATAAGTTGATACTGTTAATCTGATTACTTTTATTCCCTGATTTTGCGCAGCTTCATATTTCTCAATATCTCGATGTATTCCGGCTGCTGTGTTATGCCCTCCCCTTCTCATGTATATTCCTCCCTCGTATTCAATAGCGGTTTTAATTTCAGGCATGTAATAATCAAACCGCCATCTTCTACCTTCTACTACTCTGTGTTCTTTTAATAAAGTCAATCCTTGTAACCTGCACCACATACCTATATTTTCATCCAGCCAATCCAAAGGAGTAAACTTTGTTTTCTTTAGTTCAGTAGTTTTAAAATCTCTTATCAGCCCTTTAGATTTTAGTCCTTCGATATGTTTAAGTGTCCATTTCAAAACTGTATATCATTTTCCCTACTCATAGAAATCGGTCGAAATCCATTCATAGGTTTTGGTGAATCACCATTCATTTCTTCAAACCTTTGCACCTCTAATCGTGAGCGGAATTTTAAAGTATCAAGCACCCCGTTTCTGTGTTTTGCTATTTTTAATTCTGCTGTTCCTTTTGTTGATTCTCCGTGTTCGTCAGAAACTATATCGTGATACTCCGGTCTGTACAAGAACATTACCATATCAGCATCTTGTTCAATTGCTCCCGATTCTCTTAAATCCGACAATTGAGGGATTTTTCCTTTTTCGCCAGACCTTTTTTCAAGGTCTCTACTTAATTGTGAGAGTGCTATGATTGGAATATTTAGTTCTTTTGCCAATGACTTTAGGTTTCGCGATATATTACTTATCTCCTGTTCCCGATTAGCTCCACGCTGATCACGAGTGCCACTCATTAATTGCAGATAGTCAATAACTATAAGTCCTATTCCAAACTTTGCCCTCAATCTTCTTGCCTTTGCTCTTAACTGATGAATATTTAACGAACCGCTATCATCAATAAAAAATGGAACTCCGGCAAGCGGCTGAACAGCCATCGTAAACAGGTTTTTCATTTGTACATCTTCTAGTCTACCTGTTGTAATCTTGTCTAAAAAGATTCCACTCTCCATCGACATTAATCTCTTTACTAATTGCCCGGCACTCATTTCTAATGAAAAGAAAGCGGTAGGCGTAGGTTTTTTATTTCCTATTCTAAGTTTAGAAGCATTTAAAGCAATATTTAAAGCGAAAGCGGTTTTTCCTACTGATGGCCTTGCGGCAAGAATGATGAGATCCGTATTTTGCCAGCCGTGAGTAATCTTGTCAAGGTTTCCAAATCCGCTTGGAACACCGGTAATATCTGAGCCTTGTTTTCTTAAGTGCTCAATCTCTTTTATGCCTTCTACGAGTAATACATCAATAGTTTTTACAGAGCTTCCTGATGATGACAAAGAAACTTGTGTATATTCTTTATCATGTTCCTCCATTATGTCAAAAACGTCTGTAGTATCATCATAGCCTTTGTACATTAATTCATTACCAAGCCTTATGAGTTCTCTTTTAATAAACTTCTCTGCTAGTATTTTTGAATGCTGAACCACATAAGCAGATGATACAACGTTATTCGTTAAGGAGGTTACGTAGTAAGCCCCTCCCACATTTTCCAACTCACCCATTTTTTTTATCTCCTCGACAACTGTTCTAATATCAACAGACCCGCCTTTTTGTTTCAGATTTTTTATTGCCTGAAAAATTGTTTGATGATCTTCTTTGTAAAAAGACTCAGCCTTAATGTATTCGCTTGCTTTTTCAAATGCATCGGCTTCTAGCAGACAAGACCCTAATACATCTTTTTCAATCTCAACTGAATGAGGCGGTACTTTTCCGTATGTCTCAATATTTTTTTTCATTAGTTGTAATTCCCTTCTAAGATTTTTAAATAGTTTTTGTCGTTTTCCAAAATCCAATCAAAAGAAACTTTCCAACCATTTCCAGTCTCTCCTTTCAGCATTGCAGATGATTTTATTTTTTCCAAAATGCCAATGAAATGGAAAGACTCCTCCCTGATTCTTACACCAAATTTTTTTCTCCGACTGTCTGATATGTCTCGTATCTCAGCTAGCTTGTAAGCACTTGCAAAAAGATTCCAGGCATCGGCATAAGGCTCGATAAAGTCCGGTTGATTAGTTTCGATAAAGGTTTTTATCGCTGTCCACATTTCGCCACGTTCCTTGCCTGTAAAGGATTCCTGAATTTTTTTATACTCAGATTTATTCACTGGCAGTGGTTCGTCGGCACTTGTGACGACAAGAGCTTTAGCTCTATTCTCTTTACTTATACTTCTCTTCTCTTTATCCGGGAGTACTACCCGACTACTCTCCGAATGGTCGTCTACTTTTACCCAATCATTACCCGAGCCTTTTTTATACCCTAGTGATTCTAAAGCCGTAACTAATTCTTCCTCTGAGCAATTCCTTGATTTCGACGGTTTGTCTACGCTCTGGTGCAGTCGGAAAGTCCTGATAAAGTAATACTGCTCACTTCTTACAGTGAACCTGATTAACATTTCCATCCTTTCGAGGGCTTCCAGCCACTTTGAAAAAACATCGATTCGCAAGTGCTGCTTATAAGGGAATAGTTGACTTTTCAACCAAACCGGGTTAGCTCTTACAACTCCGTAATCATCGCTAAAATTCCATGTTCCTATATATGTCAATTGAATAGCCTCACTTTCATTTCCCAACTTCTCGTCATTCCAAAACTCAGGCTTTATCATTCTGTTACGTGGCATATTGGATCAAAATAGTTCTGCTTGTTTCTTAGATTTTGTTTGTTCGATTTCTTTTAGGATTTGGTCTACCTCACGTTCTCTTTGCTTCATTTTATTATAGTCGTCACGAGGTAATTGATAGTTTCTTTCTTTCAATTTCTTGTGCCAGGCTCTCATCTTTGTAACCTTATCGGCTAATTGGCTATATAGTAGCTCAAGTGTCATAGATACAAGCTGTCTTCAATATTTTGCAAATCCACTCTGTATTTTTCGTCTGTGTCCCTTAAATCCATTACAGTGTTTTTGCTGTGAATTACCGTTGTGTGGTCACGTTTATTAAAATATTCTCCGATTGATTTCAATGACAAGCTTGTATGTTTCGAGGTTAAATACATAGCTATTTGTCTTGCTTCTACTAGTTCTCTTTTTCTATTTTTTGATTTTATTTTTTCTGTAGAGATTTTATACCTCCCGCAAATCATAGTCACTATGTAATCAATAGTCAACTCCCGTTTAGGCTTTTCTTCCAGCAGTTCCCTTTTTATTCCGGGAATTGCGTAAGTAGATATTAGAGTTTCATTCATAATTTTCATTCAAATAAAGCCTGTTGAGTAAACATTGTTTTTCCCAATTTGTAGCCTCTGTACTTAGGCTCCGGCCACCCATCTACCACCCTTCCTTTTTGTTGCCTTACATCTCCGCTTTTAATTAAATCACTCATTGCTCTCAGTACAGTAAATCGAGGAACGTTTAACAAATGGGCTACCCCCCCCGATGTGCATAGTTTATGATTCTTTAAAGTCTTTAAGACTTGATCGTGTATATTCATCACTTAACAACTTTAGTTATTCGAGATTTTTTTACTCCCTTCTCTCTTGCTTCTGCATCTAATCTTTCAATTTCGATATTGCAAAATGCACATGAAGGCATCCAGTCTTTTTCGTTGGTTAGCTGAGAGCCGGTGCGCCCTCTTGTGTGGTGTATTACTTGGGATAGCTTAGTACAGCCTTTCATCTGTACTTTACATTTTAAGTTTTCAGGGCGGGATAGAAAAGCCTTAGCTTTCTTTTTATACTCCTTCATTTGGTCTTTCATTTTTTCAGACCGCTTGGGAATGGAGTATGTTTTGTTTTCGGTGGGTACGGATGCGTATATGTGGTGAGAAACGCAATAGCCGTTTTTTTGTGGGTGTCTTTGGCAGGTTGGAAATTGGCAGTTCATTGGATAAATTGGTTTTACGTTTCTATACTTCTATTCCGGTAATCTCTTTAAATATTTCAGGAGAAAAGTTTGGTAGTTCTTTAAATAGTGTTTTATTCTCTTCGCTCCAGTTATTCCATGCGTTCGACCAAGCTTCTTTTAGTGTAATTTTTTTCAAAAAACCTTCTGTAGTTTCCCATTTAGGGTTTTCTTGTTTTTCTTTTTCGGTCATTGCGTTTGCTTGCACCCATATAGTTGGATCGATATTATACATTAAGCTATAGGCCGGATGATTTTCCCATTCCTTAGATTTCATTTTTGATGGCTTGTTGAAAAAAATCATCACAGGATCATTGTCTGTGCAGAATGCGCCGCTATTTCTGTAGCCGCTATTACTGTCGCCGCTATTCCTGTCGCCGCTATTCCAGTTGCCGCTATTTCTGTCGCCGCTATTTCTGT
>CAYLVR010000023.1:0-24802 GCA_964387165.1 uncultured Chitinophagaceae bacterium | reverse complement strand
GCCGCTATTCCTGTCGCCGCTATTCCAGTTGCCGCTATTCCTGTCGCCGCTATTCCTGTCGCCGCTATTACTGTCGCCGCTATTAGAATGCCCACTGTTTCCTGTTCCAGCATTTGCCACTTTTAACACCTCTTCCCATGTAAGCCTTCGTCCGACGAAGAGTATATCTGTAGCACATTTTGAATCTTCAAAATGTGTTTCTACCTGTCCACGTCCTTCAACTTCGCACACGATGTTATTTGGGTCAAAATCATAATAACTAAAACAATGCTGTGCTGATGTACAAAAGTGAAATCCTGATGAACATACTTTTAGTTCCCCTTCGTGCTTAAACTCGGTATTCTCAGAAAATTGAAAACCTCGGCAGGTGAAGTTGGGTTTAAATATTTTGTACCCTTTTACTGGATTGTTTTGTTGATTCATTTTTTTCGGTAACGCTATCCGGCGGCGGTTGTTAGTTAATGGATTCTATTTTACTTTCATGCACCCAAAAGATTTTGTCTTTGGATTTTACTAATAACATTTTGTCTGACTTTTTTATAAGCTCAACCTTCTCTCCTTTTACTCCGTAAACTATCTTAGAAGCTAAACCTATAATGTCGGTGGTGAGGGTCATTCGATAACTTCAAGTTCTTCAATAAACTTTTTCTTTGGAACAGGTTTGCCGTCTGGCTTATAGAAAGCCTGGAATCTTATAACATCAGTATATTCGGGCGACTTTATTAATCCGTCTCCCATTCCTGTTAAGGACTCTGCGCCGGCTTCATCTAATACAACCCTGCTATCCGTTTCTTTAGGAACTCTGAAACAAACCTGAACGGGGAAATTTACTTTCGCATCTCCAGTTATTACTTTTACCGATGCTCTTTGCGTAGCGGCCACTATTCTAAAGCCTACAGCTCTTCCTTTTTGAAGCAACAGTCGTAAGTTTTCCTCTAAGGATTTCTTTTCCCCGGTTTTTTCTCTTTTAGTTTTTATTCTGCCGTCTGCATATTGCCCTGTAACTACGTTCTTATAAATTGCTAACTCATTTCCTTTCCTAGAATTAGCTAAGGCATCGGCAAACTCATCGAATACAACGAGGGTAAATTTCTCATTTCCGGATTTAACTCTTTGATTCATGTCCTCCACTAGCAACTCCATTGCGGTTTCTATCTCGTCAATATCGTTGTAAACTGAAACACATTGTCTTCCGGAATATTCTTTGAAGTCTTTAATCTTCGGATCAAGAATAATTATATCTTCCACTCCGGCTGATATTGCGTACTCAATAACCGATTTCAAGTAAACAGATTTGCCGCTTCCTGTTGCACCACAAACAAGCTGGTGAGGGGTACTGTGATTTTCTAAATCCCAAAAAATCGTTTGCTCGTAATTGTCTTTACCGACAGGGATTTTATAGCCTCTTAATTCTGATTTATCCCAAATCAAATCTTTACTTCTTTTTTGAGAAACCTCTACGGCTAAGTAAGACTTGCCATCATACACTTTCAGTTCTCTTGATATACGCACATTTGACACGTCTAAGGCATTTGCAATATCGAGTTTGTGAGAGCTGATAGAGGCTATTTTCACGCCCGCAGAAACCTCTAATAAGTATGTACTGGATGAATACCCTGTAAATGTGTGCGCCACTCTTACAATAGTTCCAAAGGTTCTTAATACGTGTTCAATTTTTTCCTGATGTGTCATATTCGTTTTACTTAAATCGTATTGAATAAATTGTGCTGCGTTGGCTTTAAAGTTTTTAATTACGGATGGCGAAATCATTTCTACCAATGAGTCCCGTATTTTTTTTAGCCTTTTAGAAACAAGGTCTTTCTTTGATTCCTCCACATTGAAATCTTCTACCTCACAAATCATAGTCCTTGCCCAGAAATCATACAACTCGGCTTTGTCTACATAGTTATCTGCTTCATTAATAATATACACGTAGTCCGGATCGTTGACCGCTTGTATCATTCTTTTAAGAGGCTCGTACAATAATGCTTCGTATAGCTTTCTTGTGTTTTCGTCTAATGAAACTTTATTGCAGTGTAGCTGTGCGCTCTTGTCCTTATTTTGTGAGTGCTTATTTTCAACAAACCAAACTTCACTTATCTCTACACCAGACTTTTCTTCATAAGCATTTACATAAGTGATTGCTTGTATTCCGATTGACAATGCCGCTTCTTGGTCACCCGTATATACAGATTTGCTTTTGTGGTCTATTATAGCAATCTTCCCTTCTTTTGTTTTTATAACTAAGTCAATTCTTGCATGACAAGGAAGTGGAATATCTACCCCGTTGATTGATACAAATTCGCTACAGTAAACCTCGATTTCTAAAACCTCTTGAATGCAATCTTCGTATGTTGCCTTTTCGGTTACAAAGTTTTTAAGAAGGGATGTAACCGTTGTGTATGCTTTTTTTACACAGTCTTCAATAGTAGGTGTAGTTTTCTGAATCTTCCATGTGTTTGCGGGCACGTTGTCTATATAATCAAAAGCCGATTTTTCAAGCTCCGGTAGCTCTACTATTATTCCTTCTTTTTTCTGATTGAAATAATAATCAAGTGCAACGTGATATGCGCTTCCCGCTACTGTTGTGGCTGAGTTTTTTGAACGAATACCAAAGAGGTAGTTCATTTCAAAAGCCTTTTCATTTCTGGCAAACGTTGAAACTTTTGAATAGCTCCAACTATCTGTTAAGTATTGGCTGAAATGCTCTTCCAGTTGGTCGGGGTTTAGTAATTTGAATTGGCTCATGGAAGTTCTACTTTAGATGCGTTTTTAATTTTAAGCGCTTTCTTTTTCTCAACAGGATTACCTTGCTCAATAATATCCTGAACCTCTTCTGAGGTTTGCATGCCCATTAAGATATCTGGCGCATATAGTCTACCAAAAAATGCGGCCGCCCTGTATCTAAACATTAGTTCAGGCATGGTCTTCCATTTGCTCCCGGCTTTATTCAGCCATCCCTCTGCCTTAGCCATTGCCCATGTTACTTTTGGCCCTACAAGTTTTTCGTTTGTAGCCAGGTCGTATGCCCATGCAGTGAACCCGTATTCGTCGCCCTCTCCTGATGATTCAAACCTTATTGGAGAGAATCTTTTACACGCGTTGAGCGAAGCGATAATAAATGAACTTGACCATGATGGCTTACCCTGCACTATGTAT
Source organism: uncultured Chitinophagaceae bacterium (assembly GCA_964387165.1). Lineage (GTDB taxonomy): Bacteria > Bacteroidota > Bacteroidia > Chitinophagales > Chitinophagaceae > Flavitalea. The sequence continues at coordinate 21,643 of CAYLVR010000023.1, read as the reverse complement.
AGATTTTGCATAACCATCAATGGGCTTGCTCCTATACGGTTTGCCATTTCCATTGCAATCATTGTATTCTGAATATTTCCCCTGTAGTTCTCTGGAATAAGATTAGAAGATGATAGCATTTTTGCGACTCTCTGTGCGTGCTCAAATCCCGCAACGGAGAAAGAGCTTTCATTAGGCGATTGATGAACAACTTGTTCATGTGCCTGATTTCTTGTTGGTAAATTCTGTAAATTTGTTTCCATATATTTTTTTCCTTTTTTTTGAGCCGATTGCAGTCGGCTCTTTTTGTTTAAATAAAGCCCTACGTTATTGTTTCTGATGTCATCTTTGAGTGTCCAACCGCATGGGCTTTATTTATTGCTACTCTAGCGGCAGGATTGTTTCATACCTGCATGATGCACAACCGTCACCTCAATTGACCGGGAATGGATTTTCCATTGTCGAAATTTTCGATTTTACCCACTTTTGTTTACCCATGCGCTGTAATCGCCCCTTTATATTCTAATCCGTAATATGAAATGAAAAATTCCACGTCCTCTTTTTTCCAGCGGATCTTGTGCTTAGACCTTCTTTTAAACCTCTCGTTTTCGTACTGTATTAAAGCCCCTTCAACTGTTTTAGGAGTTATTTTTAGGACCGTAAACTGAATAATTTGAGGAGGAAAATAGCCATCCGATTGTGGAACATAATTTTCGTTTAACCAAATTCCTATTTCCATTTGCTTTTATTTTTTTAAAGACCGCCCCGTATAGACTAACAGGCGGGAACTAACGATTGCTATCTATGCTTGCCATGTGAAAGAATGCTCAGGGCTTCAACCAATTCCTTGAACCGTCTACATCTTCAATAGAGTGATGTAAAATCTGATGTGTCGGAAATAAATCATCGGCCTCTTTAATACTCATTTCTTTTCCATCCATCACCATTACTTCTGATCCATCCGGCTTAATCCGATAAGTCATGTTGCGCTTTGCGGTTAGATTATTTACATACTCAACTACGGAGAATTTTTTCATTTCTTCTTTTTGAGTTGTGATTGCATATAGTCACGAAGCCTTTGCGCAACAGATGTGTTTAATTTTTTAGATTGTCTTGTAAACTTTTCTCTCAAAGATTTACTTAGTTCAAAAGTTACTTTTGTCTTGCTGGTTCTTGTTTCGGATGCCATATTTTGAATTTATAGGTGATAGAAATTTTCTGTTTCGTCCAACTCGATTAGTTTTTCGTCTGCATCACTTAAGATTATTGTAATCGTCCGGTACACGAGGTAGGCGATTAGTGATACTGCGGCTATTATTATTAAAAGAGAAAAAAATAATTGCATAGTAGAATATTGAGACGGTTAATATTGATATTATTAGCTCCATTGTTCGATAAGTGTTATTACTTTCTCCCCCACTATATCCACTAATATTAATTTGTGTCCATCCCGCAACTGGTCTTTTATCATTTTCACTACACCGGATAAATCAGTTTTTGCGTTCTCTTTAATTGAGTTGGCGAACAGTCCATTTCCCGGTATCTGCTCAATAGCATTTTGCAATTTCATTTTGTCGAAGGATGCTGCGAGGTTCATAGTTTCTTTGCTTTTAAGGTTTGTCTTTGTATGTACGCCTCCAACATGTCCTCCCCTATTCTGTACGCCGATCCGATTTTAACAGCCGATAATTTTTTATTCTTAATAGCCCTTCTAATTGTTATATCATTCACCCTTAGTTGTGACGCTACTTCAGATATGGTTAAGAAAGTTGACATAAAACCTTACTTTTGCTCTTTAAGAGTTAACACCTACTTCTTCTAATATCTCTGAATCAGCTAACCCCAACTCCTCACGAATAACCTTTAAGGAAGCCGCTTTTGTTAAGTCATCATGATTATTACTAAGTAATCTGTATAAGGTCGGTTCTGATATATCCAATGCCTCTTTGATTTTCTGCCTCAAATCAGTATTCCCCCGAATTGCCATCAGTACCAAATTCTTTATCTTCATTGTGATTATTATTAATCGCTTGTGATTGATAAAGCAAATATATAGAACCTTTACAGAACTTTCCAAACATTTACGGAACTTTCTTAAAAGTATTTTTGTAACAGTGTTGCATTTATTATGAAAAAATCTGATATAGAAGAGTTTTACAGGTTCGTTGATAACCTTGGGCTACGCTTCCCAAATGCTGAAATAAGCAGGGTGACAGGATACTCGAAGGGCAATGTCAGCTCTTATTTAAATAAATCAAATGTGCCGAGCGAAAAGTTTATCAAAGCCGTTTATGCTGCATTTAAGAAAAGTTCCATAAATGTTCCACATGAAAACAAAGAAAAAGCCCCTGATACCGATTCTTGGCTACAGAGGCTTGATAAACTGATTGAAAGCAACGAAAGACTTTCAAAAGCAAACGAGTCGCTTACTCAAATTAATCAGGAAATAGTGGCTGCTCATTTGAAAATGCTGGAAAAGATTAACTCAGGTGAAACCGGCAAAGCTTCTCCTCCTTATCGGAAGAAAAAGCAAGCACGTAAGAACCTGGAGCAACGGAAAGGGTTCGGGGACAAAGGAGAAAAGAATTTAACCCCTCATCCAGCAACAGCTGACAATGCAGGCGATTCTGGCAACTAATACAGGATTCATTGTGTGGTTGGCTCGTGGTTGTCGTAGTACTCATAACTGTCCGTTTTTCTATTAATAATTACCCCTAAGCTAATATCCTTAGTAAAACTTCCCAAAAATATTAGGGAAAATATTTATACAGACTCTTGATATTTGTCAAGGTATTTTATAATACGATAATATTTAATACTTTGGAGTAACCATTAAACCACATTATGGCGCTAAATTGGCTGTGTCTTAATTTGAAATTATTATAAAAAAATAACCCACTTAAAATGTGGGTTATTTAAATCTTTATAATTAGTCATCTTTCTTGGCCTCTATATAATCACTTTCTCTCCATACAGCATAAACATGATAAAAAGCGTCATACTGTAAAGGAGGGTCTATTTTTAATTCGTATACAATGTGACACCAAGCTGTAACGCTTAATTCGTCAACATAAGGAACATAACACTCTTCCCCGTTAAGCCCATTGTGCCACAACTGAGAAACATCAGAATCGCATTCATCGTCAGGGTAGCAATCGTTATTTGTTAGATGAATAATAAACTCGTTCCGTGTCATATTACAGTTGTTTGTATAACCATATTATTTTTTCTGGATTCATATCTTTTAATATAGGAATCCAATAAAGACCCTAATTTATTTTTAATATCATTATCGGAATTTCCCTGAACCACCAATCCAGGCAGTTCGTCAAAAAACGCTGTTATTTGACCAGATTTTTGGTCTTGCACAGCGGTAACTGTCAGTTCTTTAGATTGTTTGCTCATACTTGAAAAGTTTTATAAGTCCAAAATATATAATAAACGCTAATAATTGTAAAAATGTTTTACCTCTTTACTATAATTATTATTTTATTAACTCGCCAAAAGGAGCTTAAACATTGATAATCAGCACACTTATACAGATTGTCTCTTTTACACGATCCTCTCTTTTGTGCTACTGGCTCAGGCGCTAACCGGGCAAAATACTCAATACATATCATTTATCTCTCTATTTATATAATCGTCTGATAAAGACTTAGCGTAATTCTGAGTAGTATTAAATGACGTATGACCTAGCGCATCTTTTAGTACTCCTAACGCCTTGCCTTTATGAAGAGCATTAACAGCAAATGAATGGCGAGCTTGGTGCATGTGTATTTTGGTCGTTATTCCGGCTAACGCTCCAGCAGCTAAGAGATAATTTCTAACCAGCGCATTTGCATTGCCTATTATCTGCTTCTTGTTCCATACATCATGCTTTTCCTTTACAACTGGAAATAAATACAACGTACCGTTTTTTTTATACTTGTTTATTATTGCTTGTAGTTTCGGATGTATTTCTATTTCTCTAACTTTCTGCCCTTTATTCATGCGATAGCGAATAATGTTATTGTTGATTAAGTCTAAAGAGAAAGTTGCTACATTTTCAAATCTCATCCCGTGCGTATAGTAAGAGAATAAATACATATCTCTCGCTACATCATGTAAGCCGCTCAGCGATACATTTTCCAGCTTTGCTATCTCGTCTGGCTGCAGTCCTTGCCTTTTTATCGGCAGGGGCTTTAATGTGCTTGTCATTCTTTTAAAATAGTTCACTACGCTTACATCGTCAATATTATTAACGCAGACGGAAAGGTCTTGCAAGTTCTTTTTAATAGTACTTTCGGTATTGCCTAATTTCTTTCGGTAAGCGATGTATTTATTCACCCATTCCCTATTTAATTCCGTTAGAGGTATATCTTTACCCCAGGCCTCTTTAAGATACCGTAGGTTTGTTGTAAGCCGGTTAAAGGATGCTACTTTTTGTTGCTGCTCATAAGTCGTTATCATTTTTTTTACCGCAGAAAAAAAGGTGATACTATTTTTCTTTGCAGAAAAAGACGTTTCAAGATTTGCCTTTCTAAGCTCCTCAATTTTTCGATTAAATATATCTGCATCGGGGTGACGATAAACCCACTGGTCTTGCTTATCTCTAAATTGGTTTAGTTGAACCGCTATTCCTGTTGATTTAAAAACAGATTTCCTATTTTCGGTTACTCGTATAGCGATAGTATATGTTCCATCGACCCTTTTATTATTGTTGCGAAGCACTACTTTTACTGTAATCATGTTGTACTCTTTGGTACAACAATAGTACAACAAAATAGAATAACATGGTATAATGCAGTACAACGCTGTTATATGGCGTAGAGGATAACTAAAACAACAAAACCCGCTACCAGTAAGCATTTCAGCTACCATAGCGGGTTTTAAACTATAAAAAACGTCGGGACGACTAGATTCGAACTAGCGACCCCTTGCACCCCATGCAAGTGCGCTACCGGGCTGCGCTACGTCCCGAACAAATAGGGGCGGCAAAAATAAGGCAAATATGTTAAAAAAGGAAGCTGTTTTAAGTATCACTAACACCCGTAAAAGTAGTTATTACCTATTTTTCATAAGCTCATATACTTCTTCTACCTCATAAACAGGCCAGCCGCCTGATTTAGATGCCACCAATGCACCTAGGCCGCATGCAAATGCTAACGCTTCTTCGGGAGAATTCCCTTGTTCAATTTGCTGTAAAAAACCTGCCAGAAAAGCATCACCACTGCCTATTGTATCCGCTACGGTTACTTTGTACCCCGGGTGCTCATACCATTTTCCTTGGTAATTGACAATAGCGCCTTCATCGCCTTTAGTGACAATTAAAACTGCAATTTGAAAATGCTCCTGTACTACTTGCATTTGGTCTTGTGTGGATGTGAAAGAAGATAGCCAGCCCGCTATCAAATTCAGTTCATGAATATTCATTTTCACAATAGAAGCTTTTTGCAACAAATCATTAATCAAAGCCTTTTCAAAATTGGGTGGCCGTAAGTTTATATCCAATACTTTGGTAGGCGCCAGTTCTAATAAACTAAACAATGTATCTCTTGATTGTTTATTTCTTGCTATTAAGCTGCCAAAAATAAAATAACGAGAAGCTTCAACAGTCGCACCATTAGAAGCGTCTAACTCCGTAAAGTCCCATGCAGAAGGGAATACAATATCGTAGCTCATTTCACCTCTTTCATTAGACACTGCGTGTACAATACCTGTAGGCACTTGCTTATCTACTTGTACAAATTTTGTATCCAATTGCTGCTCTTGTAAAAGCCGGATTAATGTCTTACCTCTTTCATCCTCTCCTACTCTTGTAAATAATGTAGGTTGAATACCCAATTTATTTAAATGAAAAGCTACATTCATAGGTGCGCCACCAGGCAATTCTTTATCAGGCAACAAATCCCATAAAATTTCTCCAAAACAAACAACCGGTTTTACAACAGCCTTATCCATATAGTTTTAGTTTATCTACTACTTAGTTTTTTATTTTGAATAAAAGGTAAATCAATATTACATTTTTTTGAGAGCCGCCGCCAATACATCCAGCGGTATTTCTTTTTGATGAGTACTTACCTGTTTACCTTGCTTATCATATAGGGCTGCAAATGGCATATCCGTAAGCTTATAGTAATTTCTTACAAAAAAACTCAGCCCTTCAGTACCCACAGTAAAATTGGTATATTGAGCCGTTCCATAATCCTTCTCAAACTGTTTTACTTTCTCTATTTGTAAAAAAGTAATCATAACAACGGAAGCTTTGCTGAAATCTCTGACCCGGCTAAACCATTGTTTCATAAAAATGGTACAATGATCACATTCAGGAGAGAAATAAATAATAAAAACGGGCTTCCCTACCGGGATATTTGATGCATGAAAGATCTTTCCATCGGTTTTCGTAATAGTGAACGCCGGAATCTCATTTCCCTGGTCTGAAAGACACCCGGTTGTACATAGCAGCAATAGAAAAGCCAGTAAAAATTTCTGCAACTGAATAAGCTTTATCTTATAACTATTTTTCTTTATGTTCATTCGCTTTCTTTTATCAAACCTTATTACCCGCTAAAACTACCTTACCGATTTCATCCGTACACCAATCGGCGGGCAATTCAAATACAGATTACCCGCCTTTGGATTTTAGCAAAAAACGATGTAACTCCCTCTCCCTGCTATATAATCTATTTGTTCCAGATAGATTTAAGCTCATGTATCTCCATCTTTTTTAAAATACTTTTCCGACTCCTGCTACGTCCTCTTATAAACGCGGTTACAGCGCCTGTTTTATCCCCTTCAAAAGGCATAACATAATACAGCTCACCATCATTAATAAAGATTTCTATGATGCTTTTGTCAACAATTATCTCCATTTTAAATATCTCGGTATCAGGCTTCACATATTTTGTATTTGATCTGGTTTCTCCATGGCTGGTCATCATCTCTCCGAGCAAATCATTATAAGTGATATCATAGCCCAATACATTCAACCCAAAAGGAACAGCATCTCCTTTTTCAAATTCAGCTATTACATGTACTGCGTCGCCCTTCACACTAGCCTTCACGCTATCTGTTGCTTTTAAAATTTTATCGGTAAACCGCTGCGAATTCTTATGTAGCAATTCGATCTCTTTTATAGGTGTAGGACACAATCGCAGTCCATCAAAAGTATTTCGTAGTGTCAATTCTGTAGGAAATAACATTGCCTGATTAAACGGCATACCTGTATGAATGATACCTCTTCCCCAGCCTACCTGCACACGTCTATTATCGGGAACGTCATTAAAAGTTTGAGATGCATAAAAATAACCTCCGCCATAATCATACTGTTTTAGATGCTGCGTAATGGTAAACTTCTTTCCATCGAAGTCACCCAATACATACCTTCCTGTAGCATCGTACATTACCCACTTAGATACGCCTGCCGATCCAATTACCGGTAATTCAAACAACTCCGGGCATTCAAAAACTCCCGGCACACCTGACTGAAAAGTCCATTTCTTTAAATCAGGTGACGTAAAAATATGATGCTGGTTAATGATAGCTTCCTGCCCCAATGACATCTTTTTTGTTTCCCCGCTATTCCATACTACCATTACCCAATGATTTCCCGGCTCATACCAAAATACTTTAGGATCTCTTCCCGTATGCTTTAGGATAGGATTCCCTGCATACTCTTCAAAAGTTTTTCCATTATCATAGCTAAGCTTAAGACACTCGCCCCTACCTGTACTTGTATAAACTGCTATTAATGGATCTATTCCATTTTTTCTAAATCCAGCCGTATTTTTAGGATCATACACAGCCGATCCGGAGAAAGCAGCATCCCGTTCTATACTCGTAAATGGATATATAGCCTCAGGCAATTCTTTCCAATGAACAAGATCTTTACTGACGGCATGCCCCCAGTGCATATTGCCCCACGCCCATCCGTAAGGGTTGTGCTGATAATACATATGATACTCTCCATTATGATAAATCAAGCCATTAGGATCATTAATCCAGCCCCGCTGTGCAGAGAAATGGGCTTGTGGCCGTTTCGTTTCTTTATACACACTATCCTGTCCTGGAAACGTTGGAGCAGCAAAAATCATTTGTAACCCTTTTACTCTGTCCTCTTTCGCAATTTCTATATCCCTGTTATTTGCGTTTGCCTGGTTACTAAACGCTCCGCCACTTGCTACATTTTCATTAGACACTGTTACCGTAATTTCTTTTCCCTGGTAAGGGGTTACATCAAAAAATACCCAGTAATCCGGCTTATCATTCGCCAGCTTAATGGTAAACTGATCCAGCACTTTACCATTATGCAAAATTTTTGTCCTGGCAAGTTTATTAGCTTCACTTACCGGCAGATTCAAATATACCTGGCCTTTCTGAATTTTAATTTTCCTTAGTGTGTCCTGCGCATATGTCTTTGAAAGAAAGAATAAGCAATAATTCAGGAGGCAAAGAATAACTACTTTTTTCATTACGAGTGATTTAAAGTTGATTGAATAGCTATTGCTATAAGGGGTAATAAAATACTCTCCCGGTTTGTTATTTCGCACGCCTGTACCATGATACATAGCAATAATCCTATTCTCTTCTACCAGTGTTGATTCTAAGTAAACCTGTTTTTCCCGGGTTAGGATAAATAGCCTAAAAAATATCCTGCCAATGAATTAAATCCTTACTAATTGTATGCTTCCAATGCTGCCTAATAAAAAGATGCCAATTCTTTTTACAATAAAAAAGACTCTTTTGAATTATTTTTATGATCAATAACTAATTGTGAAAAGCTCTCATCAGGTTTACTCATCATTAGTTCCTTTTGATTTATTCCAGTATATCTTCAGATTATGCGTTTTCCTGCCTGCGGCAATAATTTCCATCCGTCCATCTCCATCGAGATCTGCAACCTGTATATCTTCACATGCCATATCATTCTTGTCTATCCAGTACCATTCCCATCCGTTCCCTCCGGTATTTTTTTTGACAAATAGCTTTATACCTACGTCACTATTTTTATCAGGTTGGCGCCAGCCCGCTATTATCTGGTCATATCCTAAACCTAAAACATCAGCAGCAATCAGCCCGTGCCCTTCATTAAAACTCGTGTCCAATGCCTGCCTGTTCTCCTTATTCGTATAAACTACAAGATTGGCTCCATGCATAGGTTCTATCGTTGAGATGAAAGGCTCATTCCGGGTCAATTGACCCATACGAACCTCCCCGGATGGGCCGGTTCCCGGTATAATATTCACTATCCCCTTTCGATTATCAAAATCGACAGCAATAAAACCAACACCTTCTTTGCCGGCAACATAAATTCCTTTTTCAGTAATATCCAAATTGTGCGTTTGGTGCATACCCGTAGGAAAAATATACAAAGGCTTTGGATTATGAAGCAGATCAGGATACCGGAATACAAGCATATTCACACTTTTGCCTTCACCCTGCTTATTGTCCTGCCCATGCAGAGGCAGCACAACTAAGTAGTTTTTGCCTGCAGGGTGTTTTACCCATCGCATCCGGTGAATGGTGGGCTCATGATATAGCTTAGTAGCTGCCCATAATTGAGTGGGATCAGCGGGTGATGTTAAAAAAAAGACTGCCCCGGATTTTTCCTCATCACTCGTTTCCGATGGGTTCCATTGTGCTCCCACTGCTACCTCGGCTCTTCCATCTTCATCCATATCTTCTGCAGCAATACATACATTATCCATTTCGGTAAGATGCGCTGCTATCACGAACTTCTTCCAGTCACCATTCCGGTACCACACAATCTGCGTTTTATCAGCCACTAAAATATCCGGCTTTCTATCGCCATCCACATCGCTTATAGCAATACCGTATCCAATAGCAATACGGTCATCAATTGTTTGCGCTTTGAACAAATTACTATCTAACGTATGGGGTTGCGCAGCAACAACAATACAAAGCAGCTTGCAAGCGATTGCTACCGAAAAATTCTTATACGATATTTGTAATCCTGCCATTTATTGCCGAATTAATAATTTCCTTTCAGCGTACTAAACTGAAGCTGCTGTATCACCATACGTTCAGGTGATTGTATTTTAATATCGGTAAACGGGGTAGTTGGAAAAAATATTTCTGTCATCACACTCAGCCCGTTATCAGCAAATAGCTCTACTGAAGCCACATCTATCACCAGCGTCATATCCATTTTACCGGTTGTTACAAAACGCTGTGCAATATGTTTTTTCGAAAACCCTTTTTCAAACGAAGTAACGCCACTTTTAGTACGGTCAATGAAATACTGGTTAGCCACTGCATCAAAACCAATCACTACCTCTTCTCCCTGTGCGTTAGATAAACTAATAGCAAATGATTTTGCATTACTGGTTGTAAAGCTCAGCATAGCAGCGCCATCCAGCTTTCCTGTTTTTTTAGTTATATCAAAATTGCCGGCTTTTATATTTTTTAATGTAGTGCTTTTTGTAACTGCATCATTCAATTCTCTTACCGGCTCCGAAGCAAGGAGGTATTCATTGCCGCTTTTTACCAGCTTCAGTTCCCTTGCAATAGTGGTAGCGCTGCGCCAGTTTTGAGTAGGAACCAGGTTGGCATATTGCCAGTTGCTCATCCAGCCGATTAATAGTTTACGATCCCCGGTATTGCTCCATGTAACGCCGGCATAATTATCCGGGCCATAATCCATCCAGCGGGTTTGGGTATCGAAAGGCTTAAAAGCAGAACCATCAAAATCTCCGGTAAAATATTGTGTAGCCGAACCACCATTAGGCCCGCCGGGATTCAGGTTTACGATCAGCGCCCATACCTGTTTGCCATCCACGATGAAAGAAATTAGATCAGGGCATTCCCATACACCGCCATGCGCTCCAATATTTTTGCCAAACTTGCTTTCTTCTTTCCAGCTTTTCAAATCGGGGGATGAATAAAAAGTAATATGATCTAAAGTAGCTAATGTCATGATCCATTTTTTAGTAGCTTCATGCCACATCACTTTAGGATCGCGGAAATCGCGGATATGGGGATTAGGCAGTACAGGGTTGCCTTTGTATTTGGTCCAGGTTTTCCCTTCGTCTAAGCTGTAAGCAATACTTTGAGTTTGATAGGTTTCAAAGCCTTCTTTTTCTATAGCATGGCTATGATTGGTGTAAATAGCCACCATAGCGTTTTTGCCAAACCCGGCCGTATTGTTTACATCTATCACGGCACTGCCGGAAAAGATAGTACCCAGCGCATCAGGATATAAAGCGATGGGGTGCTCTTCCCAGTTTACCAGGTCAGTACTGGTGGCATGGCCCCAGTGCATAGGCCCCCATACCGGCTTATTCGGGTTATGCTGGAAAAACAGGTGATATTTGCCGTTAAAAAAAACCATCCCGTTGGGATCGTTCATCCAGCCTTTTTGGGGTGTAAAATGAATGAGCGGCCGGTGCGGTTCCACTTGTTTTTTTGCTTCCTGTGCAATTATTGTTAAAGGACAACAAATGGTAAGCAGGCAGGATAAAATGCTCCATCTGCAAATAATCTTTACGCTATTTCTTGTTTTCATTTTTTGCATATTCATAAAAGGCTTTGAATGCTTTTCTTTTAATCGTTTGTTAAGAATCCCACTACCTGGATACTGCCGGGTTTTCCAGTCCGATTGATTTTAATTCCCATAGTTTGACTGATTTAATTTTTACAGCACCTTTACTGGTGAAAAACTCAATCCCTGTGCTTGATGTATCAGGATAAATTTTGCTTGAGATCACAGCTTCGCCATTGTTTGCAAAAACTTCGATCGAACAATTGTCTACAAATACATGCAGCTTCAGTGTGTTATTCCTGTTTCTCAAATGTCCTTTATTAACCTGGGGGAAAAGGCCGCTGAAACTAACCAACCCGCTCCTACGCCTATCAACATATATTTCTTCATCTGCAACATTATAACCCGCCACAGTTTGCTGGCCATTTCCAACCCCAACCTTTATCCCAAATTCCTCGGCACCTATATTTTCAATTTCAACGATTAGTTCATAATTATTCTTTGACGGTTTTATTTTATCTCCTTTCCAAATTCCTTCAAAAGTAAATTCACCAACATTTTTAGCCGTTGTTCTTAATGACTCTAATTCTTTTATGGGAACCTGAATTAACCGAATACCTTCAGGGAACGTTTTCAGCTCTACACTCCGGGGCACTGTCTGCAACCCTCTTACGGGTTCTGCGCCAGCATAGCGCCAGCTACCCATCCATCCGGTCCATATTCTTCGTTTCTCACCCGGTGCATAATTCATCCATGACCGGACAGCGTAAAAATCAGGGCCGTGGTCAACCCAGAACGCTTTTTCTCTCTCTGTTTTGGCAGGCTCGTCGCAAAGCATGAAATGATCGGCTAATATGTAACCATTGCTACTATCCTTTACCTCAATCCTCGCTTCTTTCCCCAAAAACTCAGAAACATCCCAACTATACCACAATAATCCTCCCCCCCAATTAAAGCTCAAAGGATTATTGCCTGATTGCGAACGTACTTTTTTATTGTCAACTATTAAATTGATTTCCTGGTGACCGGGATCATGCTGTCCACCTCCCAAGAAATTAATATATGCCTTTTTTATAGTAAAAGAGGGTGAAAGAACTTTGCCCTTCGATGGCCGGTTAGAATTCTGACTATTGAGAAAGAAGCGTCCGAAATACCCTCGAACCGCCCCCTGGCCAAGTAACGCCTGGTTGGATGGCGACTGGCTAAAGGCATCACCTTCAATCTGCCAAAAATCCATCCCTCTTTCAAAGTCAAAGAGAACTTCTCCCTGTGGTATGTACCTGTCATAGGTAAGCTCTCTCGCAAAAGAAGGATCCAGCGTGAATTTTTCCCCATCAAAGTTTCCTATAAAATATTGTCCGCCGATTGGCTGAATACTTATGGCCAATACCCATTTCACATTTGACGGATCTCCATCAACACTTAATGGGAAAAAATCGGCACATTCCCAAACTCCGTCTACAGCGCCCCATGGCCCGAATTCACTCATAAAAGTCCAGTCCTTAAGATTTGACGACTTAAAAAATTTAACCTTGGTAGCCTCTGCCAGACCAATAGCCATAACCCAGTTTTTTGTAGGCTCATACCAAAACACAAGTGGATCACGAAACTCCCGGTTATTAACGTCGAGTACGGGAAATTTTTCATACCGTTGCCAGTTTCTCGCAGTATCATTACTATATGCAATTCCAACCACCTGGTTGCCCCAGGGCTGAGTATCGTTGTGCCAAAGCGAAACAAGCGGTGGTTTTCCGTCCTTACCAAAACCGCTGGTATTATTCCAATCAACCACTATCGTACCGGATCCTCCCAAGCGGGATGCCGCTAACCTAGCCCGAAGAGAATCTCTCTCAACTTGTGAAATGGTGGAATCTGATAGCCTTTGCCGCCATGCAGGAACCGGGAATCGTTTCCAGTTAACAAAATCAGTGCTATATGCAGAACCCCAATTGTTATAATAATATCCGCCTAAATAAAATAGGCCTGTAGGATCCCCCGTCGGGTAAAAATGATAAGAAGGATTATACTTTTTATACTCAGGGTTTTGACCTCTTTGCTGGCCAAAAATAAATGTCACCATAAATATAGCCATTATACTTGCTGTAATCCGGCGACAATAAAAACTATTCTTTTGAATCATTGTAAATATTTTGTAACGATAAAGCAATTCTCTATTCGCTTATTTAATACTGCCCCGGTATAATGGGCTAAAAAGTTTTTTTGCTTTTCAATCAGTTGTTTTTTGCCATATAGAGTTTAACTGCCAGGCTTTAAAGTTGGCCAATCTTGCCGGCCCTTTCTCTGAAAAAAGTTGAATTCCTGTTTGTGAAGGGGAAGGGTATGTAAGTACGCTTAACACAATTTTACCTTGATTTGTAAAAACTTCGATTGATGATTCATCTACTAACAGGTGCAATTTCACCTGGTTATTTTCTGGCTCTACAGCGGCATAGGATATTGAAGGAAACTTCCTGTTAAAGTTGTCGTTCGTAACAAAATCGCTGCAATTAGTTCTGTCAATTATTATTCTTGAAGTAACGGGATCATACTTTAAGATCAACTTCCTTCCTTCTCCTACCAATAAATTAAATCCAAACGCCGACCTGGAATTAACATCGAATACTGCCTCTATCTCGTAGGTATTTCTATCCGGCTTGAATTCGGCCAGATCGACGGTGCCATTAAAAGTTTTATTAGAAAAGGTAACAGGATCTTTTCGCAATTTTCTCAATTCCATAAGTGGCTGTTGAACTAAACGTATTCCCTCAGGAAACTTCTTCAAAGCAATTTCCCGTGGTACGGACTGAAACCCTTTGCCCCATTGTGAAGGAACACTATTGGCATAATCCCAGTTACCCATCCATCCAAGAAACACAGGCTTATGCTCCGGGTTTTCCGGAAAGCGATAAGACCTGGTAGCATAAAAATCAGTTCCATGATCCAACCATAGACCATGCTGTAAATTCTTAGGCTGTAACACTTCGGAAAAAAGAATATGATCAATGCGGATATATCCCATATTTGCCCCTGAATGATTATCTACAATTTGTATAACCGCTTTTTTGCCGATCAAATCACTAACGTCCCAACCTTCCCATTTTAGTAAATCACTGTTGGTTCCTGTAGTAGTACGCACCACTTTATTATTAACAAGGAGATTAATACAGGTCGTATCCGGATGATTTCCGCCGGCGATCAGAAAATTAATTACAGGCTCTGTGATCGTAAAAACAGGAGAAGTTAAAGCCCCTTTTTTTTCATGGCTGACATTTAATGAGCTGGCATCTCCCAGTCCTATGCGCACGACCGAGTCGCCGCGGTCGGGACGATATCCAAATGCCTCTCCCGAAACTTTCCATTGCCCATAACCGGCACCATCAAATGATTCAAATACTTTACCTGGTAATCCTATTCCATCGTTTAGAAAAGCCACTGTTTCGTTATCGGGCAGAAACCGCTTTCCATCAAATGATCCCATGAAATATTGAACCCGGTTGGGCCCCTGGCCTATTAACATCACCCATTTCTTTTTACCGGGATATCCATCTACATCCAGTTCAAACAGGTCAGGACATTCCCAAAAAGCGCTGCGAGGCCCAAGGTTGCCGAACTCACTCATATAAATCCAGTCCTTCAGATTGCGGGAAGAATAGAGTTCTATCCTGCGTATGTCAGGTACTGTAATTGCCATCACCCATTTTTGGGTAGGTTCATGCCAAAATACCTGCGGGTCACGAAAGAATACTTTCTTAACATCCAAAACAGGGTTCCCTTCGTAAAAGTCAAAATTTATTCGATCCTTGCTGACGGATAGCCCCTGGGTTTCAGGCAAACTATCACCCCGCCGATGCATAGTGTAGAGCGCAACCATACTATTGTTGCCAAAGCCTGCAGTATTATTCTTATCAACAACAACCGACCCGGAAAAATAAGCGAATGACCTGTCTCCACCCTTCATTGGATAAGGTTGTTCTTCCCAGTACACCAGATCGTTTGAAGTAGCGTGTCCCCACCAGAATAAATGATAAATGCCCTCTGTATATATAAGTCCGTCAGGATCTCCGATCCAACCTTTTTGGGGACTGAAATGAAATTGAGGCCTGTATTTTTCGTTGTATTGAGCCTGCAATTCTCCCGCAGCCAGGCAACCCAAAAGCAATAGCATCAATAAATACCTAAATTGTCTACTTTTCATAAATAAAAAATTGTTTGCCGAAGAACCATTATAAAATGCTACCTAAACCTGTCTCATTTAATACCCTTTGTTCTGAATATAATTTCCTCTACTGAGGTTCATCTGTCCCTGCGGTATAGGCAGGTACTCATTCTTGTTCATTTCAAAACGGGCATTATTCAGGAACGACCGTTTTATTTTTTCTGTTGCGAAATAGGTATTCAGTGTAGGTTCAGCAATTCCCCATCTCACCAGGTCAAAAAACCGGCTTGACTCCATCGCCATTTCAAGCCTGCGTTCAAAGCGTACCGCTTTTCGCGCCACTTCCTGTGTCCAGGTGATATTAATCCCGGGCTGATAGGTACTAATCGAATAATTAGCGTTGGGGTTATCGTTGGCATCTATAAGAAGAGTAGCGCTTTGCGCAGCCCTTGTTCTTAGTTGATTAATTATGGGCAGAGCTTCATCATGCCTGCCTAGTTCAACAAGCGCCTCTGCCTTCATGAGCAATACATCAGCGTACCGGAGAATGATTTTGTTTTTTGAGTTAGGAAAGAATGGCGGTGTTCCGACAAAGCATGTACAATCGGGAGATACATTTTCCTTTAACGAAGCATAAGTGCCATATACCCCAGGATTTCGTGACCAGCTGGCTTGAAATATTCTTTTTTTAGGTTCGTACTTCCATCCATGACCCGGGATAGCTACAGTGTGTCCCAGCCTGGGATCAACTGTATTGACTGACAGATCCAGATCCTGCTGATTGAAATTATCCAGCAGGGGAAGCCCGTTCACATCAGTTTTAAATGCATTGACAAGGTTCTGACTTGGTTTATGAAAATCACAACATCCAAGTCCCTGCGGAACATTCAATGCATCTCCATAATTTAAACGTCCCAACCGGGTACCATCACTCTGAGAAAATTGGATGGCAAATAAAGATTCCGGGCCATTTTCAAAAGCGCCAGGAAGAAAATTATTCGCAAAATCATCTTCCAGCCTGAAAGATGAAGCAATTACTTTATCTGCAGCATTAACAACTTCCTGCATCAGAGCTGTATTTATACCGGTAATATTGTAATTATCATCCTGTGTATATGCCTGGTACAATCTTGCTTTTGCAAGATATCCATAGGCCGCAGCCTGGGTTGCCCGTCCTTTCTGGCTTTGAGTTGCGGGTAGGTTTTCCGCTGCGAATTGGAAATCTGCAGCTATTTTATCCCAGAGCTGATCATTGGTAAATTCACGGTTCGAAAGATTCGGAATATCTTCTGCAGCAACGTTCTCATCAACATAGGGAATATTTCTATATATTAACTTTACGGCAAAATAATAGACTCCTCTTAAAAACCGGGCTTCTCCCTGCCTGTTTTTTTTCAAAGGAAACTCTGTTTCGCTCATGTTGCTTAAAAGTTGAAGCGCTGCATTAGCCCTGTTTATACCAATATATGCTTCCCTCCAGTGATCGTTTAACTGAAAAAAAGTAGGCATTGTATTTACAAATACTTCCATGTTGTGAAGATCGGCTCCGTCATCTTCTGCCCGTCCGCCTTTATAAGCATCATCAGACAAAACATCACCAAACTGCCATAAGCTAAAGGATACATTGATGTCGCCATTTCCAAGTGTGGAGTATGCGGCTGTAACCATTTTGTCTATATTTTCAGCCCTGGCTATCTGCTCCTCACTGAGTACGCCAATTGGATATACATCCAACTTCCGGTTACAACAGAAGTTAAGCAGCGCAAAGGAGAACATGAAGAATATGATTATCTTTTTCATTATAAATAGTTTTTTGTTTAAAGTAATATTATAAACCTATTATCAGGCCGGCTGTAAATACTGTAGGATTAGGATATCCGAAGCCCGGAGTTTCAGGATCCAAACCTGTGAAAGATTTACTTTTTGCGATAATCAATAAATTATCACCTCCTATATAAACACGAGCCTTGCGCATTTTAGCATGTGCCAGGATATTATCTGGAAATGTATATCCAATCTGCATATTCCTTAGCTTAAGATAAGACCCCTTCTCAATAAAATAAGAAGATAACCGTGCTTCATTATTAGCATCGACGGCAGTAAGTGCAGGAATATTGGAGTTGGGGTTTTCTGGAGTCCATGCTTGTAAAGTTCTTATACCTTTATTCGAACCTGTTTGAGAAACACTCCAAAAATCCGTGTTGTATTTTACCATGTTTTGTACTGCGTTACCAGAAACTCCCTGAAAGAATGCAGAAAAATCAAAGCCTTTGTACTGCAAGCCTATATTAAGGCCATATATGAAATCAGGGTTTGGATCTCCAATCCAGGTTCTGTCGCTTGCATTATTGATAAGTTTGTCATCATTAATGTCCCTGTAGCGAATTCTTCCAAGCCCTTTTCCGTTCTGTGTAGCATGATTATCTACTTCGCTTTGTGATTTAAAAATGCCATCTGCTACAAGGCCATAGTATGAGTTTAGCGCTCTGCCTAAAATATTATCTGTTGTACCGTTACCACCATAGGCGTTAACTACGGAAGCCGGCAGATAGGTTACCTTATTCTTATACCCCGAGATATTTCCGTTTAACTCGTAGGTAACATTGCCGATTTTTCCATTATTAGATAAAGTAATCTCGAGTCCTTTGTTTTCCATCGAGGCACCGTTTACCCACTGCCGTCCACCTTCACCAGCGGCTGCAATAGCTGGTGGCAACACCAGGATGTCTGTTGTTTTCTTAATATAATATTCGATGGAACCGGTAAGTCTTTGGTTCAAAAGACCAAAATCAATAGCAAAATTTGTCATCTCCGTAGTTTCCCACTTAAGATTGTCATTTCCCTTTTGTACTCTTCTGAATCCGGAAGGCAAGATTCCGGTATTTCCGCCAGTAAGATCATAAGCCGTCCCAACAGTAACATTAGGCTGATTGCCTCCCTGGTAGTCACTCAAATAGTAAGTATACAGAGCAACATCGGAAGTTTCCTGGTTACCCATTTGTCCCCAGCTAACCCTCAGTTTCAAATCACTGACAATAGAAGGGTTGACCAAACCGGAGAAAAACTTTTCTTCTGATAATCTCCAGGCCACTGCTGCTGCAGGAAAGGTTCCAAAGCGATTATTTTTACCAAACCGTGAAGAGCCGTCTCTCCTGATTTTAAAAGATGCCAGGTATCTTTCACCAAACTTATAGTCTACTTGTCCAAAATAAGACATAAGCGTATTATGAGATGCGTTACCACTATTATCCTTATTTCCACTTCCGGCATTTAGAACCGTGTAGTCAGGATCCTCAATCGCAAACTCATCTCTCGTTGCAGAAAACGATTTTCCTTTTTGTTCATTAAACTCTGTTCCTGCAAGTACGCCAAATGTATGATTGGATAAAACCTTGGTATAATTGAGGGTATTGGACCAGTTCATTCGTGAACCTTCTGATTGACTCATTGTTAGCCGGTTAATAGCTCCTACCAAATAGCCCGATCTATACGTTTTCAGAAAATTGCTGCCATTTCCATTACTATAATCAATTCCCAGGTTTGAATTAAATACAAGCCCCTTAAATAAGGTTAGATTAGCATATATATTTCCAAACAATCGTAGCCCATAATCTATATTTTGCTTGTTATCTTCAAGCAATCTTACAGGATTCTGGCGGTCATTCATCCCTCCCCAAGGGCCACCCCAACCGTTGCCATCAGCCGTATGCACAGGTACTATCGGTAGTGCTTGTAAAGCAAGATCAAGAACACTAGGATCCCCTTTTTCTTGTATTCGGTTGATTGTGAGATTTTCTCCTATTATCAATTTATTATTTAACAGCTTATAACTTGAGTTGATACGAGCTGAAATTCTTTTAAAATTCGTTGTCTTTACAACACCATCGTTTTCAAAATAGCCTACGGAAAATAAATAGCTTCCTTTAGCTGTACCATTAGAAATACTTACATTATATGATTGAATAACACCCGTTCTTGATACTTCATCAAACCAGTTTGTATTTGCTGTTTTTAATGTCTGAGCTGGATCTAAATATTCTGGCAATATGATTCTATTCAAATGAGGGGTGCCATTTGCGTCTCTGTTCCAATCAAACTGATAACCTATGGTATTGAGATTAGGATCTCTGTTAATATTAACTGAAGCACGCCAGAGAGCGGTACCATAACCATCTGCATCCAACAGTTGCGGTTTTGTTGTGTATTTTGATATAGAAGTATTCGCATCGGCTGATACCTCCATTCGCCCGGACTTTCCCTGCTTGGTTGTAATAATAATTACACCGTTAGCAGCCCGTGCACCATAAATAGTAGCAGATGCAGCATCTTTTAATATCTGCATACTTTCAATATCAGCAGGATTCATTTCCTGAATGTTTATCCGGGTTGGTACACCATCCACAATATAAAGCGGGTCATTATTATTAAATGTACCTACCCCTCTTATCCGAACAGTGGCCGGCCCCCTGGGATTACCATTTGAAGTGATGTAAACACCGGCAACCTGCCCCTGCAATCCTTTAACCGGGTTAGCTGTCGCCTGTTTTCTCATATCATCCACGGATACAACGGAAACAGATCCGGTGAGATCTTTTTTACGTTGGTTAGTATATCCGGTTACCACAACCGTTTCCAGTGAATTGAGGGCCGGCTCCAATTCCACAGAAACAACATCCACCGCAGCAGTAATGGTGATATTATAGCTGAGAAAACCTACATAGGTGAAAGTGATCACATCATCGTTACGTACCAAAATCGAAAATTTCCCCTCAGCATCAGATACTGTGGCAAGTGCCCCGTTTTTAATGGATACACCGGAAAGCGGTTCCGCATTCGTTCTATTGATTACCTGCCCTGTAATATTACGTTGTGCCAGCAGCAGTACCGGTAATAATATCCCGGTTAAAAAGGTTAATAAAATTTTCATTGCAAGCAAGTTTTGATTAAAGAATTGAAAGTTTAGAGTTAATAAGATTTTCTATTTCATTTAAATCGTATTCAGGCCATCCGCCGCTTTTGGAAGCCACCAGCGCACCAAGACCACTGGCAAAGCTCAAGGCAGTTTCAGGCTTTTCATCATTCAAAATTTTTGAAAGAAAGGCTGCCAAAAAAGCATCGCCGCTGCCTATGGTATCTGCTACGTCTACTTTAAAACCGGGATGCTCGTAATAGTTTCCTCTAAAATTTACAACGGCGCCATCGCCGCCCATTGTAACAATAACGGAACGGATTTGAAAGCGATCCTGTACCAGTTGCATCCTGTCTTCTATATTTTTATAGTCGGCAAACCAGCCTGTGATCAGCTCCAGTTCAGCTAGGTTCATCTTTACCACATCTGCTTTTTGCAGCAGGTCTTCCACAATACGACGATCAAAAAAAGGAGCCCTTAGGTTAATGTCCAGCACTTTATTATCCACCTCTTCCAGCAAGCTAAAAAGTGTTTCTTTAGCGGTTTTCGATCGTGTTGCAAGGCTGCCAAACACAAAATAGCTGGCGTCTTTTACTAATTGTTCTACACGCAAATCCAACTGTATATTGTCCCATGCAGCAGGCTGTATGATGTCGTACTTCATTTCCCCGAGTTCATTTGCTGTTGCATACACGATACCCGTAGGCGTGTCATAATCGAGCTGCAAATAGGATGTATCCAGTTTTTTAGTACGGAGAATATCAAGGAGTCGCTTCCCTCTTTCATCAACCCCTATACGGGTAAGCAGCACCGGGTATTCTCCCAGTTTATGCAAATGATACGCTACATTCATAGGCGCTCCACCTGGTAATTCTTTATCCGGCAGAATATCCCAAAGTATCTCGCCAAAACAGACAATTGTTTTTTTGCTTTTATCAGGCATAGGAATCGTTTGCTTATTTTATATCAGTTTCAAAAAAGCTATATCGTAGCTTCTATGGTATCCTTGCTCACTGTTTCTTTATTCGTATTTTCAAATCTGGCTGCCAGTTCCTCAAGAGAACGTCCTTTTGTTTCAGGCATTTTTATAATAACCCACAACAACTGAAATACCATCATG
>CAYLVR010000022.1:12713-29303 GCA_964387165.1 uncultured Chitinophagaceae bacterium | reverse complement strand
GGGATATTAAAAATGCAATAATAAAACTGACTTAGATGTTGGTCAAAAACGCCCTTTTTTGACCAGGATAAAGAACAAATAAAAATAGCGAAATCAAAGAGCTCTATCCTTATCCCCGGTTAAATTAAGCACCCCCATTGTTATCCCTTTCTTTTGTTTATATTTTTCACTGGTGTTTATAATGCAGAGGCATTGGATTACGGGTAACGAAACTTTCTCCATCAGGTGTACCCGAATATAAAGAGGCCATCTTCAATGTGAAGACGACCTCTTTATATTTTGATTTGTTATACCCCGTCGGTTAACCGGTTAATGCACCTTATCTACATTATTAAACTTATCGGTATAAGCTGTTGCATTAGCATCATCTTTTCTTTGCTCATAAAAAATAATCAGGCGATCATAAGTGTCCTTCAGCATTTGTTTTTCTTCCATTTTCAATTTACCCTCTCCACCCAGTAACTGATCCACCTTTTCAAATTCCACAATTGCCAAATCGATGATGCCTTTCATTTTATTACGCAGATCTTCTTTTTTCTTTAGCTCCTCAGGAGTTAGCCTACCACCTTTTGGAGGTCTGATCGTCTTATTCTTTTTATCAACCTGATCTGCTTTGGCTGTAAATATGATACCTTTTAAATAATGTGAATTGGGATAATCACCCTTAATATCGATGCTCTTCTGAATTTTATCAGTTGCTTTATCCAGGTATTCATCAACGTTTGCCGGGCGTTTAGTAGTATCCTCATTGTATGCAGTATTATAAATCTCAGCCGCGTAGTTATACCAGATTGCATGATTACTCGCATCTTGTTTCAGTACTTCTTCATACTTAGCAAACAATTCCTCAGGTGATCCCTTCTCTCCAATCATCGATAGTTCAAATGTGTTCCAGAACGGATCATCAGGATATACTTCTTTTCCAAGAGCAGTGTACTTGCCTGCAGTCTGATTATCACCCTTATTCTTGTAATAATCAGCGAGCCATTTATATATAGACTCATATCCCTGTGCCTGTGCTTTTGCATCAGCTATTTGGCTGTAATAATAAGCTGCAGTGTCCACTTTATTAGCCTTTTCAGCAGATATGCCTGCATACAATACCGAGATCGTATCCAGAAGAATATTACTTGTCCATCCTTGTTTACTTAAAAGATCAAACACATCGAGTGAACCTTTAAAACCTTTTAATGCATCATTGTAGTTTCCGGCATTATAATATGAAGCAGCTTCTTTTGAATATGCTGCGTAAAGATCTGTGATCGGTTTACGATTATCCAATGTAAGCGCCAAAAATCTTTTTGTTGAGTCTTTAATCGCATTTTCCAGCTCCACGTATTTTTTTAATGCAGCAAATGCCGAATCTTTTGCATCGGGGTCGGTTGATGTTTTAGTAGAATCCGCAGCAATCGTACTGTAAATTTTTCCTTTTACATAATACGCCTCTGAACTGTTCTTGTTCTTTTCATTGGCAAGAACTTTATCTACTTCAACTATCGCTTCCGGAATTTTTTTTCTTTCCAGAAGATCCTTCGCTTTTTCCAGCCTTTGCGCAAATAAGCCTGTACCTGCAACAACAAGCATCAGCGATAAAACGATACTTTTCATATAGAAGTGTTTGTTTAAAATGATAAATAAAATCAACTCTCAATTATTGGTTCAGACGTATCGTTCGATGTTTCAGTTGTATCTCCCACTTCGCCAGGAAGGTCCATTTCTTTTATTTCATCATCAACCACAATATCAAGTTTCGTAATGGCGGCAATCTCATCTCCATCCTCTATCCTGATCAGTTTTACGCCCTGTGTGGCCCGTCCCTGTGAACTAATACCTGAAACACTCATCCTGATAGTCAGACCGCTTCTGCAGGTAATCATAAGATCTTCTTTTTCAGTTACACCAAGGATACCCACCAGGGAACCTGATTTTTCTGTAACATTGATGGTTTTAACACCTTTACCACCGCGATTTGTTATCCTGTATTCCTCCACCTCCGTTCTCTTACCAAATCCTTTTTCGCTTACTACCAGTACAGTTTTCGACTTATCTTCCGCATTGACACATATCATGCCAATAACTTCATCATTATCATCATCAACTTCTATACCACCTACCCCAATGGCTCCACGCCCCGTTGGTCGAACTTTAGACTCCGGAAACCTGATCGCTCTTCCCGATTTAACGGCCATCATTATTTCCGAATTACCATTCGTTAATTTTGCTTCCAGTAGTTCATCACCAGGATTAATAGTTATGGCATTAACACCGGTCTGCCTCGGCCTGCTGAAGTCTTCCAGTAAAGTTTTTTTAATGATACCTTTTTTGGTACATAAAACGATATTATGTGAATTGATATATTCTTTATCAGCAAAATCTTTCACATCAATGATCGCTCTCACTTTATCATCCGGCGGTATTTGTATAAGGTTCTGAATAGCCCTTCCCTTACTTGTTTTATCGCCTTCAGGGATCTGATAAATGTTCAACCAGTAACATCTTCCTTTTTCTGTAAAGAAAAGCATTGTATTATGTGTGGATGCCACAAATAAATGTTCAATATAATCTTCGTCACGCGTCTTTCCGCCTATGGCACCGCGTCCACCCCGTCTTTGCTGACGGTATTCAGTAGCCGAAGTTCTTTTAATATATCCGAGGTGTGAAATGGTAATTACAACATCTTCTTCTTTAATCAGATCTTTAATACTTACTTCATCATCGAGATAAGTAATTTCAGTTCTGCGGGCATCACCAAATTTCTCCTTTACCTCGTTCAACTCTGTTTTAATTAAATCAAATCTTTTTCCCTCATCTCCTAACAGATCCTGCAGGTAAGCAATAAGTTTCATTAATTCATCATACTCTTCCTTGATCTTATCACGCTCCATTCCGGTAAGGCGCTGTAAACGCAGTTCCAGTATAGCTTTAGCCTGTATTTCATCAAGGCCCCAGCCTGCATTGATTAAATTCTCTTTTGCCTGCTCTGGGTTTGCAGATGCCCTGATCATTGCAATTACTTCATCCAGATGATCCAGCGCTATTAAATACCCCTGTAGTATATGCGCTTTTTTATTGGCTTCTCTTAATTCATACTGGGTACGACGAATTACAACTTCATGACGGAATTCCACAAACTCACTGATCATATCTTTTATGTTCAGCGTTCTTGGTCTCCCTTTTACGATAGCTACGTTGTTTATACCGAAAGACGTTTGCAGTTCAGTATATTTATACAACTGGTTGATAACAACATTTGCAATAGCATCACGCTTCAGGTCGATAACAACCCTCGTACCTTCTTTACCATTCGATTCGTTATTAATATGGGCAATACCTTCAATAACTTTTTCATTAACGAGTTGCCCTATCCTGTCGCATAATGAATCGCGACTCACCTGGTAAGGAACCTCGGTAATAATGATCTGCTCTCTTCCGCTGCTTTTTGTATCAACATGCAATCTTCCGCGAAGCACTACCCTTCCCCTTCCAAAATGCATGGCTGCCTTCACTCCTTCCATACCGTAAATAATTCCACCCGTAGGAAAATCAGGGGCTTTGACATGCTGCATGATTTCATCGATGGTGATCTCACGGTTATCAATGTACGCGATACATCCATCTATCACTTCAGTAAGGTTATGAGGAAGAATATTTGTGGCCATACCCACAGCAATACCACTGGAACCATTAATTAAAAGATTGGGAATACGGGTAGGCAAAACAGATGGTTCTTCCAGTGAATCATCGAAATTCAACTGGAAATCCACCGTTTCTTTGTCGATATCCATCAGCATACTTTCGGCCATCCTTTGCAGGCGGGCCTCAGTATAACGCATTGCCGCAGGACCATCACCGTCCTGGCTACCAAAGTTTCCCTGTTTGTCGATAAGTGTATATCGCATGTTCCATTCCTGAGCCATACGCACCATCGAATCATACACCGATTTGTCGCCATGCGGATGGTACTTACCAAGCACCTCTCCCACGATCCTGGCCGACTTCTTAAATGATTTGTTATAATGAATGCCCAGCTCATTCATGGCGTGCAAAACGCGCCTGTGAACGGGTTTAAAACCATCGCGTACATCTGGTAAAGCACGGCCCACGATCACCGACATAGAATAGTCTATGTAGGCAGTCTTCATTTGTTCCTCAATATTTACGGGCTGGATTCGGTTAATATCGTTAGTGGGATCAGGTGTGAGATTGTTCTCTTCCATGTAAGTAATTAAGCTTG
This sequence comes from uncultured Chitinophagaceae bacterium, assembly GCA_964387165.1. Classification (GTDB taxonomy): domain Bacteria; phylum Bacteroidota; class Bacteroidia; order Chitinophagales; family Chitinophagaceae; genus Flavitalea. The sequence goes on along the minus strand of CAYLVR010000022.1, from coordinate 25,069 downwards.
TTTTATCAATGAAATTTCCCTGCTAAAAAATGCTTTACAGAGACCTGCGAATTTACCGTTTTTAGTTCATTTTCAGGGTAATTTCTTTAACGTCTTTTTAAATATTTACAAGGGATTATCATGGTAACTTTAAATACAACTTCACTCTTCATTTTTTTGTATGAATAAGTACCTGTTATTGCGCGATAATAAGCAATCCGGTCCCTATCTGGTTACCGAAATCATCGAAAAAGGTATTAAGCCATACGACCTGGTATGGCTAGAAGGCAAAAGCGCCGCCTGGCGCTATCCCAGTGAAATTGAAGAACTGAAAGCTTATGCTCCCGCTACTGAAGAACAACCATTCGACCGGTTTTATAAAAAGCCTGAACAGGTAGTCGAAATGCAACACTCCAGGTTTGAACCAAAACCCGTAGCAGAACAAGTAGCCACCATACAACCTTCTAAAAAGATTTATATTAATTTTCCAAGTACACAGAAAAAAATACAGCAGCAGGAACCTATTATCACTACTGAAATTCCCATAGAGGAGAAAAAATTATCTGAACCCGTTATTAGATATGCTGAACAACCTGTTACAAGAACAGTTAACAACAAAATGTTGTATGTAACCGGGGTTGCAGCTTGTATATTACTGATATCACTCCTCTCTTATTTTGTGGTTAATTATAACAGTCAGAGAAAAGATATCAATCAACTAAATGCACTTGTACATCAACTGCAACAAGAAACAAAAGAGGAAAATACACTTGTTACCGCTGCTGTTAACAAGCTAGAAGAAGAAACACCAATAGAAGTTCCTATTATTACTGAGCCCGTAGTTGCAGGAAAGCCACCCATTATTCATGAAGTTAAAGCAACAGAACCTCAAATCACCAACCTGCCACCTCCTGTTGTACCTCCAATCGAACAGGCTGAAAAAATCAGCACAACACCTGTGCATGCGAACCTTTTTAAACAGGTATCCGTAAAATCAAATAAATATAAAACGGGTGTGTTGGGTGGTATTTCAAATCTCCAATTGGAGCTTACCAATAACAGTCTTGTAGAATTACATAAAGTAGCCATAGAGATCAAATATCTTGGTCCCGAAAAGAGAGTAGTAAGAACGCAGACCGTTTATTTTGAAAATGTTCAGCCCGGCTCACATTCTACTATTGAAGTGCCTAAAAGCAACAGAGGGGTAACTGTCGATTATATCATTACAGATATAAAAAGTTAGCCATTTAGTAATACATCATTACTTTGTAGTTCCAAAGTAATCGATTTACATTGAAACACATAGTAATATTTGGAGCAGGCAAATCCAGCACTTACCTGATTTCTTATCTAATAAAAGAATCAGAAATTAATAACTGGCAGCTCACTGTGCTGGATGCTGATCAACAGGCAGCCCAATCGAAAATTAGCAGTTCCCCAAATGCAAAAGGAATTGCAGTGCAGGTTGAAAAAGAATCACAAAGAAAACAATGGATACTTGATGCAGACATTGTTATTTCCCTCCTTCCCCCCTCCCTTCATTATCTTATTGCAGTTGACTGTGTGAAATATAAAAAAAGCCTACTCACTGCTTCTTACGTAGATGATAAAATGCGTACACTGCAAACAGAAATAGAAAAGCAGGGATTATTGTTTTTATGTGAAATGGGACTTGATCCGGGTATTGATCATATGAGCGCTATGAAATTAATTCATCAGATACAGGACAAGGGCGGCAAAATATATTCTTTTACATCTCATTGTGGTGGATTAGTAGCACCGGAAAGTGACGATAACCCATGGCACTATAAAATAAGCTGGAACCCGCGTAACGTTGTTCTTGCAGGAAAAGCAGGTGCCACTTTTAAGGAAGATGACAGGCAAAAACAATTGAACTATCATGAATTATTTAATCCGGAAAATACCGTCTTAATTCCTGGATTAAACAAATTGTCGTGGTACGCAAACCGTGATTCATTAAGCTATATCGATATTTATTCATTGCAGGGTGTAAAAACTTTTATCAGAACTACTTTACGTTACCCTGAATTCATCTTCGGATGGAAACATATTATAGAACATCAACTAACAGATGAGAAGACCATTATTAATACAGATGGCATGAGCCTGCAATCGTTTTATCAATTATTTTTTAAAGAAAAAATAATTGATAACCTCTTTAAACAACAAATGATCTTTTTAGGACTCAATGATGACAAGACAATAATAAATAAAGGGGAATGCTCCCCTGCCGATGTAATACAATTTATACTGGAAAAAAAATTAGCGCTGCAGCCACATGATAAAGACATGATAGTAATGCTACACGAAATAAATTATATCCTGAATAACCGCCAGCATTGCGTAAAAAGCAGTCTCATTGTTAATGGTGATGATTCTATTAGAACAGCTATGGCTAAAACAGTTGGTTTACCTTTAGCTATAGCTACCAAATTAATCCTGCAAGGAAAAATGAATATTCAAGGGCTTCATATTCCTGTTATTCCGGAAATATATGAGCCTGTTCTAAAAGAACTGGAAGAATATGATATTATATTCAGAGAAGAATAGTCCGCTCACCCTGTTGCTACGGTCGGCGGCGGATTGCAAACTACTTAGCCAGGGTCATTATTATTTTCCACTCTTCATCTGTTACAGGTTGCACACTTAAACGTCCAAGTCTCACCAGGGCCATATTTTTTAATTCAGGATGTTTTTTTACTTCAGCCAGGGTAACCGTTTTCTTTAATTTTTTTACCGGTTTTAGTTCTACGGCTGACCAATCATCTTTTGAGGTAGGATCTGCAAAAGCTTCTTTAGATACTTTTGCAATACCTACTATCTCCAATCCTTCCATGCTATGGTAATACAGTACCTCATCATTTTTTTTCATTGCCCTCAAATGATTCCGTGCCGCATAGTTCCTTACCCCATCCCACACGGTAGATCCGTCTTTAACAAGCTGATCAAAGGAATAAGTAGTAGGTTCTGATTTTACAAGCCAATATGCCATAGTGTTTTTCTTTTTATTTTACCAGCCGCTGGCCAGTACGTCTGCTAAATGCATAGCCTGGAGATTTAATCCTTTATACCTGATATATCCGTCCAGGTGCATAAGACAGGATAGATCGGTTGATACAATATACTCAGCGCCTGTGGCCTTTGCATTAATTGTTTTCTGATCAGCCATAGCAATGGAAATAGGCTCAAATTTAACTGCAAATGTTCCGCCAAAACCACAGCAGGTTTCCACATCGTTCATTTCAACAAGTTCCAGGCCTTTAACCTTGCTTAATAATTTCCTGGGCTCTTGTTTTATTTTACATTCCCTTAGTCCTGCGCAGGAATCATGGTAGGTTGCTGTAGCATTGAATGTCGCTCCAAAATCTTCATAGTGCAGCACATTCACCAGGAATTCCGATAATTCAAAAGTTCTTTTGCTTAAATCCTTCACTTCATTGTGAACAGAAGAGTTATCAAATAGTTTCTGATAATAATTTCTTATAAACCCAACACAGGAGGCACTTGGGGCCACTACGTAATCTTCTCCCCGAAAATCTTTAATGAATTTTGAACAGATCTCTTTAGCATCATCTCTGAATCCGGCATTAAATGCAGGCTGACCACAACAGGTTTGTTCCTGGTTATATTCGACTGTGCATCCTGCTTTTTCAAGCACTTTAACCATGTTGAAAGCTGTTTGTGGATACAACTGGTCAACAAAACAGGGAATGAATAATTGTATCCTCATAAACCTTCTCCTTCTTTACCAGATAAAGACCTTACGAACGATATCATTTTCAATGCTGTAATAGCAGCCTCTTCGCCTTTATGGCCATGAATGCCTCCTATTCTTTCTTCTGCCTGCTGCTGATTATCTACCGTTAATACTCCGAATATTACGGGAACAGGTAGCGTTAAATTCAATTGGGTTATTCCGCTTGTTACAGAATCACATACGTATTCAAAATGAGGGGTTCCACCGCGTATTACGCACCCAAATGCGATAAATGCATGGGGAAGATCATCTTTACGTTTATGTAGCTCCCAGTATTTCTGAATTGCAAAGGAAATTTCTATCGCACCCGGAACCTCAATAATTTTAATACTGTTTATTCCATGCTTTTTTAATGTATTTATACACCCTTTTTCGAGTTCATCGATAATTGCAGCGTTCCATTCGGTTCTTATAATAACCACACAGGCATCAGCTAAATCGCGGATGCCTGCACTAATATGTAATAATTTACTGTTGGATACTTCTGCCATAATAATTGCTTAGTCCACAGATCCGAGGCGTGCGAGATATTTATCTATCTCAAACCCTCTCTGGGTGGAAGCATATTTATTTTTAATAATTTTAAACATATCTATCGCTTCCTGGTTCTGTCCCAGGTCCTGGTACAATAAACCTGCGCGGAATAAATATTCGGGGGAGTTGTTAGTATCGTCAGGGAACATAGTTCCCGCCTTTCGATATTTATCTATTGCTTCTTTTTTCTTGCCTGATTCTGCATAAGCATCACCCAACAACCCTGCAGCACGAGCACTGATCAGTTTATCGTCTGTTGTAAAATCATTCAGGTATTTAATGGCATTCGTAAAATCCCCAACTTTCAAGTAAGAAGCGCCTGCATAAAACTTAGCCAGGTTTGCAGCTTTAGTTCCACTATGATTTGAAATAATTTTTAAAAATCCCTGGTTAGGACCGTCGCCATTCAGTGCAAGTCTTGAAGAATCCATACGGAAATATTCTTCTGCTTTCCACATAGCTTCAGCAGCTTTCTGTTCTTTGGGAGCCTGGAAATAACTCTGATAAATAAAGTATCCACCCACTACCAGTATTATTGCTGATATAGCGTAAATAATTCCTTTCTGATTTTTAATCCAGAAATACTCCATTCCGCCATGATGTGAAGGTTTTTCAGCTCTATTTTTTTCTTCAGGATGTTTGACTTCGTTAGTAGCCATTATAATGTGAATATATTTTTATGATTAAGGAATTAGTCTACAATAAATGGATAATCTTCCTGCTGAACGACATCTTTCAGCACTTCATCATCATTCGGCCATGGTGATTCTTCTGCAAATTTTACCGATGCCACTACTTTATCCTCTACTCTTTTATCAATTATAGCCAGCTCTTCTTTTGTGGCAAATTTATTATCAAGAATGGTTTTCGCTACCTGCTGAATGGGATCGCGCTGCTTATATTCTTCTACTTCCTCTTTGGTACGGTATTTCTGGGGATCAGAAATGGAGTGGCCTTTATAACGATAGGTTTTAATTTCAAGTAATGTTGGCCCTCCCCCTTCTCTTGCTCTTTTTACTGCCCTTGCCACAGCCTCATGAACGGCTTCTGCACTCATGCCATCTACAGAATCACCTGGCATTTCATAAGCGTCGGCAAGTTTATAAATATCTACTACGTTACTGGTACGTTCAACTGAAGTACCCATAGCATAATTGTTATTTTCACAGATAAACACTACAGGTAATGCCCAGGTCATGGCGATATTAAACACCTCGTGCAGCATACCCTGGCGCGCTGCACCATCGCCAAAGAAAGTAAGACAAACATTATCAGTGCCCTTATATTTTTCTGCGAAGGCCAAACCGGCTCCTGTTCCTATTTGGGCTCCCACAATACCATGGCCCCCGAAGAAATAAACATCTTTACCGAAAAAGTGCATACTGCCTCCCTTACCTTTCGCACATCCTGTGGCCTTACCATACAGCTCAGCCATACAGCTGTCAGCGCTAACACCTTTTGAGAGAGCCAGCCCATGATCGCGATATGCCGTAATAAAAGGATCTTCCTGTTTCGTGGCCGTCATACAACCGGCAGCAATAGCTTCCTGGCCAATGTAAGCATGAAAAAAACCGCGTATTTTGCCTTCCATTTTATATTTCTCTTCTGCCGTCAGTTCAAACTGACGGATCAGCTGCATCAACTCGTACCAGTACAGGTAGGTTTCCTTGGAAAATTTAGTCGCCACTTTTCGAAAAATTTGAGCGGCAAAGATAAGGGTAAAGAAGGGTAACTTGCACCCCGCTATCAGAATTTGCTACAGCTTGATTCCATATCGCTAATCCAGTTTAAAAACTATGTAGAGGGGCGTTTCCGTTTCACTTCCAGGATCATAGGTATAAGTGGTCCCAATGGTGTAGGTAAAACTAACCTGCTGGATGCGATCTATTACCTGTGTTTTACTAAAAGTTACTATGGCAGATCGGATGCTCAGAATGCTCATAATGGGATGGCTGGTTTCAGGGTGGAGGGAGTCTTTAATTTAGAGCCAGCGTCCACTCCGACCTCCTCCACTAAAGTTCCGGCGGTTATGGAAAGGGCTGGCAGCCATACTCCGGTGGTTTGTATTGTCAGGGAAAACGGTCGTAAAGAATTTTTATTGAATGGAGAAGCATACGAGAAATTCTCTCATCATGTCGGGAAATTTCCGTGTGTGATCATTGCCCCCGATGATGTTAAAATGATCACTGAAGGCAGTGAGGAAAGAAGAAGATATATTGACGCTATATTATCGCAGCTCGATGCAGAATATTTACAGCGTTTAATCAATTATAATAAAATATTACAGCAAAGAAACAGCTACCTCAAATCGGTAGCCGACAGCAAGGCCGCAGACACAAAACTACTGGATGTATATGATGAACAACTGGTGTGTGATGGAGAGTTTATCTTTAATAAACGTAAATTTTTTATGACAGAGTGCATTTCCCTGGTAAAAGATTTTTATAAAAAGATATCAGGTAAAGATGAGGCTGTTGAATTAAATTATGAAAGCCAGCTACTGAAAAATAATTTTCGGGAACTGCTGACAGCAGGCAGACAAAAAGACCTGCTGCTCCAGAGAACAAATACCGGCGTCCATAAAGATGATATCCAGATATCGCTGAATGAACAGCCTTTTAAAAATATCGCATCACAGGGGCAAAGAAAAAGCCTGTTATTCGCCATGAAGCTGGCGGAATTCAATATTCTTAAATCTGAGAAGAAATTCGCGCCACTACTGCTACTGGATGATGTATTTGAAAAGCTGGATGTGAACAGGATGCATAATTTGCTGGACTGGGTATGTGTACGTAACGACGGGCAGATATTTATAACAGATACACATGCCGACCGGATAGTAGAACATTTCGAAAATCTTGAAGTTGATTACCAGTTAATCAGTTTATAGTTTACTTTTAGATTATGGGAGAATTTTCATTAGGCGATGCAATGAATCAGTTTTTAAAACAAAGCAGGTTAAACGGATCCATACAGGCTTTGCAGATTGAAGAAATATGGGAAAAGCTGATGGGAAAAACAATTGCGCGATATACTAATAAAATCAATATTCACGGCAGCACTTTATATATTACCACCTCCGTTGCCCCATTAAAGCAGGAACTCACCTATCAGAAAGAAAAAATTATCCAACGCGTAAATGAGGCACTCGGCGAAAAAGTGATCAATAAAGTCGTAATCAATTAAATAGTTTTTATTCGGGGATCAACAATTCCATAAACAATATCCGCACAGATATTAACTACAATAAAAAAGAAAGAAGATATTAATACAGAACCCATAACCACAGGGAAATCAAGATTTTCTAATGCATCTACAGTTACTTTCCCTATGCCCTTCCAGCCAAATATATATTCAACAAAAAAAGCACCTGCCAGTAATTCGGCAAACCAGCCGGTGATCGCTGTAATAACCGGGTTCAAAGCGTTTCTTAATGCATGTTTCCAGATTACTTTATTGCGTCCAAGCCCTTTTGCATAAGCCGTTCTTATATAATCCTGGTTAAGCACATCCAGCATCGCGCCGCGGGTTAGTTGTGTAATTATTGCAAGCGGTCTGATACCCAAAGTAATGGCAGGCAAAATTAAATTACTCAACCGGAATTGTCTTCCGGCAAAAGGATCAGTGTCGTATAAACTTCCGGTCATATTCAGGCCTGTATAATCGCTTAAAACAAATCCAAATAAATATGCCACAATAATTGCCATAAAGAATGAAGGAGCTGAAATACCAAGTACAGATGCAAATATGGAAGAACTATCCATCCAGGTGTCTTTTTTCACTGCAGCCAAAACTCCTAAAGGAATACCTATAGTCATAGCAATTAGCATAGCAGCAGTAGCAAGTAAGATTGTTCCGGGAAGCGCCTCTGTCAAAATATCCCAAACTTCTCTTTTCGATTGATACGATCTTCTTAAATATGGAAATTTAATAGCAAGATTTGTTTCACCACCGATAAATATTCCATGTAAATTTTTCTGTCTTATTTCCTCATTAGTATGAATAGCAACAGGTGAAACATCATTTATATAGAAAACAAACTGTTTCCATTTAGGCTGGTCCAGTTTGAGCTCCTTCCTTATATTTTGTTGAGTAGCCGGATCAGCTGTTTGCCCAAGTACTAACCGCGAAGGGTCGCCAAATCCCTGGAAAAGAAAAAATACAATTACCACCACCCCGGCCATTACCAGTATGCCGTAGATTATCTTTTTGGTAATGTATTTCAGCATTTACTTTATTTGATCGATATATTGCCCTGCCTTGTCAAAATCAGTGGCGCTCCATTTCTTCATAATGGTGCCGCCATCAATTAAAAACAACGTTGGGTTATACCGCGCGGCCGTTTTAATAGCTGTTCCATCCGTTCTCAGAACCTGCGCGCCCGTAAGCAGATCTATATTTTCCAAATTAGTAACAATAAACATAGGAAGTCCTTTCTCTCTAGCCTGAATATTAATATTACCGGCATTTAGCATCCACTTCCCCTTTTTATATCCGTCTTTAATAAATAAAAATAATTTTTGACCGGGCTCATTTAGAAGTATCTGCGTAGTATCATTTCCAGATTCTGTTTGCAAAGCAAAATCCCTGATTGCAGCCACCGCGGTCCCTTTACTGATCAGTTTGTCTTCTCTTTTTAAAAACGTATATGAATCATCAAAATCTTCGGGGAAGTCGTCTGCAGTAAAACTTTGTTGCACGCCATTCTTTTCGTAAGTAAATAAGATCACTACACTGTCGGGAACGCCAGTTGGTGGTACTCTTAATTTCTCAGGAATATTATTACCTACTTTATATGGAAGGCAATCAACAATTGGCAAGTGTTTTAAAACGTACCATTGAAATACAAGTGCAAAAGCTGTAGTAAATATCAATATTAAAAAAGAAATTTTTGATATGAAGACCGGCCTGATTTTACGTCTATATATAAATATTATCAATATTAGAACCAATAATACCAGGTCTTTGATGAAAGATTGCTGTGCCTGTAAAGGAATACAATCTCCAAAACATCCACATTCTTTTATTTTTCCGGAGAACAAGGCATACCCTGTAAGGAAAGTGAAAAAAACAATAAGAATAAGTAATAGCCAACTAAACAGATTCATTTTCCATCCCAACAAAACTGCCACGCCGGCAATGATCTCAAAAGCAATCATGATAACAGAAAAGGCCAAAGTGTAATCATTCAAAAAGTGCCAGTTCCACACTTCAAAGAATTCCTGCATTTTATAGCTCAATCCTAATGGATCATTAGCCTTTATCAGCCCGGAGAAAATAAATAAAATCCCAACTATAAACCTGGCAATATTTAAGAAAATTTTCATTTGTCACTTAATATTAAAGCGAATACTGAATAATTAATAATATCCCTGTAATTAGCATCAAGCCCTTCACTAATCAATGTTTTTCCTTCATTAGTAATGATCTGGCGCATGCGCATTAATTTCATTAAAATAAGGTCCACAAAACTCTCCTGGCTCATACTCCTCCATGCCTCACCATAATCATGATTTTTAGCCAGCATAAGCATTTTTGTTTCAGCAATCTTTTCGTCATACAAATGTTCTACTTTATCAACAGAAACATCTTCAATATCATTGTTCTTCATATCCAGTTGGATGAGTCCAATTACACTATAATTCAACATCCCTTTAAATTCGTCCCTTATATCATCGTCCACCATTTGTTTGCCTTTTTCCTGGATGGTACGTATCCTTTGCGCCTTTATAAAAAGCTGGTCAAGGATAGATATGGGTCTTAAAACCCTCCATGAAGTGCCGTAATCTTTGGTTTTTTTGATAAAGATATCCCTGCATGATTTAACCGCTGAATCGTATTGCTGGTTGGTATTACTCATGAAGCTAATGGTCAATTGAAATTTATTCCTGATTTTTACCAGTCAAATATAAAGATAAGAGCTTTATGTTCACATTAAACTGCAAAGGAAAGCTGCTGGTTGCAGAAACGCCATTGATTATGGGTATTGTAAACCTGACCCCGGATTCTTTTTACCCGGGAAGCAGGTTTACTGCCGACGAGCTTTTAAGAAAAGTGGAAGCAATGCTTAATGACGGAGCAGACATAATTGATATAGGCGCACAAAGCACCCGGCCTGATTCAACATTGTTAACTGCGGAAGAAGAACTGCTAAGGCTTGATCCCCTTATTTATTTATTAGATAAAAACTTTCCAGAGACTATCTTATCTATAGATACATTTTACAGCAAAGTGGCAAGGGAATGTATCAATGCAGGATTTAGTATAGTAAATGATATAAGTGGCGGTGAATTGGATAAAAAAATGATCTCGACAGTGGCCGCTTTAAAGGTTCCCTATGTTTGTATGCATATGCGTGGTACTCCACAAACGATGGCAGCGTTAAATGATTACGATAACGTAGCAAGAGCCGTTCTTGATTATTTTATTATGAAAACTGAGGAATGTCATAATGCAGGAATCAGGGATATAATTATTGACCCGGGATTTGGATTCAGTAAAAATACCGATCAGAATTTTGAATTACTTAAAAATATGGATTATTTAAAAATATTGGGGAAACCTATACTGGCAGGACTTTCCCGCAAATCAACCATCTATAAATTTTTAGGCATTACGGCGGAAGAATCATTAAATGGGACAACTGTCATGAATACGATCGCCTTAATGAAAGGCGCAGGCATATTACGGGTACATGATATAAAAGAAGCGAAGGAATGTGTAAAATTATTCAGTAAATTGTCTTTATATTAAACTTGATGTTATGAAAAGAAACGAAACAGCATTAATGAAATACATTCTATTCTTTGTATTGTCAGCTACACTTATTAACTGTAACTCACCTAAAGGCGTTAAGGATGCGAGCGCTTCTGTCCAGGATATCGCATCTGACCCTGTACCTGTAACACCTGCTGCAGAACTATCGGGGACCTATTGGAAACTCACGGAATTAAGAGGTCAGGGAATAGTTGTTGATACAGCCGCAATGTCGCGTGAACCTCATATGATATTACATGCAAGCGATAGTACCGTTAAAGGTAATGGAGGATGTAATGGTTTTGGCGGCAACTATGAATGGAAAGCTCCGAACCGCATAAAATTCGACAAGGTAATTTCGACTATGATGGCCTGCGAACAATTAGAAACAGAAAATCATTTTTTTGAAGCCCTCCGCAATGCAGATAATTATTATATCATCGGAGACACATTAATTCTTAATAAAGCACGCATGGCTCCCTTAGCCAGGTTTGTTGCTGTTTATTTGAAATAGCCCCTACCTAAAGTATAAACCAGCCCACTGATGTATCCCTAAATGAGGTGATCGTTTTTAATGCAGTTTATGATGAATTCCATAGGCAAATAACCACTTACAATTCATAAAAAAAGAGGCTGTCTTCTATGTAGAAAACCAAGCCTCGATTGTTAAAATTTCGACATTGCACCAGCTTTCGGGTTGGTGCAATGTTTTTTCAGGCCCTATAAAAACAATCTTCTCTTAACAGACATCGGATTACCGAGCTGCAATTTCCAGTATTATTTTTTACAGGTTGTCAATGCAAACTCAAAAGAGTGGTCTTGCGAACAAGCCACAGACAGCCTCCTGCATTTATGACAAGCCTGAGTTTTTATAAGCCATTTTATACCTAACCCATTAATTCTAAATACCAAAAATCTTCACATAACGCCTTTTACATATTCTTTTTGGTGCCAGAGTACATATCTTATCCTGTTAAGTAGCTTCCTGGCTACTTTTATAATTGCTTTATTGCCATTCATTCTCGGCAGTAATTTTTTATAATAAAGTAATAGCGCAGGATCTTTTCGGATAGCCATCCATGCACATTCAATTAAAATTGTCTTTATAAAAGGATTGCCTCTACGGCTTAAGCCTGCTACTCGCTCTGTTTCCCCACTACTAAAACAATTGGGTGTAAGGCCACAATAACTGCAAAGACGATCAAACTTTTTAAATCTCTTAATATTTCCTAATTCTGTCAATATTGTCATTGCTGCAATTAATCCAATTGATGGAACACTGGTAAGTGCTTTTATATTCAGTTCATAT
>CAYLVR010000022.1:5069-12703 GCA_964387165.1 uncultured Chitinophagaceae bacterium | reverse complement strand
TATGTACTGGTTAACGACAATACTCTAATATTAGATTGTAGCTGTTTTTCTCTTGCTATTAAAAATTCAATTTCTTCGATATAGGTCATCAATGCCATTTTACCGCTTGCTTCTGTAATATTTATTTTGTGTAGCCACTGTATAAAACGTTTAGTCCAGTTACCTGTTTTAAAAGTATCAGGTATAGCAATACCTTTAATTTTCAAAAATGCTTTTATCCTGTTCTTTACAGCAGTGATATCTCTTACCATATTGACACGGGTTCTTACCAGTGCACGATCGCCTTCTTGTTGTTCATCAGGAATATATATGGCATTTAAATCTTTATTTCTTAAACCCCTGGCTATTTTACGACAATCTACCTTGTCCGTTTTTCTTTTATTTTCTTTGTCGCTGCTAGGAACATCTGCAGGATGGATTACCTGACAATCTATACCCTTATTTGTAAAGCTTCTTTGTATCCAGAAACCGCTAAATCCCGCTTCATAAGCCAAATGATAATTGCCATTAGGGTAATTAGTCTGCAGGTGGCTGATTAACTGATCGACATCAGGTTGCTGGCTGAAAGTTTTTAATTCAAATTCATCGCTGTAAATACTTACAGACCAACTCTTTAAATGAGTGTCGATACCTACATACAGGTTCTGTCCGGTAAAATCTTTACCTTTAATTGCATTTGAAATCATGACTTTGAGTTTTTGTATTTAAAGTTACAACCTCTCGAAGCCATGATTTTTTTTCAAACATAGGAACTCCAAGTAATTGAGGCAGCCTCTTTTTACAACAATAAAATATTTTACCTAACCGGCGGCACACTAGGGCGGCCAGGTACTGATGATGTTTTTGGGGCATCCTCCACTTTCACCACTTCCACATCAAACATTAAGTTTTCAAATGGTTTGAATGGTGCTCCCTGAGGAGGATTAGGGCCATAAGCAAGCATTGAAGGAATATATAATCTTCCTTTACCACCTTCATTAAACACCCTTAATCCATCATCCCATCCCTCAATTGCACCACGCTGACCGATAACCAATTTAAAAGGATCTGTATGTCCAAAAGTGGTATCAATATTTGAATCAAATACTTTTCCCTCAAAGGTTTGTCCTCTATATTTTACAGAAACAGCTTTACCTGAATCTACCTTCGGTCCTGTACCCTGCTCAATGATTTCTACAAAAACACCTTTCTCAGTTTTTTGTGTTTTAATATTTTTCGAAGCAAGATAATTTTCAACATCTTTTACCTCATCTACTTTTTTAGCATCTATTAAGCCCTGTTGATCGCTTCTTACTTCGTCTTCAGTTTTAAACACATCGAGTACTCTCAAACTAAGCGTAAGCTTATCTTTTTTCCCAATGAATGGAGGTAAGGGGCCCTGTTTTTTTTCAAGACTATCCGCCAGCATTACAATTATCGCACTATCCCCTTTTCTTAATTTATCAAAAATTTCCGCAGCATTGTATATAGGTCCAACGCTATCCACAGGTGCATAAGTAGGCAGCGAACCTGCACTTGTTGACATAATGGAATCCCTTACTTTATTAGTGTAATGCACCTTCAAGAATTCGCCTTTTTGGGCTAGAGGGTTTTTCCCATCGCTGATAATTTTATATAAAATACCGCTTTTTGTTTTTTTGAAGCCGCCGTTATTTGAGCATCCTCCGATGGCAAATAATATAGCCAGGCTTGCAATAAAAATAGATGTTTGTCTCATTAATTAATTTTATTTATTGTAATAATTCTGCGTTTTCTTTTATAGCGTTTTTAAAATGTTCTACTGTTTTTTCAAGCGTCTCGCTGCTTCTGCCCCCCGATGCATTGTAGTGCCCACCTCCATTAAAATATTTTCTTGCAAAAGTATTTGTATCAAATCCACCTTTGCTTCGGAAGCTCCATTTACGTTCTTCATCACGATCTATCACTAATGCGGCGAGTTTAATACCTTGTATACTCAAAGGATAATTGACCAACCCTTCTGTATCTCCTGTTTTTATCTGAAACCTTTGAAGATCTTTTTTTGAAATAGCAATTATCGCGGTATTATATTCATAAAAAACCTCCATTCTGTTCATAAGTACATGACCAATGAACCGCAGGCGATTCTCTAAAAAATTATCATAGATATTTTCATGAACTTTTGCATGATCAAGTCCACCTTTTTTTAAGAAAGCAATCATCTCGTGCACCGATGCTTTTGTAGAACTGAAGCGAAAAGAACCAGTATCGGCCATAACACCTGCATACAAACACTCAGCAATATCATTATTGATCTTGTCGGCATTTCCTGAATCAACAATAAAATCATAGATCATCTCTGATGTAGAACTCTTTGATATATCGCTGATACCGTAGTCGAAACTTGCCGCATCGGGTTGCTGGTGGTGATCAATCAAAACTTTAACTCCCTTAAACTCGTAAAGTTTCGGAGAAAGATTTTTTGTGCGGGTAAATATGTTGAAATCGAGACAGAACAGCCATTCTGCGGCATTTAACGCCTCAACAGCCTTATTACCGGAAAGCTCAAAATCTATCACCTTACCGGCCGCTGGCATCCAATTGAGCCAGGTAGCCCAATTAGTTGGACTGATGACAGTAACTTCATGCCCAAGTAACCTTAAAAAATGATATAGACCCAACGATGAACCCATAGCATCGGGGTCAGGTTTCTGGTGGGTGGTAATTACGACTTTGCGCGGACTTGCCAGCAAAGGGAATATTTCCTTGATTTCTTTCATGAAAAATGAGCGCAAAGGTGCGGAAATATTGAGCAATCACCAAATTCCCATGTAATCACTGTTTAAATGATACTTCTTTGATCTCCTTTTTCAAAAGGAGAAGGGCAGACATCCCTTAATTCAAAAAATGTGGAGTATAATATCACCTTTAAAAAGGGGCAAGGAAATGGATATCAGCAGGGGGATTTGTTTTTATTATACCTTTGCCGCCAAAATAGATATTTTACAATATGAGCAATCGTACGTTTACCATGATCAAGCCCGACGCGATGAAAAACGGTCACACAGGCGCCATCATCGACAGGATCATTAAGGAAGGATATAAAATCGTGGCATTGAAGTTAACCAAACTTAGTGAAGACAAAGCAGGGGAATTTTATGCCGTTCACAAAGAAAGGCCCTTTTACGGCGAACTGGTAAGCTTTATGAGCAGCGGCCCGATCATTGCGGCTATTCTTGAAAAAGATAATGCAGTTACAGCTTTCAGGACGCTCATCGGAGCTACAGATCCAGCCAAAGCGGAGGCCGGTACGATCAGGAAATTATTCGCCACTTCTTTAGGTGAAAATGCAGTTCACGGTAGCGACAGCGACGAAAATGCAAAGATCGAGGGCGATTTCTTCTTCAGCGGGCTGGAAAGGGTTCTCTGATCCGAGGAAATGCTCCCATAATTGCCTTACAGAAGCAAAAATGTTGGTAGAAAATAATATATTTCTTTCCGTCGCGTAGCGACAGCACCTAATAAAAGCAAAATGGCAAACCCGGTTGTAGGCATAATAATGGGCAGCGACAGTGATCTTCCAGTAATGAAGGCTGCCGCGGATTTTTTAAAAGAAATGGAGATTCCTTTTGAACTGACCATCATTTCTGCACACCGTACGCCAAAAAGAATGATAAAATATGCGGAAAGCGCCAGGGCTCGCGGTATTAAGGTAATTATTGCCGGGGCCGGAGGCGCTGCGCATTTGCCAGGGATGGTAGCATCTGTAACTACTTTACCGGTAATTGGCGTTCCTGTTAAATCTTCCAATTCAATAGACGGTTGGGATTCTGTTCTCTCTATTCTTCAAATGCCAAATGGAATTCCTGTAGCAACTGTTGCGTTAAATGGCGCTAAAAATGCGGGAATACTGGCTACAACTATTATTAGCACCTTTGATGAACTGGCGGCTAAAAAATTAGATGAATATAAAAATAAAATGGAGACCGAAGTGATTGCAAAGGCGGAAAAGATTAAAACTGATGGATGGAATAATCAGTTCGACTGAGAAATCGCGGGCAGTCAGTTATATGCAATTATTTTTATACCCCTTCTCAAAAGGAATGAGCTGTCAGCACAACGAATTTCTGCTCCAGTGTTAAAGAATTTTTATAGATAGCGTGAATAAATTCTGTTCCCCACTTTGCATAAAAAGGCATGAAATTTTCCACACGTTCCTGGAGACTGTTATTGGGGAATAATTCCTTTTTAATTGTTTCAAGCTGACGTGATTGGTCCTCAAATTTTCTTTTTTCGGCACGAAGCATTTTTTTTTCTAATTCTTTTAATTGCTTAAGTGCGCGCGTTTCCAATGCAACAACATGATTGCCTAATGTAGGATCCACCCTGCTGGCCAGGTTCTTTAATTGCTGATAATAATTTTTAGCATCAGTAATCTCATTGTCTAAACTCAATTGCTTATCAGATTCACGCTTCACCAATTCATTTAACAAGCTTACAGAAGGCCTGAATATATTATTAATGGATATATTCAATTTATCCATTTTGCTTTTCCATTTCCCGTCGATAATCAAAAATGAATTCCTGACAATCAGTACTGGATACGGAACTCTATAATTTTCGAATACCGTCTTTAGTTCCATCCAATAAGCCAATTCTCCCCCACCACCAATAAAGGCTATGTTGGGAAGAACGGTTTCCTGTAATAATCCGCGAAGTATAACGTTAGGACTAAATCTTTCGGGGTGCTCATGTAGTTCCTTTTTTATCTCTTCCTCTGTGAAACTTGTGCTTGTGTTCACAATAATGAATTCGTTATTTTCCCTTTCTATCCTTTCTCTTATATTATCCTTTAGATAAAACAGGTTAATCTCACGCGGGTGGGCCTGCACCTTAAAATCTTTTCCTATCTCTTCACTTTTTTTTTGTACCAGTCCCGCAGAAACCTGGTTAAACAATTCATCTTCAAAAACAGGGATCATTTCTTTTTTAAAGGATGGGGTATCAGCAATCAATACTACTAACCCGTATTCCCCGAATAAATGATGTATTAATTTAAGTGTGGCAGTTTGTATATCGTCACTTTCTAAATAACATCTTTTAAGTAAGTCAATTAATTCAGGCCCAAACGGCTCTACAGATAACTCACCTTCAATACGGTTAATTATTTTCTCCAGGCCCTTTGTATTCATCCTGCCTATTGCACCACGTTGTTTAGTGTCCCAGATAATCTTTTCTCCGTGCAGATAGATATTACCCAATTCATCAAGATCAGCATCTTCGGATCCCATATAATATACCGGCACATAATTATTCCCTGGCACTTCATTTTTCAAATGCTCTGCCAACTTTATTGTGTGTAATATCTTATAAACAAAAAACAGGTTGCCGGTAAATATAGCGGGTTGGTGTGCGGTACAAACAGTAAACGTATTATCTCTTGATAATAATTCAATATTATTTTCAAGAGCTTCGCCAAGCTGTAACGATGAATATTGTTTCCTTAATTCAGAAACCAATAACGCACGATTCTGCGGGAATTGTTGCCTCGATTTAATAGCATTCTTTATACCCTGCAGGGAAACGGGATGCTTGATAAATTCTTTCAACCTGCTATCATTAGCTACATAAGCATTAACGATAGGTGAAAAATATCCTGTTTCGCCGTATGATAACTGTTTAGCACTACAATCCATTTCCTTACTGCAACTGATAAGCAACAACTGAATTTTTAAAGAATGTAGGAACGTAAACTATTTTATTTTTTGCATCATAACCTATATCTGCGGCATTGATCTTCTCGGCGCGCGTGTCCAATAATTTTTCTTTTTTGCCCTTGGCATCTACATAATAAATGACACCTTCCCAGCCTGATACTATAAATTCATTTCCCTTTACATGCTCAATACCATCGGTATGTCCTTCAAGACCTGATGCTAATTGCACCAGTGCATTCTTTTTCACCTTATTCATCGTACCATTATCGAGTACATAAAGATCATTATTGTGTACTAGCAAACCATTCGGACCCTGGAGATTCTCCAACACTAAGGACACTTTATCGTTCTCAATTTTATGAACTTTCTTTGTTTTGCTATCCGAAACATATACAACTCCCTTTCCATCTGCAGCCACATCGTTGAGAAAACCTGCTTCTTCAATCGGAACTGTTTTAATTATTTTTCCTTCGGTAATATCTATTGCAACCATCTGGTCGATATCGGCAACCCACAAAGTGTTTTCAACAAGGGCCATCCCTTTTGGCGCGTTTAAACCGGCAACCCAATCCACCATGATGATTTGTCCGTCAAGCCCTAGTTTACCGATAGATCCCTGCCCATCTTTTCCATCCGGAGCCCCATCAATATTCGAAACGTATAAAACATTATTTTTTCCGTCGAAAAGTACAGATTCAGGGACTTTTAATACTGAATCCGATTCCCATTTTTTAACCAATTTGTGCTGAGCAAAAACTGAATTGGCTGAAAATAAGATAACTGCTAAAGGTAAAATGTGCTTCATCGTTATAATATTTAATAATACAATTTAAGAAAAGATACCTGATACAAATTGTTATTTTACTGATAAACGGTAAATAGTCGTTTGTTTATAAGTTTCACCCGGACGTAAAACAGTATTAGGGAAAGATGGCTGATTGGGTGAATCCGGGAAATGCTGCGCTTCCAGGCAGAAGCCACCTCGTTGCGCATATATTTTACCCTTTTTCCCAACCAATGTACCTGTAAGCATATTTCCCGTATAAAACTGAACGCCCGGTTCAGTGGTTATCAATTCAAGATATATGCCAGTACCTTTATGGTAAACGCCAGCCTGCGGTTTGCCGGATGTGTTGTTCAGAACATAAGTGTGGTCGTAACCCCCTCCCGGAATTTTATCTACATTATCACCGATTCTTTTTGGGAGTTTGAGATCCATTACCGTTCCGGCGACTTCTTCCAATTTCCCAATAGGCAGGAATTCATCGTCAACGGGAATAAACTTATCGGCATCGATCCATATTTCATGGTCAGTAATAGTCTCGTCGTTTCCGCCAGATAAATTAAAATAACTATGGTTAGTGATATTTACAGGAGTTGGGGCATCTGTTGTAGCGGCATAATCTATTTTAAAACTGTCATCATCGTTTAAAGTATATACTACTTCAACGGTGCAATTGCCGGGAAAACCTTCCTCACCGTCTTTGCTGGTATAATTCATTTTCACTTTACTGCCATTTACTATTTCAGCAGACCATATCTTTCTGTTAAAACCAATTTTACCACCATGTAAAGTGTTGCCGTTATTATTTATGGAAGCCTGATATTTTTTACCATCTATTTCAAACTGGCCCTTTTTAATACGGTTGGCGAACCTTCCCGTAATACACCCGAAATGAGGATTTTCGGGGCCTTTATATTCTTCAAGCGAATCAAATCCCAATGCAATATCTATGGGTTTACCATTTTTATCGGGAAAAAAAATATTAGTAATTGCGCCTCCATAATTAATTAATTTAACTACGGTGCCATTACTATTCTGTAGTGTGTACTGATTTATTTCCTGGTTATCAACCGTTCCATATTTCTCCTTCGAGATCGTAATCATATGCCTTTATAATTTTTACCTGAACAAAATCGCCAATCGTTAATTTCTTTTTGCTGTTGATGATCACCTCA
>CAYLVR010000022.1:0-5059 GCA_964387165.1 uncultured Chitinophagaceae bacterium | reverse complement strand
TATCTACTTCCACACTATCAAATTCTGTACGCCCAAGGTAGCGGCCCGACTCTCTTTTATCGATAAGCACTTTAAATATCTTCCCTATTTTTTCCTGGTTCTTTTCTAAAGATATCTCCTGCTGAACATCCATTATTTCTCGTGCTCTTTCTTCTTTTTCTTCCAGCGGAATATTATCAATTAAATCATAAGCAGATGTATTTTCTTCATGGCTGTAAGAGAATATCCCTACTCTGTCAAATCTATGTAATTGTAAAAATGATTTTAACTCCTCTACATCATCTCTGGTCTCCCCAGGAAATCCTGCAATTAATGTTGTTCTCATGCAAATACCTGGAACTTTTTCCCTTATCGCGGAAATAAGGTCACTCATTTCTGATCTTGTGATCTGCCTTTTCATTGCTTTCAGCATACTATCACTGGCGTGCTGCAAAGGCATATCAAGATAATTGCAGATATTTTCTCTTTCACGTATGGTATCGAGTATCTCGAGAGGAAATTTGGAAGGATAAGCATAATGCAATCGTATCCACTCAAGTCCATTTATATCTGCGAGCCTGTTCAAAAGATCAGGCAACATTCTTTTTTTATAAATATCGAGACCGTAATAAGTTAATTCCTGCGCGATCAGCATGATTTCTTTTACTCCCATCTTCACCAACCGTTCTGCTTCTTTCACCAGGTCCTCGATTGTTCTGCTGGAATGTTTCCCTCTCATCAACGGAATTGCACAGAATGAGCAGGTACGGTTACACCCTTCCGATATTTTCAGATACGCGTAATGTTGTGGTGTGGCCAGTACTCTTTCACCGATTAATTCAGCACGATAATCAGCATTAAACTGTTTAAGGATATTCGGAAGTTCCATGGTTCCGAAATAAGCGTCCACTTCTGGGATCTCTGCTTCTAAATTATTTTTATATCGTTCGCTAAGACAACCTGTAACATAAACTTTATCGAGCTTTCCGCGTCGTTTAAGATCCACCTGTTGTAAAATAGTATTAATGGATTCTTCTTTCGCCTTATCAATAAATCCGCAGGTATTAACTACAACTATATTATGATCGAGTTTAGTGTTTTCATGGATAACATCTATATCGTTTGATGCAAGTTGACCGCTCAACACTTCGCTATCAACCATGTTTTTACTACAGCCGAGCGTGATGATATTGACCTTATCCTTCTTAAGTGTCCTCGTTTTCATTAGTTTGCAAAGGTAGACTTTCTATAAATGAAAAAGGCCCCGAGAGGGGGCCCTTTTATATCTTAGCTGTTAATTAATTGAATGCATATCTGAATCCAAGACCGAAACGGCCAGCTTCAAAATCGCTGTCACCTTCACCCATAAAAAGTGTTGGTCTCCAGTCGAAAGAAAAACTTAAAGGCGCGCCAGAAACTTTGAAGTCAAGACCTCCCATTGGGCTCAACTTGAAAATTGAGGTACTGTTACCAAAAAGAACCCCGGGTCCTGCACCTGCGAACCATCTTAAACCTGCTGCGCCTTCAATTTCTTTATGGTACTGATAATAAGCCTGGATCGCAACGAATCCATTGCCAAAAAGTAACTCACCAAGACCGGCATGGTTCTCCGTAAAAAAATGTTTAAATGAAGGGCCAACTAAGGTGGACCCATTTCCGAAGTCAAGTCCTAATCCAACTGCGTTTTGATAGTCACTCCCATTAGCAGACTGTGCTGAAGCACTTGAAGCGCCTGCAAATAACATAACTACTAATGCTACTGCCAATAAACTCTTTCTCATAATAATAATTTGTACAAAGAAAATAAATTTTTATACCTGAAGTGTACCGGTCATCAATTAATTTTCCAGATTAAACAAGGAATTCACAAATTCATGTTTATTAAAAATTAAAAGATCTTCCATTTTTTCTCCAACACCGATAAACTTCACAGGTATTTTAAATTGGTTTGCTACTGCAAGAACCACACCGCCTTTTGCAGTTCCATCAAGTTTTGTTATGGCAAGCGCAGTTACATCTGTTGCAGCTGTAAACTGTTTTGCCTGCTCGAGGGCGTTTTGCCCTGTTGAACCATCCAATACCAGTAACACCTCGTGTGGTGCGTTGGGAATAATTTTTCCCATTACTCTTTTTATTTTGGTCAGCTCTTCCATTAGATATGCTTTATTATGCAAACGTCCGGCTGTATCAATTATAATAACATCACTGCCCTTCGACAAACCACTTTGAACTGTATCAAAAGCTACCGATGCAGGATCCGAACCCATGGGCTGCTTTACAATAGGAACCCCGGTTCGCTCACTCCAGATCGTTAGCTGGTCAACCGCAGCCGCACGAAAAGTATCTGCCGCACCTAATAGCACTGATTTACCTCCTTTTTTAAAGTTATAAGCAAGCTTCCCTATTGTAGTTGTTTTACCGGCACCATTAACCCCAACAACTAAAATAACATATGGTTTTACAGGAATATCTGAGGTAAAATCATAAGTACCGGAAGGCGGATCAGTCAGCACTCCTTCTATTTCTTCTTTAAGCAGGCGGTTTAACTCACTTGTTCCCAGATACTTGTCTTTTGCTACCCGCTTCTCTATCCTGTCAATAATCTGAACGGTGGTATCAATTCCTACGTCGGCGCTTACCAAAGCGTTTTCCAGGTCATCAAGAACCTCCTCATCAATTGTTGATTTGCCTGCAACAGCTTTGGTTATTTTCGAAAGAAATCCTTCTTTGGTTTTTTGAAGTCCCTGGTCAAGGCTCTCCTTTTCTTTTTTACCGAAGATCTTATCAAAAAATCCCATAAAGTATAATTTATTAAATATCCATTTCGCCCCGCGAAACTACCCTCTTTCTCAAAGGGAGAGACTGAAATACAAAAAGCTGTTCAATGAGAACAGCTTTGAAGATACTAATTACGTAACCAACCGATTATTTCTGAGCGAGAAATTCTTTTACTTTTTCTTTATGAATGATCGCTTCTTTGAAAGTGTATGCACCTGATTTGGGGCTACGTACGGCCTTGATAACTTTAGTCCAGTTCTTAGCTTCAGCAATTGCTTTCTGGTCCTTGGTTTTTATCGCGGTTTTAGCTGCTTTTGCCATGACTCGATTTATTTAATTTCTTTATGGATAGTGTACTTCTTTAAAATTGGGTTGTATTTTTTCAACTCAAGTCTTTCAGGAGTATTTTTTTTGTTCTTTTCGCTAATATAACGGCTGGTACCAGGCTGACCGCTGGTCTTGTGCTCTGTGCACTCTAATATTACCTGTACCCTGCTTCCTTTCTTTGCCATTTTGTTTATGTTTACTGCGCCCGCCATAGCCTTGGCGAAGGTGGGCTTTATTTATTTTTAGATTTTATGACCTTCGGCTCTCAGCTTTTTAACTACACTATTCAACCCGTTTTTATTAATGGTACGGATACCTTCAGTCGATAATTTTAATGTGATCCACCTGTCCTCTTCTGCAAAGAAGAAACGCTTTGTCTGCAGGTTAGGCAGGAATCTGCGCTTTGTCTTTATATTTGAGTGAGAGACTGTATTTCCCCCGATAGGCACTTTACCTGTAATCTGGCATATTCTGGACATGTCTAAAAATTTGGACGGCGAAGGTCGTAAAATCTTTTTGTTTTTCAAAAATATTCTATCCTTAAATATCGGGGCAGGGAATGCTAAAGATAATAATTTCTTAATTTGAACTTACTTTGGCCCTCGCCACCTTTGGTTCACACCAAAGAACATGGCTAAATGATTGAAATGAAACGTAAAACGATCCCACGGGATATAAGCTGGCTCTCATTCAACGGCAGGGTTTTGCAGGAAGCATCCGACCCCAGGGTACCCCTCAAACAAAGACTCAAGTTTCTTGGTATTTTTTCTAACAATACAGATGAGTTTTTCAGGGTAAGGGTAGCTACGCTGAAAAGAATGGCGGAAGTAGGGCCAAAGATCAAAAACATGCACTTCGAGCAGGCCCCCGCCGAAATACTGGCTGATATCCAGGAAATCGTGCTTGACCAACAAGCCGAATTCAACCGCATCTGGGAGCAGGTGCGGCATGAAATGGGAAAAACCGGGATATCACTTTTAAATGAAAAAGATCTGAACAAGGAACAGCAACAATTCGTCAGGATCTTTTTTGAAGAAGAAGTTCGTTCAAATATTATCCCTTTAATGATA
This sequence comes from uncultured Chitinophagaceae bacterium, assembly GCA_964387165.1. GTDB lineage: Bacteria > Bacteroidota > Bacteroidia > Chitinophagales > Chitinophagaceae > Flavitalea. The sequence continues at coordinate 905 of CAYLVR010000022.1, read as the reverse complement.
GAAAGCATTAACCAGCTTCCTTATCTGCGCGAGAAATCAATTTATCTCGGTGTTGAGCTTTCTAAATCCGACCATTCGCTAAAAAGAAAATATGCTATAATCGAAGTTCCTTCCAAAGATATCGGTCGCTTTAAAGAGTTGCCTTCACCAGAAGGGCAACACCATATAATTCTTCTTGAAGATGTGATCCGTTATAACCTCAACAGTATATTTTCGTTCTTCGGGTACGATCACTTTCAATCCTGGGTATTTAAAATTACTAAGGACGCAGAAATAGATATTGATAATGATGTATCTACCACTTTTATTCAGAAGATTGAAAAAGGCGTTAAAAACAGGCGCAAAGGAAAAGCTGTAAGATTTGTATATGATAAGGAAATGGAACCTTCTCTCCTGGAATTCTTAATGAAGAAATTCATTATCTCTAAAAAAGATAGTATAATACCAGGAGGAAGAATTCATAATTTCAGGCACTTCATGGAATTTCCTGATGTATTCCCTGAAAGCAGCAAACGCAAACGCCCCTTTCTTCACCCGTTATTAAAAAAGGCAAGCAGGGTTACGGATGTTGTATTAAAAGACGACATCATGCTTAATTTTCCCTATAATTCATTTGATCCTGTAATAGATCTTTTACGCGAAGCAGCAATTGACCCCGAAGTGGTTTCTATCAAAATTACTGCTTACCGTCTTGCCCCCTCTTCCAAAATAATTAATGCTATAGTAAATGCTGTAAGAAATGGCAAACAGGTAACAGTGATGCTGGAACTGCGCGCGCGTTTCGACGAAGAAGCTAATCTGGAATGGAAAGAATATCTTGAACTGGAAGGGGTAAAAGTATTAATATCTATTCCGAATTTAAAGGTCCACGCCAAAATATGTTTAATTAAAAAACGGGTAAATAA
>CAYLVR010000021.1:15094-29647 GCA_964387165.1 uncultured Chitinophagaceae bacterium | reverse complement strand
CTAACACCTGAATTTCTTAAATGTTTATTTGCCACTTCACTTGTAGTAAAAAAATGATCACATATAGAATCTGTAACTATCCTGTTGATCTCTTCGGGCATGGTCATATCACCCGAACGGATACCCGCTTCAACATGAACTACAGGAATACATAACTTCTTGGCAACTATTGTGCAGGCCATTGTAGAAGTTACATCACCTACAACAAGCACCACATCCGGTCGGTCAGATTCCATTATTTTTTCGAATCTTGTCATAATGGCTGCGGTTTGCTCGGCTTGTGACCCCCCTCCTGCTTCCAGGTTTACATGAGGCTTAGGAATACCAAGCTGTTCAAAAAAGTCACCACTCATTTTTTTATCATAATGCTGGCCGGTATGAATCAATTTATAATCAATATCCTGGTCATTGGCACGCGCTTCCTGGATGGCTTTAATAATGGGTGCAATTTTCATAAAGTTCGGACGGGCACCCGCAATAATAGCAACTATCATATTAGTTTTTATATTTTTATTTGGGTTAAGCTGGTTAATCAAATTGATTTTTATTGTCCAGCAAATAATAAGTTAATCCATAGAATATCCAGGCCTGCGACCACCTCATGTACGATATCTTATTGGTCAGGTACTTTCTTTTCTGATAATAGAAATATCCCTGGGGTGATTGCATATTTTTTACTGTCCATTGCAATACCCTGTCAGCAAGTTCTTTATTTTCTTTAAATATTCCTGCTTTATGCAGTGTTACAAACAACTGGGAAGGCGCGTGAATATCTATAGGGTACAAGGAGTTACTATAGTAGGCCGATCGACCTTCTTTATCAAAGAATGTTTCCAGGTAATATTTCATGCCTTTCTCAATATTACGGTCAAAAGCAGGGTCATCCGAATATTTTCTGTATTCAATTATTGCTTCAAGGTTAAAACCCGTATGAAAATTATCAATCCACTGATGAAAAGATAAAGTGCTGTAATACCATGACCCATCGGCATTCTGGTAATCGCAGCAATAAGCAATAGTTTTTTTAGCCTGCTGAATCAATTCTTCATCTCTGGTATAAAAATATATCCTGCTTAATAATCTCGCCCCTAACAAAGAAGCATTGAATACCGATGTGTTATCATAAGGAGAATAAGAGAAAACGAAATTACCATTATCAAGAACCGTACGATTCAGATCTTTCAGAATAAAATCCTTTGTCGATACGGCCTCATCAAGATATTCTTTATTCTGAGTTATTTCATAGGCATCAATCAGGGCATTTGCAACAAATGTTGATGCCACAACGGTAGGTGCAAATTTGGGCTGGTAAAAAGCTTTCGCCTCCCATGGAAAATTATATCCCCAGCATGCACCCGAATACCCCGGGGTTTTCATTTCAATTAATTTCCGGGCAAAGAAATGAATACGCTCCAGGTGTTTTTCTTTACCCTCAATTTTTGCCAGGTTACAATAGCCGGTTAAAAAAAGTCCTATACCTTTTGAATTATACTCTTTTTTTATTCCTACGATGGAACGCAAATTAAAAGGTAGTCTTTTGAACAATTGTATCCATGCAAGTCGTGGGAAGTGTTTTTTAGGTATAACAGGTAAACTATTAAATAATTTACTGTTCAATCCGTCATAAGGATCGTAACCTTTATACTCTTCCTTTTCACAATAACCGATCAGTTTATTTAAGCTATCATTAGCCAGCATAGTACAGATTAAATATTTTGAGGAAGACCTGTAGATAAGCTATCAACAATCTTCAGTGTAACCAATGTAGTGAGATATAAAGAATTGAATGAAATAGGCGCTTCTTTGCCGGTTTTTACTGCATCAAGAAAGGCCTCTACCTCCTGCTGATGGCCCTTACCTTTATTGGCTATTTTAACTTCTTTATTATTCCTGTATAATGTGCCTGATCTGAAATCGTTGATCGTATAACTTACACTGCCGCCAAAAATTTCCAGGTGTTCTTTTGGCATTGCCTTATCGCCATTAGCAACATACGTTAGGTTACCTACAGAACCATTCGCAAATTTTACCACGATCGCTATATTATCATCATTTTTCAATGTATCGTTTTGTGAATCGATACATTCAGCATACACCTTTACAGGATCTGCATCAGCGAAATATTGCATGAGGTCGATGAAGTGACAAATTTCACCAAGTATTCGTCCACCACCTGCATCGCGTTGTGTCCAGTGTTCTTTTGGAATAAAACCTGCATTTACCCTGAAGTTCATCACCAGTGGCTCACGAACAGTTTTAAATTCCTGTTTTGCACGAACAGCCACATCAGAGAACCTGCGGTTAAATCCAACCATCAGGGTATTCGGATTGGATTCATATGTTGATCTTACTTCTTCCAGTTCATCGTAAGTAAGCGCCAGTGGTTTTTCAACAAACACAGCCTTATTATGTTTTAATCCGTCAATTACATATCTAGCATGTGTATCATGCTGTGTGGCGATAAATAATGTATTGATATCATCTTTCTTCAGTATTTCATCGGCATCGGTAGATGCATTTACAAATCCGAATTTAGAAGCAACATTTTTTGCATTTACACCTGTACGGGTAACAACTGTCTGCAGATTACCGATAGCTTTTGCAGCAGGCAATAAATAAGACTGTGCAAAACTTCCCGCGCCAATAAAACCGATATTTAATTTACCATTGGCAACAGCTTTTGCTTTAGGTATAGATTTATGAGCTGCATATTCTTCGCTGTATTTCAACAGCATCCCAATATATGGTTCTTTTCTTTTACCGAGAATGATATCATATGCTTCGGTTCCCTGTTCAATATCGAATGTGTGTGTAATTAAAGATTTAACGTTTATACTTCCTAATGAAAGCAATTCAAGAAACGCTTCCATATTCCTTTGCTCTGTCCAACGCACATATCCAACAGGATAATCAATTCCTTCTTCTTCGTATTTCACATCATATCTTCCAGGGCCATAGGAGCAGGAAATTTTAAGATCCAGTTCTTTCCTGTAAAAAAAAGGATCACGTGGAATTTCCATTGGTACGGCGCCCACGAGAATTATAGAACCTTTTCTTCTTAATAACTCTGTTGATAAAACGATGGGATCATTATCAGGCGCACCAGCAGTAATAATCACTTTATCTAACCCATAACCATTTGAAAAATCCAATGCAGCATTTTTCAGATTAGGATCTGTGCGGTGATATGCTGTGGCATACCCCTGTTTATTAGTAAAATCAATGGCAGCATTTGAAATATCAATACCAAAAACCTTGCATCCATTTGCGCGAAGCAACTGGCAGGTGATTTGTCCAAGTAATCCTAAACCAATAACACCCACATTTTCACCGAGCGTTGGATTAGCCTGCCGAACGCCTTGCAATGCAATTGCTCCAAGCGTAGTAAAAGCCGCTTCTTCCAATGAAACGTTATCAGGAACTTTTGCAACAAGATTCTGAGGAACCGATACAAAAGATGCATGCGATGCATAATCGGCACCTCCACAGGCTACACGTGTGCCTGGCGGAAATTTACCATTTGTATCCAAAGAGGAAACTACAGTACCAGCAGTGCTGTAACCAAGAGTTTTAAGAGAAGACAATTTAGTCCGCACCTTTTCTATGGTTGCCATTAACCCCTCTTTCTTATAATTAGCAATAACCTGTTTTACCAGGTCAGGTCTTTTTTTAGCTTTATTTATCAGGGAGGCCTTGGCCACATCTACGGTGCTTTTTTCTGTTCCGGCGCTGATCAGTGAAAATTTGTTTTCCACCAGTACCATTCCTTTGCTGATACCTGGAATATCAACATCATCAACATAAAGATCACCGGTTTTGAAATCCTGAATTAACTGCTTCATTAATTTAAATTTGAGTATATGTCCTTATAAAAATCTGTAAAATTATTTTGATTACCTGGATTAGCTTCCGGCTTATTCGCTGATATGTTTTTCGCTTTCCTGATGGCATCGGTAAGCGCTTCTACATTTCTTGTTTCGAATAATAGCGTTCCTTCCGGACGCATTACCACATCCGACGCAACCACATTTTTACCGAAAAACAATGCTTCACGTACTGTAAGTGCATCGCCGTCGGTATTGGTTGGCCTTAAAACTATATCTGCTTCTTTAATAAGATTGATAAAAGAAATTTGCGCCTTATGCAGGTAAAACACGTCTTCCAACTGTTGTTCTTTTATTTCCGTTTCATATTTTTTTATATCGATGCCGCCATGTAAATCACAAACCACAAATACAAAACAGACCTTCTCATTATTCTCTTTTATTTTTTTTGCCGCCGCCAGGCACAGATCAAGGCCGTAGAGATCTTCACCATTATGCAGATCCAGCCTCCAGGCATTTGCTACAGCAACAATATATCCATCTTGCTTTTTTGCATGCAACCAGTCTGTAATTTCTGCAGGTACAGCTGCTTCTTTCTCCAACGAGGGGGGCAAAAAAGCATCCTTTACAACAACATGATTTTTTAATTTCAGTCTTTTATTAAAATCCCTGTTTACAATAATAGTTGTATCGGGCATACTGTACATCCATTTATCTAAAAGAGAAAAAGGAAAAGATGCTTTTTTTCTGTATGAATGAATGGTGAGTAACGTTTTTTTTCCAAACAATTTAGAAAAAAGGATATGCGCATATTTAAGTGATCGGGGGGCGCTGTGAATATGTACTATATCACTTGAAAAGATCGTCTTAAAATATTTTGTAAATTTTGAATTACGAATATTATAGATACCCTGCTTACTTACTTTCGATTCATCGGCCAGCTCTACTGAATACCACGAGCTAAGCAGTTCAGCTAATCGGGTGATATGTATGCTGACACCCCCTGCAGGCGGAGGAAGAGGGCCAATAATCAATACTTTTTTTTTCATTGCAACTTAATTACGATCCTCCCACTTTACCTGTATAAAATTTCGAATTGGCATAAAACATAAGAAAAAAGAAAACGGTCATACAGTTATGATTCCGTAGTGAATCATTATAACACATGATCATCAGGAAAATGAGCGCCAGGAATACCTGAAACTTATTAGGCTTTCTAAAATATTTGTTTATATATAATACAAGCCAGAACACACCCACTACTAATAAAAGCCCACCCTGTAAGATCAAAAAGAAAAGATATGGTCTTGTACCACCAAGCAGCCACTCGTAATTCTGGGCAAAATGCGATATTTCTCCTATAGAACCTCCTTTAAACAACCCATACTCATATCCGAAAAGGAAAGTATTGGCATCCTGCGCCAGTAGGTTCCAGGCAAGAATAATTTTAGTAAACCGGGGTATATCGTCAAAAGTGTAAATATCCGCCATGAGATAATTGCTAAGAAAATCGCCTGAGAATATTCCGGACGCACTATCATCAAAACTCAGGTAGGAAGCTTCGTAGAAATTATTGAATATCAGGAAGAAAACAACCGCTCCAATTCCAGCAATTAAAATACTTTTTACTTTAGGCTGGAACTTCACAAAAAATATCATTAGCGGAATAAGAATGAAAGATATTTTTGTTTCATTAAGAAATAATGGAATTAGTCCGATGTATAACAAGGCATTAACTGTAATATTTCTGGCGAAAAAATGAAGATAATACACCATACATATTACCAGGATGGTCAATATTCCGCTGCCACCATAACCGAAACTACCACCTACGAAATCTGAAGGGCCATAAGCCAGGTATTGCTGAAAGGCCGTAGGTATCTGTATTAACAGGAAAAAAATACCATATTTACTAACGAGGTTAATATACCACTGCGCATCCTCTTCATTGCCTTCCGAAAATACTTTGTTATAAAATATGATCAACGACATTATCGTAATAATCTCTCGTGATCCGTTCAAAGACGTGTACAATGAAACATCAGAATAACTGAAATTGATAATAAAGCATACAATAATAAATATTATCGGGTTTCTCAACCCTGCACGCATGTAGGATAAACTTGATATCCCCAACACTAGTATTATTGCATCGTAGGCCGCATATAACGGTGTTTTATTACCACCCAGAACAAATTGAGCAACATATCCTAATACTGCCGTAGAAAACAACAGCACTGTAAATAGCTTTCGTTGAAAAGAATTAATCGCTAATTGCATTCTAGGAATTTGTTAGTTTTTTTAGTGCGGTGCTTAAAAAATAGCCACTTCTAACTCTTTCTGATACTGTTTTTATATTATCCAGGTACATTTTATATGTTTCAGGACTTACTTTCCGAGGAAGATCTTCAAGCTCCAGAAAACTATTGATTGTAACTCCTATATTATTTTCAGTTACAAATTTCGCTATTGCCGCTTCCTTCCAAACCACTATTGGCAAACCAAGTGAAAGATACAGCGAAAACTTATGTGGGTTATTGTACCGGATATAATCACCGAACAACCCATCACATTTATCAAGGCTTGTTCCCTCCCATACCAACCCAAAATGATAATTCTCCGAAAGATCAGGTGAGCCGGGGTTGAATACACCCTGGTATCTTACTTTAGACCCATTCATTCTTGCTTTATCAAATTCGATACCATAAACATTTAACTGCACATTATCCAGCTCACTTATTTTCTTATCATATATATATGTCGCTTTTTTGTAAGTAAGATTGCCAGCATAAAATAATTTAAACTGACCATTAATAGATTGTTCATGAAAATTACGCGGGCTGTCCAGTAAATAATCGAATGCATCCAGATCAACTATTTTCTTTTTATATCCTTTTTCTCTTAACCATTTAGTCATGGATGAATTGTGTGATACCAATCCATCAAATAATTTAAAAAGCGCCATATCCAGCTTATGCGATATCTGGAACCTTAAGGCAGCAATATCGTGAATAATGCCATATAGTTTAATTCCCTTTAATTTACAAAGCGTATAAACTATATACATTCTCTTTTTCATCCAGCATGGATATTCTATCACTACATGAGCACCGCCTTTAGCCATCCCGTTAAGCTTCTTCCTGAATTTCAGTATATTGCTTACACTCATTACTTTTGGCAGGTAAAGCATCTGGTAACCTTCAGCTACAAGAATATTTAGTACATCTATCCTGGCTTTCGATGATGCGGTACTTTCGTCGGGGATCTCTGTGGTCAAAAATATTTTAGTCATAACGATAAGCAATTAATTATCATAACCGGTAAGAAAGATTAACGATATGATTCAATAAATTTTTTACCTGCGGCAAGCGCCTCACCTATCACATGATGCATATCCATATAACGGTATGTGGCCAGCCGACCCAAAAATGTATAATCCTTTAATTTATTTACTTCCTGCTGGTATTTTTCAAGAACCGACATATCAGCGGCTAATCTTTTTGGGTAATAAGGAATATCCTCACCGGTTGTTTCCTTGCTATACTCTTTGAAATAAACAGTTTTATCATGATTTTCCCAGGGTGTAAAATGTTTATGTTCATGTACCCTCGTATAAGGAACAGATTCTTCTGAATAATTAATTACAGGGTTACCCTGGTAATCACCCTCAGTTGTATGTTTTTCAAAATAAACAGTGCGATACGATAGGCGACCATGTTTATATTCAAAAAACGCATCAATCGGACCAGTATAAAATACATGGTCAAATTCCTTTACATCAAAGTTCTTATCAAACTTTGTACGGAGTTTCACTTCTATAGAAGGATGATCAAGCATTTTTTCAAATAAACTGGTATAACCATCTACAGGAATACCCTGTATTGGGTTATTGTAATAATTATCGTTATAATTAAACCTTACAGGAAGTCGTTTTAAAATTGATGCAGGCAGCTCTGTAGGCTCACAGCCCCATTGTTTTTTTGTGTATCCATAAAAAAAGGCTTTGTACAAATCTTTGCCAATAAACTTCATAGCCTGTTCTTCAAAATTCTTAGGCTCCCCTATTGAAGAATCACTTAATCCGGCAACAAACTTTTTAGCTTCCTCAGGATTGAGTGTTTTACCATAAAACTGGTTAATGGTGTGTAGATTGATAGGCATTGAATAGACCTGTCCTTTATAAACTATTTTAACCCTATTAATAAATGGTTCAAATCTTCCAAAGCGTTGAATATATTCCCAAACTTCAAGGTTATCGGTATTAAAAATATGTGGGCCATACACATGAACCATCACATTCGTTTCCTTATCTCTTTGAGTGTGACAGTTACCGGCAATATGATCCCTTTCATCAATTACAAGTATTTTACAATCCAAATTATTAGCCAGTCGTTCTGCTATTACTGCCCCGGAAAATCCAGCGCCTACAATTAAAAATTTCTTCTGGGTACTCATTTACTAATCTTTTGTTTTACTGTCAGGATAAGAGGTTTTAAATATTTCATAAAATGTGCAGGTAAAAAATACTTCTTCTCGAATACCTTGATCCCTTTTCGTGATAAATAAACATACAGCGTTACTGTAATAAATATTTCAGTAAGCAGCCAACTCCATGCAGTGCCAACAAATCCAAATTGTTTAATCAATATAAAATTCAGGGCTATACTTATAATTGCTCCAAATAAAGTGATCCTGAAAAATGGTTTATCCATTTTCAGATTAAGCATTGTTTGTATTCCCAATAAATTACTCCATCCAATAATTAAGGGAATAAACACCAGAATTCTGAATATCAGAATACTTGGTTCAAATTTTTCTCCATACATCAACGTAATTACAAGCGGACCAAATAACCATAAGAAGACCCCAACAATCAATGTAATAATTGTTACAACGGGGAATAATTGTTTTACCACGTCAAGTCCTTTTTCGCGGCTCTGCCCAAAAGCAGTGCCCACGTAAGGAAATAAAGATTGTGATAGTGGAATGGCTATTAATGTCTGAATAACAATTATCAACCTGTACCCGGCTGTATAATATCCAACCTGCTCTGATGTTTGCAGGAATCCCAGCAAAACCACATTTGTAGTCGTGTATAAATTAATTACCACCATCGAAAAAAAGATCACCCGTTCGTTCCAGAGCATCTCCAACACCGGTTTTAAAGATGGCAAGCGGATATCTATTTTAAAGTGGCGGATCGCATAAATAAAAGAAAATGCACCAACAACCAACTGTGCTATACTTATTGCAAGTGGCTGCCATATATAATCAGATTTTTCTCTTATCACTAAAAGAATGATCACTGTAAAAATGATCTTGGTGGCAAGATTGAATATAGCTACCCGGGTAAGCTCCTGCATGCCCTGGTATAACCAGTTAGGCGTGATTACCCAGGCGATGCAAAGAAGAAAACTGAATATGGCTACAGCTTTTTCTTCTCTTAACTGGGGTACAAGATAAAGTGACGCAATGAATAATATTACAGAAATGCCAAGCAGTAATAGCTTGGCAAGAAAAACCTGGTTAAATATTTTATTTCTTTCTGCCAGATCATCACGTTTTAACGCTATCGCTCTTGTAGCGGACAGGTCAAAACCAAAATTGATCAGTAATGTAAAGTACGTCATGAATGCTGCCGCAAAATTCACAACGCCGAATTTATCCGGACCGATTATTCTTGAAACGATCGGAACCGATATAAAGGGGAAAACGTAATTGGCTACCTGAACTAACCCGAGTGAAAAGATATTCTTAACAAGTCCTCTTTTCGAACTCAATTGGATATTTTCAGATTATCATTATGAGTAAGGTCGAACTGTCTTACCAGTTTTACCTTTTCTATATGTGTCTTATCCACCTCAGCCACAAGTGTGAACCCAAGCGAAGGAAGAAGCACCTTAACAGTTTTATGTTTAACCTCAACCACATTTCCTTCCATAAATAATAAAGGACCATGTGTTACGCGCACTATATCATTTAAATTAACTTCCGCCTTTTCGAGTCGAACATTTTCATAATCATGAAGAAATCTCTTGATCACATCAATTTCATTTTCACGGATCGTTGCCGGTTTACCTAACCAGTAAACAAAATTTACCACGCCATCAATCTGTCTTATCTCAGTCTGTCTTCCTTCAGGAATTTGCACAAATACATATGAGCGGAACAAAGGCTCAAGAACAATCTTCTTTCGATCACTCCACTGCTTTTGCACCCGGTTCAGAGGGCAATAGTTTACGATCTTCTTACGAGTAAGAAGGTCGGCCACTTTTTTCTCCCATCGTGGCTTTGTGTACAATGCATACCAATTAGTTTTCTCAATGTTCATGTCAGAATCAATTAAACAATTTCAATCTTTCAATTTCTCGTTTTTTAAACGGCTCCGCCATCTCACTCACAAAGGTGCAAATGACATACGATCAACATTTTCTTCCTACGAACCAGAGTACTTAATTAACTACCTATAAGCCTTTCCGAATATAGATTTACTTTTTCTGGAGCTGGTCATATCATCATCATACCCTACACCGTAACCGTAACCATAACCATTTCCGTATCCTCCCTTACCGATACCCCTGGCTTTAACACCATTAAATATCAGAGCGAGATTCTTTAACCCTCTTACCCTATTATTCTCATCCAGCAACTGCAGATAAATACGTGGTGTGTAACCATGACGCACCACATATAACGTAGCATCGCAGAACTGAGATAAAAGATATGCATCAGTAACCGGGCTGACAGGAGCCGTATCGATCACGATGTAATCAAACGCGTTTTCCAGATACGCCAGTAATTCCTGTATTCTTCCGTTCAGAATTAATTCTGAAGGATTTGGAGGAATAGGTCCGGCGGATACTATAAACAGGTTTGAATTAACTTCTGTTCTTTTGATTATTTCGTCTGCTTCCTTATCACCGATAAGATAATTACTGATACCAACAGCTGTTGAACTCATTCCAAACACCTCACTGATCTTTGGCTTACGAAGATCAAGCTCCAGCAACACTACTTTTTTATCAGTAAGGGCCAGGCTGATTGCCAGGTTAGCCGACACAAAACTTTTTCCTTCACCAGGTATGCTTGATGTTACCAGTATCTTTTTCTTTTTAGAACTGATTCCAAGATAACTGAGTGAAGTACGGATCTGGCGGAACTGTTCTGCAATAAAGTTTTTCCTGTCGTGCGATATAACGATCTGTTCGCCACTGTCATCATGAATCACCTCGCCTATCACAGGTACGTTTGTCAGGGTCTCTATTTCATTGCGGAATAAAATAGTCCTGTTCAATCCTTCTTTGATTGTTATAAAAAGTATTGCAATACCCAAACCACCAAACACAGCAATCATGTAAACGAACATTTTATTGGGACTCACAGGCTCTGTGGTTGCCTCTGGTTCATCTACTATCCGACTATCCGATACTGTTGCATTCAAGCTCAATTCAGTATCATCTTTCTGTTTCAGTAATTGTTCGAAATAAGCCTTCTTATTTTCTTTCTCGCGGCTGATCTCCAATAACTGCCTTTCTTTTTCAGGCATTGAGCGTAGCATTGAAGAATATCTCCCGGTGCTTGACGACATAGTTCCTCTTGAAACACGGAGACTCCTTTTCTGACTCTGAATATTTTCCCGAATATTCGGACGTAAACGGTCGATTTCTTCTTTCAATTGAAGAGTAAGCGGGTTATTCTCGCCCGTTGTCATTCTTAATTTTTCGTACCTGGTTTCTGCTTCAGATAACCTGGCCATCATTCCCGGTAACGCCGGATCATTTAATCCGAGGGTAGAAGGAACCCCTGATCCACCTTTGGACTGCAGGTAAGACTCAAGGTCATTTAATATCATCAGCTGTCCATCAATTTCTGCAAGTTTCTGATCACTTACACCAACACTGGAAATGTATTGCTGCCCCTGTGCACTGATATCAACAATATTATGTTCTGTTTTGAACTGTTGTATTCTTCTATCAGTCGAATCCAGTTCTTTCTGTAATATTTTAATACGGTCATCAAGATAATTAAGCGTATTAATGGCCAATTGGTTCTTGTCCGTTTTAGATGCCCTATCGTACTGGTTGATCAATTCTTTCAGGATCAGCTTACCTCTTGCGGGCACGGGGTCTTTCACCCTGATACCAATAACAGAAGAAAGTTTGCTTGAAGGAGTGATCGTTAATTGCTTATTTAAATAGCTGACTACCCTTTTCAGTTCTACTATAGAAAAGAATAAAGGTTTTTCATCTGCAGTTGGCCTGTAATTAGCATTATTTATAAAACGGATGGTACCATAAGGAGAACTCACCCATTGATCAATAGGATATTCTTTTCCTTCAACATTCACTACTTTTTTTAGCTTATCGTAGCTGAAGTAAACTTTATCGACAGGTATAATTGAATCGACGTCATTAACCTCAAGCTCAACCGGTGATTTTGAGAAGGCAGAGGTAATGTTCACTTTGCCTTCTTCTGATAAGGGTGCATAAAGACGAAGCTTTTCAGCAACATCTTTGAGAAGAGTCCTTGACTTGATCATTTCGATCTCATTCTCAACGATCTTCTTTGAGCCGAAAAGGTTGAACTGTTCAACTACTTTTGAATCATCAACTCCTTTTTTTTCATCCTTGATCAAAATAGAGGCAGAGGCTTCATATTCCGGGACTTTATACCGCACATACACATACGCAGTGATAAGACCCAGTACAAGCATTATTACAAATAAAGGCCAGTAGGGCAGATATCTGAATAATAGCTGATTGATCAGGCTCGTGTCCTGCTGCATTCCATTTCTCTTTGTTACCTGTATTCGGCTCATACTGAGATTTAAAACACCCTAGTTAGAATGATCGCGACGAACGATAAGCCACTGATCAGAATTGGCAGAAGCTGTTGTGTACGGCTTGCAGATCCAACCTTGGCGCTATTTGGTTCGACATATATTACGTCATTCGACTTGAGATAATAATATGGTGATGAAATGATTTCAGGAGAATTAAGATTGATTCTTTTCACAATCTTAGCTCCTTTTTCCTCTCTTATTAATAATACGTTATCGCGTCTTCCATAGATCGTGAGATCACCGGCAAGACCTATTGCTTCAAGTATTGAAATTTTTTCATTGGGCACAGCTACAACGGCAGGGCGTGCCACCTCACCAATAACAGTAACACGATAATTAAGATATCTCACTGTTACAATTGGTTCAACCAATAATTTTTTATCTAATAATAATTTTGTGATTTCTTCTTTAAGCGCTTGTTTGCTAAGTCCGGCGGCCTGAATTTTCCCGAGACTTGGAAATTCAATAAAGCCATCCTGGTTCACAAGATACCCGTAGGCCGGAGCAATATTACCTGCTGCCTGACCGGGGCTGGTAGCATAAGCGGTATTTGGCGCATTAAACATGACTGTAGCTTCGGGGTTCGGGCTGGTCACCGTTATACTCAGAATATCACTTTTCTGAATAACCGGTTCTAGGTTCGCTACTGCGGATGTGATTACCCCTTCATTAATATTATTAAAATAAGTAACCTTTTTCGTGTCACAACTGCCTAAAAACAACACAGAAGCGAATACTAAAAAATACACAAGTGAATGTCGGGTTGTAAGTAATCCTGTTTCCATAGTCGCTTAACTGATATATATATCTTTTTATTAACAAGCAAAGTAGGGTGGTTCTTCGCCAAAGAGTAGAACAGATAAGTACTACATCGTTGAAGGATATCGCAATACTAGGAATGCAAAGTTAAACTTTAAAAGCGGCAAATCAAAATTTCACGACTCAATATCTCGCTATTTCATTCACTTTCAGTTCCTTGCTACAACGCTACTGCAAATCCTGAACCACATCCTGCCAAGCCCCGTTAAGAAATCTATAACTGTATAAAACGGGTTATTATTGCACAGAGGATCAAAAAGTTGTGTGGAATTTGCCTATAACGTATTAATGAAACGAATCATGTCATGGTTTGACAGTACCAGGTCAGGTTTGAAAGACTCAAGGGCACATGCGGGCATAAAAGCCACATCAGCAAAAGCCGGGTCCTGAACAACGGTTAATCCCCCAACAGCCTGTATCTTCTTTAACCCCTCTGCCCCATCATTATTACCACCGGAAAGCAGAATCCCTATTGTTTTATTTTCGTACGTGATGGCAGCCGATGCAAAAGTAACATCAATACTTGGCCGGCTGAAGTTGACCTTTTCTGAAGCATCAAGCGAAAACGTATGATCAGATTCTATTAACAGATGATAATTAGCAGGAGCCAGGTACACCCATCCTGCCCTGATGTGTTCTTTTTCTTCTGCCTCCTTGACATTGTACTTTGTGAAGGAAGCCAGAAGTTCGGCAAGCATGGGCTCGGAAGATTCCTTCCTGTGAATAACAATGATTATAGAAAATTTTCGCTGGTTGAGTTGCCGGAGTATGGAGATGATTACCCCCAGGCTGCCAGCCGAACCACCTATCAGTATGAGCCGGTGATCAGAATTTATTGCATTTTTTTCCATATTCTTTGGTTTCCATCTAGCTGAAGATACTTTTTACCAATATTAGAAAACTTGACCTGCTCCTTTGAACCCAAAGCGAGAAAGCCAAGTCTCTCAAGGCTATTATCAAAAAGCTCCAGTACTTTATCCTGCAACTTTTTATTAAAATATATCAATACATTTCTGCAGATAACCAATTGAAATTCATTAAATGACCAATCAGAAACAAGGTTATGGG
>CAYLVR010000021.1:0-15084 GCA_964387165.1 uncultured Chitinophagaceae bacterium | reverse complement strand
GGTTATGCGTTGAAATGATCATCTTCTTCTTTAGCAAGTCATCAAATTTTGCATAATCATATTTTGCAGTATAGTAAGACGAAAACTCCTGCTGTCCCCCAGCCTGGATATAATTTTCAGAATATTGTTTCATGGCAGATAAAGGATAAATTCCTTTGATTGCTTTTTTTAATACACCGGGATTTATATCTGTAGCATATAATAAAGATTTGTTGAGCAAATTAGCCTCTTTGAGGAGTATAGCCATCGAATAAACCTCCTCTCCTGTTGAGCACCCGGCGTGCCATATACGGATAAAGGGGTGAGTAGCCAGCACCGGAAGAACATGTTGTTTGATACATTTATAGAATTCAGGGTCGCGAAACATTTCTGTAACGTTAACAGTAACTTCTTCCACGAAGCGTCCTAAGTATTTCTCATCACCTGATATGCGGGATCTGAATTCATTAAAATTCTTGAACTTATCAAGGGAATATAAACGATTTATTCTTCGCTTAACAGAAGCACTCGAATAATCGGTAAAGTCGTACCCGAATTTCTCTACCAGGTCATTCAATATTATATCAATTTCCAGATCACTGATAAGTTCCTGATGCAAGAGTTTTTGTTTAATAATGTTAAGAAACCCGGTCGTATAGCCATACCCGTAACAATGATAATAACTGGTCTTTATCTATTGGTTTGGTGATATAATCTGAAGCGCCAGACCTGATACATTTTTCCCTATCACCCGCCATGGCTTTTGCTGTTACTGCTATTATAGGTAATTTACCAAAACCAGGCATTGCCCTTATCTCCGTCATACTTTCATATCCATCCATTTCCGGCATCATCATATCCATCAATATAATATCGATCGTCGGATCTTTTTTCAATTGATCGATCGCTTCCCTGCCATCAATAGCAGATATAATATTCATACCATAGTTTTCCAACGTCTTGCTCAAAGAAAAAATATTCCGCACATCATCATCAGCTATCAGCACTTTTTTATCTTTCAGCACTTCTGTAAGCCGACCTAGTTTTTTGAAAGAAGCATTGTTGTCTCCAGATTTCTTTTCCTGCGCCAGGTGAAGGAACAATGAGACCTCATCAAGTATTCTCTGGTATGAATGAGCTGTTTTCAAAACAATTGAATTGACATATTGTTTTAACCGGCCTTCCTGCATTTGCGACATGCTCTTACCCGTAAAAACAATTATTGGCAATAATTCGAGGCCTGGCGTTTTTTTGATCTTTTCCAGCGAATCAAATAATTCCTCATTATTTACGCCCTGGTCGAGTATTACGCAGCTGTTGTCTTTTTTCAATAACACGTTTACAGCGTCATCCACCTGTGTTTTTATTTCAGGATGAATATTAAAATTTTCAAGAAAATAACAAAGTGCTTTTGCATGAACCGGGTTTTCTTCAATAATAAGCACCTTGCGAGGTTCATTTTTTAATACATTTTCAATGCGATGAAATACTTCACTCATTTTATCAGGTGTATCATCCTGCGTGATCAGCATTTGTGTTGCTGCATTTCCATGTTTAGTTTTCTCGTTGCTGCGATATTCATTTAATAAAGCATCCTGCAAAATTTCCTGCGTAATATCCTGTTGTTCTACAATATTCGGTTTACTCACTGGTACCAGCAAACGAAACTCACTTCCTTTGCCGGGTTCACTTGATAATTCAATCTGCCCACCTAATAACCGGGATAATTCTCGGCTGATCGATAATCCTAACCCTGTACCACCGAACTGTCTCCTTGTTGATCCATCGGCCTGTTGAAACGCTTCGAATATTAATCGCTGCTTTTCCTGTGGGATACCAATACCTGTATCCTTTACACTAAAAATAATAACTGAATCATTTTTTTCATGTTTCATTATACTTAAGTGCACGAAACCTTCAGCAGTGAATTTTAATGCATTTGAAATGAGGTTCTTTAATATCTGCAGTATCCTCATTTTATCTGTTTCAATTACGGCTGGAACATTTTCGGAAACATTAATAGTGAATTCAAGCTCTTTTACTTTTGCAACCTGCCCAAACAATGAGCGAAGGTCGTTAGTAATTTCTTTTACTGCTATCTCCTGAAACTCCATCTGCATTCTTCCGGCCTCTATTTTAGACAAGTCAAGTATTTCATCGATCAACGATAATAAACTTTGCCCGGAGTTTTGAATTACCTGTGCGTACTCAATTTGTTCAGCACTTAAATTTTCCTGGTTGTTCTCAACCATTAGTCTTGACAATAATAAAATCGAATTTAACGGAGTGCGCAGCTCATGCGACATGTTTGCCAAAAATTCGGATTTATATTTAGTTGTAATTGCCAGTTCCTTTGCTTTCCGTTGTATCTCCTCGTTTCTTTCTTCAATCATCTGGTTCTTTTCCTCCAGCAACGTTGTTCTTTCCTCTAATTCAATATTCGTTTGCATCAATTCTTCCTGCTGCACTTTTAATTCTTCTTCCGAAACCTGTAGTTTTTGTGACTGGGTTTTTAATTCTTCATTTATATTTTCCAGTTCCGAGTGCTGTGCCTGCAATTCTTCGGATTGCGATTGTGTTTCTTCGAGGAGCTCCTGTAGTTTTCTTCTGCTTTGGTTGCTGTTGATAGCAACACCTACCTGCTCTTTCACGAATTCAAAAAATTGAAAATGATTTTCACTATATCCAACTATACTCCCCAGTTCCAAAACCCCTTTTAATGTTTTTTCATATAACAACGGGATAGCAATAATAGAGGTGGGCACAACATCCCCGACAACGGTGGACATACTAAAATTGTCTTCAGATAATCCATTTATATTAATAATTTTTTTCTGTTGTGCAGATTGGCCCGCAACACCCGCCCCGATCTTTATTTTTTTAACAATATTCTCAGCAGGAGCATAGGCGCTTCTTAAAACAAGTTCATTACTATTCTCATCATACAAATAGAAAGCCCCAACCGTACTACCTGTATATTCAATTATATAGTTAATTGTATTGGAGGCCAACTCATTAATATCCTGCTCACCAACCATTTGCTGCGACAATCCGGCTACCCCAGCCTGAAGCCATTCTTTATCTTCGAGTATTTTAAACGAATGTTCGAGCGATTGCGACATTTTATTCAGGGAACCTGATAAATTACCTAAAACGTCCTTATTCGCATCGTCAACTCTTATACTATAGTTTCCTTGTGAAACCTTTTCGGCAATAACCTGGATAGCTTCAATCCTTTTATTGGTGTCAATATCTTTCTGTTGCAATTCTTCCTGCAATCCTGTACGTTGTTTGTAATCTGAAATTATTTTACCGTAAAAAACGATAGTAATTACAAGAGAAATTAATGCAGCAAGAACAATTAATGCAGGCGTATAGTTTGAGAATTTATTTAAAGTAGCTGTGCGTTGTTTTAAAAGTCGTTGCTCTTCCTGCTCCATAGCATTTATATTCGCTTTAGCCTCATTCATAAATTGTTTTCCCTGCAACAACAACTCATTATTTACACTCAGTCCTTCTTTTTTTTCTCTTATTGAATTATGCAAAGTTTCGAGCCGCAAGTCAACGCTTTTTGTTAACTGAGCCACATTTTTTTGTTGAATTTCATTATCAATTGTAAGGGCTCTTATCTTACTCATTTGCTCCCGAACCTCTGTAAGATTAACCTGCAAAGGATCAAAGAAAACGGCTTCGCCAGTCAATAAATAACCACGCTGATTTGTTTCTGTTTCCAGCAATAATGTATTGACCTTTTCGAGTTCAGCAATAACTTTGTGCGTATGATCAACCCACTCTCCGCTGCTTAATAAGCTGCGAATGCTTACGAATGAGGCAGCAGAGCTGATAATTAATAATAATAGGGAGAATCCAAAACCTATAACAATATTCCGTTTGAATGTGTTGGGCATGAAGCTGAGTTTAATGAGCTGCAAATTCTTTTGAAGCAATTGTAGTTTTCTGAACAATTGGAAGTACAATTGTGAATGTAGTTCCTTGTCCCTCATGACTGGTTACAGATATTGAGCCGTTATGTTTTTCAACAATTTTTTTAACAATCGCAAGCCCTATGCCTGTACCTTCGAAAGCATCGCGGGTATGTAGTCGCTGAAACATAGTGAATATTTTGTCTCTATACGCTTCATTAAATCCTATGCCATTATCACGTATGGATATTTCACAATGCTTTTCATTATTAATATCAACTATTTCAACATGTATTTCCACTATAGGCGGAACATCTTTGCGCGAGAACTTTAATGCGTTGCTGATAATATTTTGCAAAAGCTGGCGAATTTGCCCGGGTATTACCTGCATCTCAGGGAATTCTTCAACAAGCAGGGTTGCCTGTTTTTCGGTAATCAGTAATTCAAGATCAGTTTTAAGATCTTTTACAATTTTATTAATATCGGTACGCTGAAACAATCCGTCTCCTGATAATTTTGAATAATTAAGCAGGTCATTAATTAATGTAGTCATTCTTTGAGAAGCTACAATAATTTTCTGCATATATATCTGTCCATCAGTATTATCGGCCAGAAATTCAGTTCTGATCCTGTCACTGTAAATCTGGATCTTTCTTAATGGTTCTTTTAAATCGTGAGAAGCCACCGAAGCATATTGCTGCAGATCATGATTGCTTAATTCAAGCTGCTTATTAATACTATATAACTCTTCGGTTCTTTCAGCAACGCGCTGTTCAAGGCTGTGATTCAGATCAGATAGTTCTTTTTCTGCCTTTTTTCTTATTTCAATTTCTTCTTTTAAGGCATTCTGCGTTTCATTTAATTGCCTGCGTTGTTCAGATAAACGGTAAAAGGTCTTTACTTTCAGCAGCAACACATCAGGGTCGAAAGGTTTAGTAACATAATCGATACCGCCAGAGTCATATCCTTTAGTAATAAATGTTTTATTGATCTTTACTGCCGACAAAAAGATGATAGGTATATCTTTTGTTTTGCCATAACCTGTAATGGCTTCTGCCACTTCAAAGCCATCCATTTCAGGCATCTGAACATCCAGTATAATTAAAGCGTAGAAATTTTTGAGTGCTTTTTTAAGAGCCTCTTCTCCTGAAATGGCTGTATCGACGCTAAAATTGTGTATTTGAAGGAGCCGTTTTAAAGAATAAAGATTTTCTCGCTTGTCGTCTACTATCAGTACCATAACCGAAAATAGTAAAAAAGCTTTGGATATGATTTCCCCGGGCCAAGTGCTCCGGGGCAAACCGGAATAACTTTTACACAATCAGGCGCAAGTTGTGTGGCCGGCAGCGAGAACACTTTCGTCAGAAAAAGCCGGCTTCGGTACCGCGTTTGACTTTTTCTTTCTTCTTCCTTTCCATATTAAAAAGCCAGTAATAGGAAGGCTGGCACAGATAAGCGACACACAAAATGCCAGTATCTTTCCGGGTATGCCCAGTACGGCCCCTACATGAATATCATAGTTCATACGCTGTATCTTATCGGCTACCGAAGCCCTGCTGAATTCCCCGGCATATACACCTGTTGCTGGCAATTCCTCCAGCGAATAACGATCATAATGATAATAATCAGTATTGTAATAAGTGCCGGGGCGATGATTGATAGCCCCTTCTAATGCGTCTGTTTTTTCTTTAGCGAGATAAATACTTAAGCTCTCTCCTGTTTTTACTTTAGGTTCAAGCTGGTAATACAATTGATCTTCGGGGTTAGCCATTGCGGTTTTTGCCAGCAATGTATCAGAAACAGGATGAATATGCGGGGGCAGTTCTTTACCTCCGGATGTGGCAAAATACAATGATTCAGAGAACCATTCAAATCCCCAAACCAAACCTGTAACTGCTATGAATATTGCGAACCAGCTCGCATAGAATCCAAGCACATTATGCATATCATAATTAAGCCTTTTAAAACTTACGCTAAACCGAAAAGAAAACCTTTGTTTTCTTGCAGCTTTATTTCTTGGCCACCATAAAATAATACCGGTAATAAGCATTACCACGAATATTAATGTGGCAGATGCGACAATGGGCTGGCCAATCTTCGGTGGCAGCCACAAATAAAAATGCCCGTCAAGAACTATCCTGAAAAAATCGCTGTTCATATCCTTCACCTTCAATACTTCAGCTGTATAAGGATTAAGAAAAGTAAAAACATAGTCGTTCTCATCATAATAAGCAACAACAGCTGCCATTCCTGGCCCGGGGTATTCAACTCCCATTCCTGGCTTTTTCATTTTGGCTTCGGCCGCTGCAATCAATACTGAAGGTGGCGCCATAGGGCGCTGTTCATCCACAACATACCTGTAAGGTTGGGTTAATCCGTTAATTTCCTGTTCGAAAGCCAGTACACAACCGGTAACTCCCAGGAAAACTATTAGTACCCCAACTATCAGACCCAGCCACAAATGGCCAAATCCGATTATTTTTTTGAACCGGGATTTAACCGGCTTTTTATACATTGCCTTTTTGATTATCGACGAATCCTTCACAGCTACGAAATTCCGAAAACATATGAAGACATGTTTTCGAGAAAGGGAATAATCAGCGCTTCTTTGCAGTTTTTTCTGCACGTCTTATACTAAGCAGCCTAAGCTTATCCCCCACAATCCAGATCACATCACCCGCATGAATAACATGTGAAGAATCAGGATTAACGATCCTATGACCCTTTGTTTCTACTCCCACAACCAATCCCCTGGTTCTTTCACGGATACCCGATGCCCGGATGGTTTTATCCACCAGTATGGACCCTTCGTTCACCTGGTAGTGCCATAGGGTTACTTCCGATTTTTTGTTTACATGTGTAGTTGTGAGAAGTTCAATATCTTTTCGGAACTTATCCAGTTGTTCATCAGTTCCTATAATAGTAAGCTGGTCATATGGAAATATAATATCATCTCTTTTAGGCGCATTTATAATTTTCGAACCCCGTTCTATGGTTGCGATATTAATCCCGAATTTTTCTCTTAACCTTAGTTCACGGAGATTTTTACCAATGCCGTTCCATTCAGGTCTCACTTCAAATTTTTCCATGTGAGCATCCCAGGGTGAAAGATCGTACACATTTTCCTCATTTTCTTTCTCATAAAAATTTGAAAAGAACCGGTCTTCAATTCTTAAATAAAAAGCCTGCACTTTTTTTGATGCAACAGTGAGTACCGCAAGTATTAATGCCGCAGCAATTATTGCAATTTTTGTTGTAAAGAATTTACTGAATAAGAATCCAATTACAAAAATAGCGAGGGCAAACCTAAGACTCTGAAAAACAATGAGCCCCTGTCGTGATCTTGTCTGCGTCCAGATCTGTTTTACCGTATCTCTTTTTGGCTGTTTAATAGCCAGTGCCCACAAAAATGGGGCGATCATTAAAAATGTAATAATTACTGCAACGATTTTCGCAGCAGGATTGCCATCAAGCGTATCTCTTATGTAAGGAAGTAAATACTTAACGGATAGCACTATTATCGCAATAATGATCACCATCTGCATAACCGTATTTAATAAATGTGAACGCAGAAATTGCAACCATTCACTGTTGTTACCTACATTCTGTGGTTTATTACTGTAACGGTTCAAAGAATTAATAAATTTAGGCGGTAGCGCTTTATTTAACCAGTTATATAACGGATCCGAAAGTTTGATCATGTAAGGAGTGGTAAATGCAGTAATTGCCGATACAGCAACCGCTATAGGATACAAAAAACCACTGGTTACATTTAATGTCATCCCCAACGCAGCGATTATAAAAGAAAATTCACCAATCTGCGAAAGGCTCATTCCCGACTGTATAGATGTTTTTAACGATTGCCCTGATAATAATGCACCGGTTGTGGTACTTAATGTTTTTCCAACAATTGTAATCACTGTAATTAACAGTACAGGACCGCCATATTTTACCAGCATCTGCGGATCAATCAGCATTCCCACTGAAACAAAAAATATCGATCCGAAAAGATCTTTTACGGATTTAACCAGGTGTTCTATCTTACTTCCATAAGTTGTCTCTGCCAGTATCGATCCCATGATAAAGGCACCCAGTGCCGGAGAAAATCCAACAATTACTGCCAGCCATACCATTAGCAAGCAAAGTGCCAGCGAAATAATCAGTAATGTTTCGTCGCTTATCAATGTTTTTAATCTTCTTAATAATGTCGGCAGAAAAAATATTCCCGAAAGGAACCATAACATTAAAAAGAAAACAAGCTTGGCAACGGACCATAGCATTTCTATTCCTGAAAATTGTGCACTTACCGCCAGCGTTGATAATAATACAAGCAATACTATGGCAACAAGATCTTCTACCACCAGTATTCCGAATACAAGCCCCGCAAACTTTCTTCTTTTAACGCCCAGTTCGTCAAATGCACGTATGATAATTGTTGTGGAAGAAATACTGAGTACGCCACCTAAAAATATACTATCAAGCCGTGACCAGCCCATAAGGGATCCGGTAACAAAACCTACCACAAGCATAGCAACCACCTCCACTATCGCTGTAAAAGAAGCTGGTGCCCCGACCTGTATTAATTTTTTAAAGCTGAATTCAAGGCCCAGACTGAATAATAAAAATATCACTCCTATCTCGGCCCACACTTTAATACTTCCCGTATCTGTTACGGTTGGAAGAAGATGAAAATTGGGGCCCACAAGAAAACCTGCAATGAGATAACCAAGTACCAGCGGCTGTTTTAATTTCTTGAAGAGCAGCGTAATCAACGCTGCACTTCCAAGGATGAAAGCAAGATCGGTTATCAGTGCTGGTAAATGGATCATCCCAACAAAAATAACCGGATGATTTTACCGAACAATCAGCTTTTTTGTGAATTTAGATGTTTCGTTACCATACACTACCTGGTATGAACCTGCGCGAAGTGAAGTGATGTTCAGCTTTGTTTGAGTGGTATTCACACCAACTGCATACTGCATAACCAGTACGCCGCTGATGCTGTAAATCGAAATTCTTTCTCCCCCTTTAGCAGACGGATGAACAAAGTTTACTGAAGATGAGGCAGGGTTAGGAAATATGTTTAAGGACTTAACCTCT
This sequence comes from uncultured Chitinophagaceae bacterium, assembly GCA_964387165.1. GTDB lineage: Bacteria > Bacteroidota > Bacteroidia > Chitinophagales > Chitinophagaceae > Flavitalea. The sequence goes on along the minus strand of CAYLVR010000021.1, from coordinate 6,082 downwards.
TCTGTTGTTGTACGTGTAATTCTTGTGCTACCAAAAGGTAAAGCCAGTATCTGGTTAACACTTACTGTTGTGGTATTATAAGCTACAAAAGCAATATCACTGTCGCCGCTCAATACAATCTTAAAATAAGCGACGTCTGAGATGTTTGAAGCATTGATACCGAATGAACTGAAATCAGCAGCCCATAAACGGATGTTTCTTGATGTGGCAGTAAAATTTGAGGCAAGGATTGTAGAACCGGTAGACTCAAAGAAATCGGCTACCCATGTACCTACAGAAGAAATGTTAGTAAGGTTTATATCTACATAGTTACCAACCATATTGCCATTAATATCAGTAAAGCAATAACGATCATATTTGGTAGAAGGATCTGCTGTTTGCGTAACAAGAATATCCGGAACACCATCCCCGATATTAGTAGCTAAAAGATTAGTAACCGACATAAACATTGTTCCGGCAGGCAGATTAGCTACACATGTACCTAAATCAAGCCCGTTAGGACCATCGTTCAAATATTGTGAAAGGCTTCTTGATGGAGCAGGACCGGCGCCGTTCGCTACACCATCGGCCTTTGCACCTAAACCGATCTTCGTGTTGCTGGTTGCTGCACCAGTAAGATTACTCATGGGCATTGCCTGAAATAAACCAGTAGTAAAAACATCATTATGTGAGGCAAGTAATGCATCATTTACGCCAGTCGAATACCTTGTTCCATTATATGTAAAAGCAAGAAGATTATGACTGTTATCAGGTTTTGTTGAACTGATAGCCCCAACCCCTGATTTATAATAACCATTATAATCAGTAATAATTTCACTAACACTCTGGGCTTTCATCACATTTGTAACAACTAAAATCATCACCAGGCTAAAGAATTTTTTCAGCTTGTCTGAGTTTTTTAGTATTGTTATATTTTTCATATCTATTGATTGTATGCCATAAATATCCAAGTGCATACCAATAATTAAATAGCTGATTTACATATATTTATATAATATTACCTCAATCAATAATTCCATAAATGGGAGTGATTGCCCGCGCCGGGAATCAATAATATCTTCATAAGCCTGTTTAGCAATTTGGGAAAACCCTGGTAGTGTGATAATAGTTTTGCCCGATCCCGAAAGCCACAGGAGAGATGATATGCATTGCTGTTATAAAGCCAGCTTGGTATCATTTTAATCCGCTATCTACCGATGATTCGATATATTTATTCCTAAAATTTCGCTGCTTTATTAATATGAACTATCAAACCAGGGAGAAGAACATGGGCAAAGCAGACCCGGCATTACCCCTTATCGAATTTATCGGCCAGATTTGTCCATTAAGCAGAGAAATAAAAGAGTTTATCAGCAAACATACATACCTGAAAAAGGTATCTAAAGGAAAATTTCTGCTGAAAGCTGGTGAAATATGCACCGATTATTACTTTATCGCCAAGGGAGTTCTCCGTTCGTACCTCAAATTTGACAACAAAGAGATCACTGTGTGGATCAACCCGGAAAATGAGATTACCACTGCCATACGAAGCATGAGTAATAACAAGGTGTCGGATGAATATATCCAGGTAATAGAAGATGCTGAACTGATAGTCATCCCTTATAAAGTGATGCAGGATTTTTATGAAACCTTCCCCGAAATGAACAAGGTAGGAAGAACGCTGCTTGAACATTACTATGCGGCTTCAGAAGAAAGAGTGTATATCTGTCGTATTCCAAGCGCCGAATCAAAATATAAACATTTTGTTGATTCAAGGCCAGAGCTGGCCAATAGAATATCACTTAAATATGTAGCTTCCTATCTTGGCATGACATTAGAAACGTTAAGCAGGCTGCGCGGCAAACGTGCCGGTAAATAATATAATTGATCATCTATGAGTGAATCCGACTTCTCATTTTTAAAGTCTGCATGGAAAAGGTTATATAAACCTTTATTGTTATTTATTATAATGCTGGGGCTGGCGTTTGTGCTCCCTTTTCTGGGATTTAATCCTAAAGTATTTTACGCGGTTAATAAAACAATTGAGATATTAATAATTATTTCATTCGCATTTATCCTTATTGGTTTTGTGAATATAGGCAGGGATTATACAATGAACGTTTACAATCTCAAAAAAAGCAATAACCTGAAGGAAAGGAAAATAAGAACACAGCTCCAGTTCCTTCGAAAATTACTGATCAGTGTAATTATTATCCTTACTGTTTGTGCTATTCTCTTAAGTTTTGAAAGTATGCGCAAGCTGGGAGCGGGATTATTAACCGGTGTAGGATTAGGAGGAATTATTATCGGCTTCGCAGCACAGCGCTCTTTGGGCAATTTATTAGCAGGACTTCAAATAGCATTTACCCAACCAATACGTATCGATGATGTACTGGTAGTTGAAGGCGAATGGGGACGTGTGGAGGAAATAAACCTGACCTATGTTGTATTAAATATCTGGGATCAGCGACGCTTAATTCTTCCTATTAATTATTTTATTGAAACTCCATTTCAGAACTGGACACGCAGCACATCTGAATTGCTGGGTATCGTGTTTTTATATTTGGATTATACTACACCTGTTGACGCATTAAGGGCTGAATTAAAAAACATTCTCGCAGAGGCCCCTTTATGGGATAAACGCGTTGGAGTTGTACAGGTTACTGATACAACTGAAAACAATATACAGGTCCGAATATTAGTAAGCGCCTCATCTTCCGGTGAAGCATTTGAACTACGCTGTTTCGTTCGTGAACGTTTAATATCCTTTATTCAAAAGAATTATCCCGAATGTTTACCTAAAACACGCGCTGAAATTAAAAGCAATGAACGGCCGCACTGATTTTTATAAAGTTAACCCGAAGGCAGTGTGTGCAAATGTAAATACGACCTTAAGATTAAATAATTTGTATCATCGAAAATTAACCATATGTACACCGTAGGAAGTAAAATGAAATTGTTTAAGGGCTTTGAAGCTGAATATAAAAAGCGTCACGACGATCTATGGCCCGAACTATCTTCTCTATTAAAAGAAGCAGGTATTAAGGAGTATTATATATTTCTGGATGAAGACACCTTAACATTATTTGCGTTTTTAAAAGCCGATAATCCTGCTAAGCTGGACATGATATCTGCACATCCTGTCATGAAAAAATGGTGGAATTATATGAAAGATATCATGGAAACAAATGCGGATGAATCACCTGTGAATATTCCTCTGAAAGAAGTATTTAATTTAAAGCACTGAACCGGCTAAGACGGTAACTGGCGGTTAGCATGCCATATCTGCGTAAAGCATTGATCTGCGTAACCTCGATAGCAGCAGGTGTAACGCTACGTGTAACGCTAATATTGTTATTTAAAATATCATTTACTCCTATACCCAGGGTTAGTCGCTGGTTCTTCAGGAAATTATATGATACAGAAGAATTAATAAGAGTGCGTGAACGCTGGAAATCTGCGGGCAGTTGAGAATTATAAAAATGTATTAAAGAGGTTTTAACGCCCAATCGTTCAGAAAGCATCCATCTGAAAAACACTGTCATGTTTTTTAAATTATAGTTTATATCCTCCAGCGTGTTAAGCGAGTATTCTGTTTTATTCAGATCAATACCGGCACTGGTCGTGATTGAAAGACTTCTTTTATAATTGACTCCTACATGCAAATTCGAATTAAATTGCGATGTTTTGCTATTATTTTGTTGCTGGTTCACGAAACCTATTGAATGGACAGAACGAATACCAGAAGAAATACCAAACGAAAAATTCCATTCACCTAATACCATCCTGCTTCCTACGTTCAGAATAATGTCAAAATTGTTCGTCCCGTTTACATTTTGAAATGTACTGACCGTCCTGCCCAGTGTATCGTAATAAGTATTTTGCACCATCGCATTCCTGTTAATGATTCCCTTTCCCATTAGTGAAAGGTTCCATTTATAATCGTTGGCAAAATAATTAATACTGGTATTAAACTGGTGAACGATCTCAGATTTCAAAAACGGGTTACCCAATTTTATGTATAAAGGGTTGGCATTGTCCTGAACCGGAGCCAGTTGGTCGGATGTAGGTTGATTCGCATTTACAGTGTACATGGCAACGATCACTGAATTCTTATTTAAACTATAGGAAACCGTAGTTCTGGGCGAAAAATTCTGTTGTTTCATTGTTATTGTAGAATCTTCCCAGACAATATGGTTATCCTGCTTAATGAACCGCACCCCCACACCGGCTTCTGCAGAAAATTTATCTCCCCTGTACCCAATACTTGCAGTCGGAAGATGTGTTATGCCTGTATTTTTGTTGCGTATAGAATAGGTACTGTCAAACAAATCATGTGCACCCGATAGATTATTAAAATTGAACACGTCTTTATGATAATTATCATTATTCTGGATAAATGTATAGTTTACTATACCGACTATTCGTTTTGACAGGTGACGATAAATATTGAATGATAAATTATTAAAGATGCCATTATTATTACTGGTGTCCGACTGGTCGAGATTATCTTCAGTAATTAAACTATTATTGTAAAAAACATTCTTAGAAACATTTGACTGGTTTTCCTTACCCTGCCTCCAGTCGATGTTCCAGTTAAAAGTTAAAAGTGTTTTTCTGTCAGCGCTTGTACGGTTATAATTTAAGCGGTTGCTAAAAACAAAAGATCTGTTATTATTACGATTCCTGTTTTGCTGGTTATTAATACTGTCTCCTTTTGTGGTAGTAGATGCTGCATGAGTAAAAGCGTCAACTATATTTTCATTGTAACCAATAGAAGGCATAAAAGAAATATTCTGTAGGGTATCAATACCTACAACAAGCGCGGCGTTAAGCCGGTGATTACGAGTAATGGAACCTGATCCTGAATTACTGTTATATAAAAAACTGCTGTCTGGCAGAATATTGGTTCTGTCAACAATAGTAATATTTTCCTGGTTATTTATATTTGTGTGATAACCAAGATCCAGTTTTCCTTTTTTCCCAAAATCGTTATTGAAATTGATCCCTGCATTAGTATTGTTCCTGGTAATGCCCCCACCCGATCCTCCCTCGGCATATACCATTTCTCCTGGCATTCCCGGTCCTCCCGACACTCCACTGGTATTACCTGTGCCAGCCAATAAACTTAAACGTTTACCCTCTTCAAAACTATTTAAAAAGGCACTGGTATTATAGCGATCCATCGTTCCGTATCCCCCGATAATATTTCCGAATATTCCTTTTTTGCTGTTTTCCTTTAAGGTGAGATTTAACGTGACGTCTTTATTCTGAGATTGAATAATGCTTTTATTCTGATCGCCACGCTCTCTGGTTTCATATACCTGTATTTTATCTATGATAGCGCCCGGCAGGTTTTCGGAGGCTATTTTAAGGTTACCACTAAAAAAATCTCTGCCATCAACCTGTATTTTATTTACTTTTTTACCGTTTACGGTGATATTTCCTTTTTCATCCATTACAATCCCGGGCAACTTCCTCAACAGGTCCTGTACCATATCTGTGGGCAATGATTTAAATGACGAAGCATTAAATTCCAGCGTGTCCTTTTTTACTATAAAAGGTGGCTTTCGGCTAACGACTGTTATGGTTTCAAGTTCATCCGAATAAAGACTAAGTTTCCAATCCCCGCTGGCTATTGCTTTTTTTGAGATAATGGTAAATATGGCCGAAGTATCATTATATCCCTGGAATGATATAAATAATTCTATTTCCAATTGTGGTGGCAATCCCCTTACAGTAAAGCTGCCATCTTTTTTAGAAACCGTATGAGTGATAAATTTACCCGATTCTTTACCAAGTATTGAAATGGTAGCACCCTCAAGGGCATGACCATCAGACTTATCCAACACCCGGCCTGTTATACGGTTTGTGCTTTGTGCAAGTAAAAGATAAGGGCAGAATATAACTCCTAAGAGTATCATCTGTAGTAATCGCATGAGGTAAGTTAATTATTTACATAAATAAACCAATCGATACGAGGGAAAAATTAAAGAAATGGAGTATTCTGACAATCTATCTTAATGGCCTTTACGGTTCCACAAAAATAAATCTATATCTTAACAGCCAGGTTATGAATCAACTTAGAACTATTAATGTAACA
>CAYLVR010000020.1:0-31022 GCA_964387165.1 uncultured Chitinophagaceae bacterium | reverse complement strand
TAACAGGGTATTCAATTATTTAGAGAACTGGAAAAGCGGGATGCAGATATTAAAAACCTGCAAAACACTGATTCCCTGTCCTACAGGTTTGCGCAAAGAAATGTACAAACTGATCAATAAAGAGATTCGAAATGCCAGAACCAAAAAAGGTGGTGCTATTTCATTAAAAATGAATTCGCTCTCCGATGAGGGTCTCATTGAAAAACTATATGAAGCTGCAAAAGCCGGAGTAAAGATCAATTTAGTGATAAGGGGAATTTTCTGTATGTTCTCTGAAAATAAAAAATTCGTTCACCCCATTAAAGCAATTAGTATTGTTGATGAATACCTGGAGCATGCAAGGCTGTTTATCTTTCATAATGGGGGTAATGAGAAGGTTTATATTTCATCGGCCGACTGGATGGTAAGAAATCTTGATCACCGGGTAGAAATAACCTGCCCTATTAAGGATCCGGATATCAAAAGAATATTGATTAAACTATTCGATATACAGCTACACGATAATGTTAAGGCACGAATACTGGATAATGAATTAAGCAATCAATACGTTCAGGCGCCGGCAAATAGCAAACCTAAAAAAGGAGAGGGTAAAAAGAAAATCAGGTCGCAGGAAGAAATATATAATTATCTGCAGGATTTTAAGGCAGTAAAAACAGAAATAATACATGAGGCTAGCAGCAATTGATATAGGAAGTAATGCAGCAAGATTATTAATATCAGAAGTTGAATTAAACGATTTAGGTAAACCTCAGTTTCAGAAACTGAATCTTATACGTGTTCCCCTGCGTTTGGGATTTGATGTATTTGAAAGAAAAGAAATATCCGACAAGAAAAAAGAGATGATCCTCAAAACCATCAAATCTTATAAACTGCTCACAGATGTATATGGTGTAGAAAAAATGATTGCCTGTGCTACTTCTGCTATGCGTGATGCAAAAAACGGCAATGATATTATTAATGAAGTAAGGGACGCAACCGGGATAAATATCGAAATTATCACGGGCGACGCGGAAGCCAATTATATTTATGAGAACCATGTTGCAGAAAACATGGATAAGGAACACTCTTATTTGTATATTGATGTCGGTGGCGGCAGTACCGAGCTTACTTTTTTTGCCGATGGCCAGTTAATTTTTAAGCGTTCCTTTAATATCGGGACCATCAGGATATTAAAAAAACAGGTAGATGAATTTTTATGGGATGAAATGCGTGATTTTATCAAAAGAGAGACTAAAGGATATGAACGCAATATGGTTGCCATTGGTTCGGGGGGAAATATCAATAAAATTTTTTCTTTATCAAAAAGGAAAGAAGGAAAACCTTTAACACTTGAATTACTGAAGGATTATTATCGTGAGCTGGGAAGTTTTTCTATTGATGAACGGATGAGATTATACAAACTAAGAGAAGACAGGGCCGACGTAATTGTACCAGCGTTAATGATTTATGTCAATGTTTTGAAATGGGCAAATATCGAAGAAATATTTGTTCCTAAAATCGGCCTGGCAGATGGATTAATTCAGCACCTTTACAGACAGAACAAACAATAATATGAGTACACATAAGGACATAAAAAAGATCACCACCAACACGCTTCAGAAAATGAAAGCCAATGGAGAAAAAATCTCCATGATCACAGCCTATGATTTTTCGTTCGCCCGGCTATTTGATGCAGCAGGCATTGATGTGATACTTGTAGGAGACAGTGCATCTAACGTAATGGCTGGTCATGAAACTACATTACCCATTACGCTTGATCAGATCATCTATCATGCATCCTCTGTAATCAGGGGCGTTCAAAGAAGTCTTGTGGTAGTGGATCTTCCCTTCGGCTCATATCAATCGAATTCCAAAGAAGCATTGGCATCAGCAATAAGAATAATGAAAGAAACCGGTGCACATGCAGTAAAACTGGAAGGGGGTGAAGAAGTTCTTGAATCAATAAAAAGAATTCTTGCTGCAGGAATACCTGTAATGGGACATCTCGGACTAACGCCCCAATCTATTTACAAATTTGGCACATATACAGTTCGTGCAAAAGAGGAAGAAGAAGCTGAAAAATTAAAAAAAGATGCGAGGCTGCTTGAAAAAGAAGGATGCTTTGCAACTGTACTTGAAAAAATTCCTGCTGTTCTTGCAAAAGAGGTGTCAGAGATCTTATCTATCCCTACCATTGGTATCGGAGCTGGTAAAAATTGTGATGGCCAGGTATTGGTAATGCACGATATGCTGGGAATAAATACAGAATTCAAGCCCCGGTTTTTAAGGCAGTATTTAAATTTAGAGGAGCAGATAACGAAAGCCGTCCAACATTATATCAGTGATGTGAAGTCCCAGGATTTTCCAAATGAAAATGAACAATACTAAAGCAATATTAGTATGAACTTATCAAATATACCCGGAATAAAAGAAATTAACGAAGGAGTTTCTACAGGCAATAGATGGATGAGGGGGTCTGCCGGCAAACTGGAATCCTTCTCTCCTGTTGATGGAAAATTAATTGGCACCATTAATATGGCAGGCAAAGACAATTACGAAGAAGTTGTAAGGCTTGCAGAAAAAGCATTTACAGAATGGAGAGCATGGCCGGCCCCGCGACGTGGAGAAGTTGTCAGACAAATAGGCGAAGCATTAAGAAAACATAAAAATGCATTGGGCAGTCTTGTATCATATGAAATGGGGAAAAGTTTACAGGAAGGATATGGCGAGGTGCAGGAAATGATCGATATATGTGATTTTGCTGTTGGTATTTCCAGGCAGTTATATGGGTTAACGATGCACAGCGAACGTCCCGGGCACAGAATGTATGAACAATGGCACCCATTGGGAATTACAGGAATTATTTCAGCATTTAATTTTCCTGTTGCGGTATGGAGCTGGAATGCAATGCTAGCATGGGTTTGTGGGAATGTGTGTATATGGAAGCCATCAGAAAAAACACCGTTGTGTGCAGTAGCTTGTCAGCATATTATTGCAGAAGTATTTGCAAAAAATGACGTTCCTGAGGGAGTATCTAATTTAATTATAGGTGCAAGAGAGGCTGGTGAATGGCTGGCAGAAGACGAAAGAATTCCATTAGTGTCGGCAACGGGCTCAACAAGAATGGGAAAAGCAGTAGGCGCAACTGTTGGTGCAAGATTAGGGCGTTCATTATTAGAACTAGGAGGAAACAATGCAATAATTATTTCTAAAGATGCAGATCTGGGCATTAGTGTTCTCGGGGCATTATTTGGTGCAGTGGGTACCGCAGGGCAAAGATGTACAACAACAAGAAGATTAATTATTCATGAAGATGTTTATGAAGACGTAAAAAATAAACTGGTATCTGCATATGCCCAATTATCGATTGGCGATCCATTAAATGAGAAAAATCATGTGGGTCCGTTAATCGACAAAGATGCTGTTGTACAATATTTAAAGTCGATAGAAGCCTGCAAAAAAGAAGGTGGAAAATTTATTGTTGAAGGTGGAGTGTTAAGTGGCAATGGTTATGAAAGTGGTTGTTATGTAAAACCATGTATTGCCGAAGCCGAACCATCATATAATATCGTTAAACACGAAACTTTCGCGCCAATACTTTACCTGCTTAAATATAAAACCATAGAGGAAGCGATTGCTATTCAAAACGGTGTGCCTCAGGGATTATCTTCATCTATTATGACTCTTAATCTGCGCGAAGCGGAGAAATTCCTTTCTTTTGCCGGAAGTGATTGCGGCATTGCCAACGTCAATATAGGCACCTCTGGTGCGGAAATTGGTGGAGCCTTTGGTGGGGAAAAAGAAACGGGTGGTGGCAGAGAAAGCGGCAGCGATGCCTGGAGAAACTACATGCGAAGGCAAACAAACACTATTAACTACTCCACGCAACTGCCGTTGGCCCAGGGAATTAAGTTCAATGTGTAGATAAATCCCCCTACAGTCAGTTTCCTGTTTAACTCTCCAACTCCTCCTTTTTCAAAAGGGGGTGCGCTTTCTGGATGAGGAAAAGACTGTGCGTGGGAAGAAAGATTACAGGGAGATTTCCCACCGAAATAAATCTTCTTTAAAAGCGTTAAAGCAGGGTAAGTTCCATTACTATGAAGAAACTCTACTTTCTGCTTGCTTTTATTTGTGTTGCCGTTACCTCCTTTTCACAAATCAGGCTTAGCATTTTAGGTGGCCCTCACAGCGCTTCAGTGCAGGAAGATCCGATAGTTCCAGGCTATTCTTCCAAATCAGGAATGCATATAGGCATTCTGGGTGATATCCCTTTATCAGTATCAAACAAAGGTTCCGGCTGGTTCCTGCAACCCGGTTTAATGTATATGTCCAAAGGAAGAAAATTTTACTCAAGGAACGATAGTGCAAGTGCAGAAATCACAGATACCATCTTTACATCACATAATTTATCAGTTAATTATATTGAAGTTCCATTTAATCTCACTTACAAATTCGCATTAAGCAATAAAGCAAGATTCGTTTTAAGCGCAGGCCCCTATATTGGTTTCTTCTATAATGGCAAACAAAAGTTTGAATCAAAAACGTATTCAGATAATTTATTCAAAAATGATGAAATTAACCTGGAGACAGGAAAAGAAACGGGAAAAATAAATACTATTGATGCAGGCTTTAACGCACGCGCAGGTTTTGAAATAGGAAGTGTTTTTATTAGTGGTTTTATGAGTAAAGGACTCAGCAATTTTTATCATGCCTCCTATGATGCAACATTTAAACATAAAGTTGCCGGTGCGTCAATAGCAATCTGGTTAAATAAAACAAAAGCTCCTGCTAAAAAAGTGGCAACACCGGTCGTACAAATAGATACAGTTGAAAAAGTTGCCCCAACACCTGTGCCTATTGAAAAGCCGGTAATCAAAGAAGAGCCTGTAATAAAAACTGATACAGTAATCAAAGCTGTTGAAGAGAAAATAAATTTCGTAGCAAAAAATATTCTGTTCAATCCAAACAGTGATCAATTAACAACAGAATCCATTGAACCACTTAACCAGATCGCAGCCGTTCTGCAGGGAAATAAATCATACAACCTTACAATTGAAGGGCATACCGATGGGACCGGTATTCCTGAGAAAAATATGATATTATCCCAGCACAGGGCCGAATCTGTTAAGAATTATCTAATTCAGCAAGGTGTGCAGGAATCCAGGCTGAAAGCCATCGGGTACGGGTCGGAACGGCAGATAGCAGATGACAAAACACCTGAAGGACGTGCAGCAAACCGTCGCGTAGAACTCAAACTGTCAGAATAAATAGCAGGGATTTAACATCATTTAACATTCTCGCATAAAATAACCGCCACTCATGTAATTAACCTCCTTGTTGGAGGTTAATTTTTTACTTTTGCATCTACATTAAAAAAGAAATATGACTCAAGTGTTCAAAACAGGCTTGCCTGCGCTTACTTTCCTGTTGCTTTCAACCATTTCCTTCGCACAGAAAACAAGTTCAAAAACATCAGGCGTCCCTCATGGGTGGCATCTTCTCGATAAAGCCAAAGACGGATACAGTGGAATCAGCATCAATCAGGCTTATGAATTTGTAAAATCAAAGAACCTGAAAAGCACACCTGTACTTGTGGCAATTATTGATTCAGGGATTGATACTTTGCACGAAGATCTGAAACCGGTATTGTGGAGAAACCCAAAGGAAATTCCAGGTAACGGAAAAGATGATGATGGCAATGGGTATATTGATGATATTTATGGATGGAACTTCCTGGGGGGTAAAGATGGCCGTAATGTAAAACAGGATTCTTATGAGGGCGCACGCGTTTATCATGCTTTAAAAGAAAAGTATAATGGTGTGGATATTGATACAGCTACTTTAAAAGGTGATTCTCTGGAAGAATACAAAACCTGGTTAAGGGCTAAAAAGAAAGTGGAAGGCGATGGCGCTGATAATATGGGGCTTGATCTGGGTATGCTGAAAAAAGCATTGAACAGCGCTAAAAAAAGTGACAGCATTCTGCGCAAGGCTTTAAACAAAGACACTTTCACTGGAAACGATCTTGATACTTTCCAGGCTAATGGTGTGGCCGAAAAAGCAGCTAAAGGAAGTATGATCTATTTGTTCCGTGCCAACCAGATGATGGAAACAACTAATATCGAGTTCATTGAAGGATTCGGTGAGTTTATTGGTGGTGAAGAACGTAAAGCTGAATCAAAACAAAAAGCACCTCCTCCTTACCGCGCTGATATAGTAAAAGATAATGAAGCTGATATTAATGATAAATATTATGGCAACAATGATGTAATGGCAGCAACGCCATTTCATGGCACTCATGTAGCTGGAATTATTGGTGCAGTAAGGAATAATAAAATAGGAATGGACGGAGTGGCAGATAATGTGAAGATAATGATGATACGTGCCGTTCCCGACGGAGATGAACACGATAAAGACATTGCGTTAGCTATTTATTATGCAGTTGATAACGGTGCCAGGGTAATTAATATGAGTTTCGGTAAAGATTTTTCTCCTGAGAAAAAATGGGTTGATGAAGCAGTGAAATATGCAGAGTCTAAAAATGTACTACTCGTACACGCCGCTGGAAATGATGGAAAAAATATTGATAGTGCAGATAATTTTCCGAATGGCAATTTAAAAGCAACTGCAGAAAAAGCCAGGAACTGGATTACAGTAGGTGCAAGCGGTGATGAACAGGCAGGCGGCCTAACTGCTTCTTTTTCTAATTATGGCAAGGACCAGGTTGATGTATTTGCTCCAGGCGTGAAAATATATTCAACAATTCCTGGTGGGAACACTTATGGTAATGCACAGGGAACAAGCATGGCTTCCCCTGTTGTTGCGGGAATAGCAGCCTTTCTGATGAGCTATTTTCCAGATCTTACTGCCGAACAAATAAAATACGCAATTGAAAAATCTGCGCAGGCCCCTACTGACAGCGTTCCGAAACCAGGTTCTGACGAAACGGTTCCTCTTAGCAGCATCAGCAAAACAGGCGGATTAGTTAATGCCTATGAAGCAGCAAAAGTCGCCGAAACCTTAAAACCGGAAGGCAAAACAAAGAAAGGAAAACGCGCCGTTAAAAGCTCTATGAAAAACGATAATTTATAATAATACTCTCTGTAAAAACATTATAAAGATCTAATAAATGGGGATATGCGCTCAGCATATCCCTTTGTTTTTGTATAGTTTGCTGGTCATTTCTGAAAGCGGGACCTGTTTGCATGTTTGCAGGAGAACTGTTTTTTAACCTGTCGACTGCTTCTAACAAAAGGGGTTGCAGCATGTTAAAATCAATCCTTTCTTTTTTACAATACTCTTCTGTTAATGCAAATAAATGATTACTGAAATTATTGGTGACCACTGCTGCCAGGTGAAGCTTACTTCTTTGTTCATCACTTACATACTTTACCTTATCTGAAATAGTTTTGGCAAGGCCGTATAACACCGACTTATTTTCTTCAGTATTGGCATCAATTAAAAAGGGAATATCTGGCGGTGTGGTGATTTCTTTACGGATACTTTGCAAAGGATAAAGCACTCCATAATTAGCGCTGATATCTTTTAAAACGTTTATCGATACGCTACCGGCAGTATGAACGATTAATTGATCATCGAGATTAATCCGGTTCTTCAATTCATATAAAGCATTATCGCTAATCGCAGCAATAACCAGGTCGCTATCTTTTATTCGGCTTAAAGATCCCCGCCCCGGCAATTGTTCAATATTATGCCCGACACTTTTAAATACCCGGCTCAAAACAGTACCTACATTTCCGGATCCTATTATTGTAATATTCATTTTAATAAGATAAATTTACAGGTATAAAAAGACTCCTCGTGCCTCTGGCAACGCACGCAGACCATTAAAAAACATATATTTACTGATGAAACTTTTTAATATAATTTTCTGCATTCTGTTTGTTATTTGTGCAGGACTGCAATATAACGACCCGGACCCATATGTATGGATTCCTGTTTACCTTTATGGCGCCGTTCTTTGCTGGTTTGCTTTTAAGGGCGAATATTATGGCGCACCTATACTGGTGGGTGTTATATGCTATTTGCTTTATGCAACATTTTTGTTTTTTACAAAAGATGGCGTATTGGACTGGGTCACTAAACATAATGCAGAAGATATCGCCTCAACTATGAAAGCCACAAAACCATGGATAGAAGATACCCGGGAATTTTTTGGCCTTATTATCCTATCTGTAATTTTGCTGATCAATTATTTCCACGCAAAACGGAGGGGGCTGCTTCATAAATAAATCCCGGTCTGCCTGCTCTTAAATGAGGGACGGTCAACTGTTTTTTCCTTCCAGCATCGGAACGAAAGAGAAATCCTCAAAAGATTCTTCTGTGGTTGAGCCATCGGCATTTTTGGTAATACGGAGCATTTTCTGGATTTTCCCCTCACCTACAGGGATCACCATTTTACCACCGGGTTTTAATTGTTCCACCAATTTTTGAGGAATAAAGGGTGCGGCTGCGGTAACTATTATTTTATCGAAAGGTCCGTAAGTAGGCAACCCTTCAAAGCCATCCCCATAAAAATATTTAATGTTTGTATATCTATTTCGCAGGATAAATTTTTTATGAAGATCAAAAAGTTTTTTTTGCCTTTCTATAGTAAAAACCTTGGCTCCCATTTCTGCTAACACAATAGCCTGGTAACCACTGCCTGTGCCTATTTCAAGCACTTTATCATATTGTTTAATTTCGAGCAACTGTGACTGGTAGGCAACTGTATAAGGCTGCGAAATGGTCTGTGACTCAGCAATAGGAAAAGCTTTATCCTCGTAAGCCGCTTTATCGAATGCAGAGTCCAGGAAATAATGCCTGGGTATATCGCCAATGGCTTTTAATACTTTTTCATCAGTGATGCCCTTTTTTTTCAGTATATCAACTAATTGTTTTCTTAATCCCTTATGCCTGTAAGTATCTTCGAATGTGCGCATTACCGCAAAATTACATTATATAAAGTATTTGTACTGATGAACTGATAATTATCCCTGCGTTTAATTATTACACTATTTCACCTTGCAGTCTTTTTATTTCTTGCTGCAGGTTCTGCATCCTGTCAAGCAAATGCTTAATAGCTTCTATACCCGCCATATTGATATCCAGGTCGTAATGCAGATGCGTGTACTTTTCGAGGTCCGCCAACTGCTCATAAGCAATAAATGTATTTTTACCGGAACGGTTCAGTTCAATCAACCCGTGCTCATCCAATTGTTGTACAAATGATGTTTCAATGCTGTAATAAACGCAGCATTGTTCTACAGATATCTTTTTTATTTTTTCCATACCTGTTTATTTAGCGTTCTTTAGATAGTTGTTGAAATAATTCTTTCTCTTTTGCAGTAAGATGTGTTGGTATTTGCACCTGGTAGGTAATATATAGATCGCCAAAAACTCCTTCCTTTTTATATACGGGGAAGCCTTTGCCTTTCAAACGCACCTTAGTATCGTTCTGTGTTTCAGGACCGACTTTTAATTTTACCATCCCTGATAATGTATCTATCGTCTCCTCTCCCCCCAGTATTGCTTTGTAGAGATTTAGTGGCACATTTTTATAAAGATCATTGCCTTTACGCACAAAAGCAGTGTCGTTTATTATTTCAAATGTAATATATAAATCCCCGTTCGGGCCACCATTCATACCCGGCGCACCATGGCCCGAAATTTTTATTTCCTGGCCATTCTCAATTCCCGCAGGCACTGTAATACGAATATTTTTTCCATTAACAGTAAACGTTTGCTTATGGGTATTGTAAACTGCAGACAGGTTTATCTGAAAAGATGCATGATAATCCTGTCCCTTGAACCTGGTTTGTCTGCCCCCCCGGTTACCAAACATAGAAGAAAAAAAGTCGGAAAAATCAGTCTCATCCCCACCGCTATTGGAATAGTACTCTCTGCCGCCATCAAAAGGACCGCCTCCGGCAGAAGCTCCTGATCCTCGTGGGTGCCTACGGGCCTCTTCAAATTGTTCAGCATGTTTCCAATCTTTTCCATATTGATCGTACTTTTTCCGTTTTTCCGGATCGCTCAATACTTCGTTCGCCTCATTAATTTGCTGAAACAACTTTCCCGCCCCAGAGTTATTGGGGTTTAAATCAGGATGATGCTGCCGGGCCAGTTTTCTGTATGCCTTTTTTATTTCATCGGACGTAGCATTCTTATTAATGCCCAGAATTTTATAATAATCAATATAGTCCATCGCTTCAAAAAATTATAATTAGTCTTCTTCTTTAAATTTACGTAATGATATCATTATTAACTATTAATCATTCTCTACTTTCGCATAGAAAAAATAACACCGTTATTTAATTATGAATAACAAATCAGGTTCTGATAAACAGACCAGAAACACAACGAACGGTTGGATTAATGGTTCTATAGGTGTATTAATATTCAGCGGTTCGCTCCCTGCAACAAGAGCGGCGGTTTTGGATTTTGATCCCGTTTTTTTAACAGTTGCCCGTGCAGCTATTGCTGGTTTGCTCGCAATAGCCGCCCTGCTTATTTTTAAAGAAAGACTCCCCTCGCGCAGCCAGGTTTTACCTTTAGCAGTTGTGGCAATAGGTGTGGTGGTAGGCTTTCCCCTGCTTTCGGCAATAGCTTTGCAATACATAACATCAGCGCATTCTATTGTTTTTTTAGGCTTGCTTCCACTTGTAACGGCTGCATTTGGTGTACTGCGGGGAGGCGAACGCCCTCACCCGATATTCTGGATATTCTCTGTTGCAGGAAGTCTTTTGGTTATAGGGTATGCCATTTCGCAAGGACTTAAAGCTTCAGCTACTGGAGATATGCTAATGTTAGGTGCGATCGTTTTATGCGGACTTGGTTATGCCGAGGGAGCAAAACTTTCAAAAACATTGGGCGGATGGCAGGTAATATCCTGGGCATTATTATTGTCATTACCTTTAATGTTGCCGTTGGTCTTTATCCTGCGCCCTTCATCATTCTCAGAGATTAGTGTTTCTGCCTGGGTTGGACTTGCTTATGTTTCGTTATTCAGCATGTTTATCGGATTTGTGTTCTGGTATCGAGGCCTGGCACAAGGAGGTATTGCTGCTGTGGGACAGTTACAATTATTACAACCCTTTTTTGGGTTAGCATTAGCAGCATCAGTTCTCCATGAAGAAGTAAATGTGGTTATGTTCGGGGTTACTGCTGGTGTTATCCTTTGTGTTGCAGGATCCAAGAAATATGCAGGGTAATGTAAATAGAGAAATACGATGCTGGCAGATACCCGGCGTGTCGCTGGTTCACAGGAGTTTCTCAGTTTCAATAAGTAAACACCTGGCTATAGAATTGCAGTCTGGAAGAGTATCCCAACATCTCATCTGCGCGTATTAGCATTGATTGTGTTTTTTATTCCGAAAAGAATTTATTTATGGCTGCAAAATTTAAAATAGGTGATAAAGTAAGCTGGAATTCAGAAGCGGGACGGGTTTCGGGCACTATTATTAAAGTACATATCCAGGACTTTGGCTACAAAGGATATACACATCATGCTACGAAAGATGATCCGCAGTATGAAATTAAAAGCGATAAATCCGATCATATTGCAGCTCATAAAGAATCAGCGCTTACCAGACTATGAAAGCAGGAAGACATGAAATTTTCGGAACTTTAGGAAACAAAATAATTCTGGAAATGAACGAAGAATATAAAAATATTCAACAATGAAAGTAGAACAGATTTATACCGGATGTTTAGCACAGGGTGCATATTACATCACCTCCAATGGCGAAGCAGCCATTATAGATCCATTGCGTGAAACACGCCCTTACCTGGACAGGTTGGCAAAAGACGGCGTAAAGCTCAAATACATTTTTGAAACGCACTTTCATGCCGATTTTGTGAGTGGACATATCGATTTGAGCGAAAAAACCAATGCACCTATCGTTTACGGACCAACCGCGAAACCCGAGTTTGAAGCCATTGTTGCAGAAGACAATCAGGTTTTTAAGTTGGGGGATGTAAAAATCAAAGTTCTGCACACACCAGGGCACACTTTAGAAAGTTCTTGTTATTTACTAATCGATGAAAAGGGAAAAGAAGCAGCTTTGTTCAGTGGTGACACTCTTTTCCTGGGGGATGTGGGCAGACCTGATTTAGCTCAAAAAGCAGCGAATATGACGCAGGAAGAATTGGCAGGATTACTTTACGAAAGTCTGTACAACAAAATCCTGCCGTTGCCCGATGATGTAACAGTCTATCCTGCACACGGAGCAGGTTCGGCTTGCGGAAAAAATATGATGAAAGAAACAGTAGACAATCTGGGCAATCAAAAGAAAACGAATTATGCCTTGAATCAACCTAGTAAAGAAGCCTTTATTAAAGCCGTTACTGATGGTTTGTTGCCACCTCCTGCCTATTTCGGAATGAATGTGGCCATGAACAAAAAAGGTTACGACAGCTTTGAAGAAGTATTGAGCCATGGAATGAAACCGCTTACTGCAGAAGAATTTGAATCAACCGCCGAAGCTACCGGTGCATTAGTTTTGGATACAAGAGACAATAGTGATTTTGCAAAAGGGTTTATTCCGCAATCGGCAAATATTGGTTTGAATGGTGATTTTGCTCCATGGGTAGGTGCGTTGATAGTAGATGTAAAACAACCCATTTTATTAGTAGTCGAAAACGGAAAGGAAGAAGAAGCTGTAACAAGGTTGAGTCGCATAGGTTTTGACAATGTACTGGGGTATTTATCAGGTGGATTTGATAATTGGAAAGCTGCAGGAAAAGAAACCGATATTGTAAACCGCATCACAGCAGAACAGTTTGCGAGGGAGGTGAAAACCAGTAAGAGTAAAATTATTGACGTTCGCAAAGAAAGTGAATATGCAGCTGAACACATTGAAGATGCTTATAGCAAACCATTGGCTTACATCAACGATTGGTTAAAAGACATCAACCCGCAGGAACATTTTTACCTGCATTGTGCAGGTGGCTACCGTAGTATGATGGCAGCAAGCATTTTACAAGCAAGAGGTTACAGGAATTTTACCGAAGTGGAAGGAGGTTTTAACGCTATTGCCAAAACCGATATGCCTAAAACCGATTTTATATGCCAAAGCAAAGTGTCAAATTAATTTAATTCCAGCTGTTAATCAATTATTGACTATCTCACATTATTACTCTACTATTTCAAATTCCTTTGGATATTTTACTGTTCCGGTTATTCCTTTAAGTCCGTCTGGCACAAGTTCAATAGCCATAAATACATTTTCATGAACATCAAATGGCGCTTCAATATTCCAATTACTCGCTGTTTTGAAACCAAACTTAGGGTAATAATGTTCGTGCCCTAATACAATTACAGATTTATATCCGAGTTCAGTCGCTTTGAATAGTCCTTGTCTGATTAGTTTTCCTCCAATCCCTTGTCGTTGAAATTGAGGCTTTACAGCCATGGGTGCAAGAGCCAGACTACCGAACTCATTTTGATTATCATCTATAATCCGGATACTCGTAAATAAAATATGACCGACAACTTTATTGTCAATGATTGCTACGATTGAAAGTTCAGGGATAAATACCTCTTGGTTCTTACGTAAAGCATCCACCAGTTTTGCTTCACCGTCTTGTCCGAAGGCAATTTTGTTTATCTCATAAACGGTTGAAAAGTTAGCCGGGCTTTCTTGTTTGATTATTATATTCATTCTCGTCAGGTTTTCTTCGGGTGCAAGTTGTACAAATTACCTCTAATTAGCGGGGATTGGCGTAGTGGCGGCATTATAACACAGCCATTGATACGAAGCTCCAAAAGTCCAAATAAAAAAAGACGCAACTTAGTGCGCCTTTAAGTGATCCGGATTGGATTCGAACCAATGACCTACTGCTTAGCTTACCAACTACAGGTTTCCCTGCGCTCCTTGCTAAATGCAAAGAATTTGTGGTCTGGACTATATCTTCACCATTTCAGGTGTGCCACGTGTAGTCTCTACGGTGTCCTTGCCAGTTATTTACTGATAAGGTTCCCTCGGTATTGCCATATACTTTTATAGTATGAAGGTTTCACCGATATAGTGGCATGCACTTATAAAGTTCTTTTTCCCTTATAAGGCTCCTATTCCTGAAGGCAGTTGCTCTATCCAACTGAGCTACCGAACCGAAATCATGGCGCAAAAATAAGTGATACGGAGCAAGTTAAGAAATGTTTGAGAAGCTATATTATTCCGCTTTAATCCGGTTTTCCAGCTTTTCATTGCAAATGCTGCATCGGCAAACCGAGCAGGGCTAAAACAGGGATGTTTGTTATCTTTGGCCCGCAAAACAAAACTTGAGTTATGAAAAAAATTTTACTGGTTATTGTTGTATTTGCGTTGGCAAATGGAGTGAACGCACAATTTATTAAACGCATGGCTGACCGTGCAAAAAATAAAATTGAACAAAAAGCCGGTGAGAAAGTGGACAAAGGTATTGATGACGCTACCGACGTAAAAAAGAAAGAAAAATCCAAAACGAGTTCAGGTGATGAATCAAATGAAACCGACCCTATCTCTAATGACAATTCATCTTCTGATAACTCATCTTCAAGCGAAACTGAGGTTAAGTCTCCAGCCGCACCATTATTAAAAACATATTCCAAATATGATTTTATTCCAGGCGACAAAGTAATTGCCTTTGAAGATTTTTCAGGAACAGAAATAGGTGATTTCCCCACAAGATGGAATACCAATGCCACTGCTGAGATCGTAACTGTTAACGACCTGGAGGGCCGTTGGATGAAGCTTGAGAACCTGGGTGCCTACCATGCTGAATTTATCACTGACTTACCCGATAATTTTACCTTTGAATTTGATATCGTTGTAAATGATACCTGGAATTCCTATCCTATTGGAGTCAATTTTTTCCAATTGATAAATCCTGACGACTTTTCCAATCATAGTTATAGTTTTAGCTCAAGCCAAAATCACGTAGTCCATTTAAATTTCAAACCCGCTGTAACATCCAGCCGAACCGATGGGGAGTCAGCAGTTCAAACCGGTGGAAACAATGGCCCGTCGATGTACAATCACGTTAATTTCACTAGCTGGAACAACCAAACGAAAAAACTTGCTCACGTTTCGGTGTGGCGCCAGAATCAACGCCTGAGAGTTTATCTGAACGGTCAGAAGATCTGGGATCTGCCCAAAGCATTCCAACAAGATGGAAAATACAATGCAGTTACTTTTGGAACAAGGGATGCCTATAAAGAAGGTGATTTCTTTTTGCTTAACAATATTCGTCTTGCAGTTGGTGCACCTGACACAAGAAATAAATTAATTACTGAAGGTAAATTTGTTACTAGAGGGATTTTATTTGATGTAAATAGTGATGCCGTTAAAGCAGAATCTTATGGAACGATAAAAGATATAGCTAATGTATTAAAAGAAAATGCCACTGTTAAAGTAAAAATTGTTGGGCACACAGATAGTGATGGAGATGAAAAAGCAAATCTTGATTTATCTAAACGACGTGCAGCTTCTGTAAAAAATGCATTGGTTAATGAATTTGCTATTGACGGATCAAGAATTGAAACTGATGGTAAAGGAGAATCTCAACCAGTAGATAAATCAGACACTCCTGTTGGTAAAGCAAATAATAGAAGGGTTGAATTTATAAAACTATAAATCAACTGCTGGCTAACAGGTTATTAGTGATTTTTATAAAAAATAAAGGACTCCCCAACCAGGAAGTCCTTTATTTTTTATAAAAGCCTATATTATTTCTCTGTTACTTTTTTCTTCTGCGCCTTTGGTGCAAATATGATCAGCATTCTTTTTCCTTCCATTTTAGGCAGGGCTTCAGGCTGACCAACTTCTGCTAACCTTTCTGCAAATTTCAATAATAACAACTCCCCTCTTTCCTTGAACATGATTGCGCGGCCCTTAAACTGCACGTATGCCTTCACTTTATTACCTTCTTTCAGAAATTCTTCTGCATGTTTTGACTTGAAGTCGAAATCGTGGTCATCTGTTCCTGGTGTAAAGCGAATTTCCTTTACCTCGGCAGATTTACTTTTCGCCTTCATTTCCTTTTCCTTTCTTTTTTTCTCGTAAAGGAATTTATTGTAATCGATGACTTTACAAACCGGCGGATCTGCCTGAGGAGATATCTCTACTAGGTCGAGTCCCTGTTCCTGCGCAATACGCTGCGCTTCCTGGGTAGGATAAACGCCTACTGTTACATTGTCACCAACCAACCTTACCTGGGGAACACGTATCATTTGGTTGGTCCTGTGTTCCTGCTGCTGTTCTTTTCTAAACCGGGGGTTAAATGCACCCCTCGGTTGCCTGGGTGGAAATGCCATAAATCTGTCTTGGTTGCCCATCCCAACGGGTAACCGGTCTTGTTGTTTATTTATTATTCACCCCTTTGGGTAAGGGATCTTTACTCTGCTGTTCTATTCAATATCTCTGCCTTCAATTTGGCCACCAGTTCATCAGCATCAACAGATCCTGCATCACCCTTGCCTTGTCTTCTTACCGACACTTTATTTTCATTCACCTCCTTTTCACCGATCACCAGCATATAGGGCACTCTGGCCAACTCTGTGTCCCTGATCTTCTTTCCTATTTTCTCGCCCCTGTCGTCAAGTTCAACACGAATATCAGCTTTTTTTAACTTTTCCAGAATACTTTGTGAATAGCTATTAAATTTATCGCTGATCGGTAAAATTTTCACCTGTAGCGGCGCCAGCCACAAAGGCAGCTTACCCGCGTAATGCTCGAGTAAAAAGCCGATAAAGCGCTCATGGGTACCTAAAGGAGCCCTGTGAATAATTAAAGGAACCTCGGTGTTATTATCGGCAGTTGTATATTCCAGTTTAAAGCTTCGACCTTGCGAAAAATCTACCTGGTTAGTCGCCAAGGTAAACTCACGCCCGATAACACTATATATCTGTACATCAATTTTCGGTCCGTAAAATGCTGCTTCATCCTGAACCTCAACATAAGGAATATCGGATTCGATCAGCACATTTCTTACCATCTCCTCTGTTTGTTTCCATAATTCAGGCTCGTTAACATATTTCACTCCTAATTTATCAGGAGAATGTAAAGACAACCGCATCACATACTTATCTATCCCAAATATTTTAAAGTATTTCAGATACATATCATTCACCGCGCGGAATTCCTGGTTGAATTGTTCCTTTGTGCAATAAATATGAGCATCATTCATATGCAGACAACGTACACGCATCAAACCGAATAATTCACCACTTTGCTCATAACGGTAAACAGTCCCGTATTCTGCGATACGATATGGAAGATCACGATAACTTTTAGGCTCAGCTGCATATATTTTGTGATGATGCGGACAATTCATCGATTTCAAATAATACTTATCTCCATCTATTTCCATTGGAGGATACATACTATCCGCATAATATGGCAAATGCCCACTGGTTAAATACATATTCTCCTTGGCAATATGGGGAGTAACCACCCTTTTATATCCCGCCTCGTTTTCGGTTTCTTTTGCAAGCTTTTCCAGTTCTTCAATGATAATTGTTCCATTGGGCATCCACATAATTAGTCCCTGGCCAACATCGTCATCCATTGTATAAATACCTAATTCTTTTCCCAGCTTACGGTGATCTCTTTTTTTCGCTTCTTCTAATAAGGCAAGATATTCATCCAATTCTTTTTGCGATGGAAATGTTACACCATAAACACGTGTAAGCATTTTATTTTTTTCATCCCCCTTCCAATAGGCGCCCGAAACATTAGTTAATTTAATCGCCTTAATAAACCCTGTATGGGGAATATGCGGGCCGCGGCACAGATCAGTAAAATTTCCCTGGGAATAAAATGTAATCTCTCCATCATTTAAATTCTGAAGAAGATCAAGCTTATATTCATCTCCCTTATCGGCAAAATATTTAACTGCATCGCTCTTTGATATTTCTTTTCTTGCAAATGAATTAGACTGTTTTGCCAGTTCATTCATTTTCTTTTCGATATTTTTCAGATCTTCTTCCTGCAATTGTCTCCCGCCAAGATCCATATCGTAATAGAAGCCTTTCTCTAAAGGAGGTCCCACCCAGAATTTAACGCCGGGATATAATGATTCCACAGCCTCTGCGAGTAAGTGCGCAGAAGAGTGCCAGAACGTGCTTTTTCCATCTGTATCCTCCCAGGTGAGCAGTTTAAGGGTCGAGTCGTTTTTGATAGGGCGGGTAGCGTCCCAAACCTGCCCGTTTATATTTGCTGCAATAACTTTGCGCGCAAGCCCTTCACTGATCGATTTTGCAATACCAAGAGAGCTAACTCCTTCCGGGTATTCCTTAACTGATCCATCTGGTAATGTGATCTTTATCATTCTTTAGTGGCTTATTTTTGGAGTGCAAATTTAACGAACAATTCGCAGCAGGTTGCAACTTATTTCGGGTACTTTGCCAATCTCCTCCTTCAGCCGCCGACAGCATCGGTCAGAGCCTATGGCGTCGGACGAAACTCATTGTCCACCGGGTTTTAATGAAGGAGGATAGCGAAGGTGGTCAGAATTTGTGACGCTGGTCTTCAACCAGAAGTGTGCGAAGCGGGATGGATAACCCTGGTTTTTAAAGTATAATTATGCGTTTAACTCTATTCTTCTTCTTTTTTCTTATTGCCGGGTTCTCAGCATCATCACAGGACCTTACCGGTATATGGCGAGGACATTTTATTTCAGACAACGGCAGCAAACTATTGGATTCACTAGGAGTACAGGATAAATACAAATTCGAGGTACAGATAGGGCAAACTGAAAAATCATTTGAGGGTGTTACATATTCTTACAAAACTACCGTGTTTTACGGGAAAGCGTCCTGCGTTGGCACCATAAACAAACAAACCAAAAAGGTATTACTACAGGAAACCAAAATTGTTGAAATGAAAAGCAGCAGTGGTGGTGCATGTATCATGACCTGCTTTTTACAATATTCAAAGATTGATAACAATGAGTTTTTAGAAGGTAAATATACAGGCATCAGTATATCTGATTCATCATTTTGCGGAAGAGGGACTGTTTTCTTAAGAAGAGTTTCTGTATCAGATTTTTATAAAGAACCATTCTTAATAGAAAGAGAAAAGAGAAAACCGGTACCCGTAATTCCCGCAAAACCAAAAACTCCTCCTGCTACACAGAAACCTATTGCAGTTAAACCCAAACCGAAAGCTCCCCCGGTTGAAAACCTGCCCCAAAAAAGTGATGCGCTTAAACCACTTACTGAGGATTCATTGAAAAAAATATCCAGTAAAATACATGCTCATATCCCTGTGCCTAAAGTAATCAGCAACAGAAAAAATGAAATAGTTAAAACAATTACCACTTCTGCAAGAGAAGTATTTATAAAAATATATGATAATGGCACTATCGATAATGATACAGTATCTGTTTATGTAGATAATAAGCTGGTAATATCCAAACAGAGGCTCTCAGAAAAAGCCATTACTCTCAAATTATCTCTCGATGATAATGCAGACGAACATGAACTGGTAATGGTGGCAGAAAACTTAGGTGAAATACCTCCTAATACATCATTAATGGTGGTGAACGCCGGAGACCAGACTTATGAAGTAAGAATTACTTCAACAGAACAAAAAAATGCAGTTATTCTTTTTAAATACAAAGAATAACTGTTTATCCTATTCTTTAAAACAGCGAACGCACAGACACTACGTTTCTAAGCTTAAAATGCCCTTGCGTTGTGGCCGAAGCGAGTTAAAATTTAAAGTTCCAGGTAACTGCAGGAATAACAGGAAATAACGAAACTTTGCGCGCCACTACTTCTAATGAACCATCGTACACGCTGCCTTCCTGATCGAAGTAAATAAAATAGGGATTGAGGCGGTTATAGCTATTATACAAGCTAAATACCCAGCTCTGTTTTAACCGTCTTCCCGGTTTTGGGTCAGGAGTAAGAGTAGCTGACAGATCCATACGATGATAAGCCGGAAGCCTGTATTGATTGATTTTACTGTATTCCTGTGTGAGCACGCCATCAATAAAATAAAATCTCTCAGGCAATGTAGTGGCGTTCCCGGAACCATAAACAAAAACAGCAGAAAATTTCCAGCGCTTATTCAACTCATACATAGCCACAACAGAGATATCGTGGCGGCGGTCGTACTTTGCATAATATACTTCTTTGTCATTCAGCGAATCGAATTTCCTTTGAGTCCATGATAAAGTATATCCTATCCAACCTGTAAACTTTCCTCTTACTTTATTGATAAAAAACTCTGAACCATAGCTCCACCCACGTCCAAACACAAATTCATTTTCAGGATCGTTTAATGATGGAGAATAGCCTTCCGCATATTCAATCTGGTTCTGCATATCCTTATAATAAACTTCTACGGAAGTTTCATAATCGTTGTTGCTGAAGTTTTTAAATATCCCTGCCGAATACTGCCAGCTTATCTGCGGTTTAACTTTTGCAGTGCTGGGAACCCACAAATCTGTGGGAAGTGTTGAACCAGCATTACTAACTAAATGTATATACTGCAAATTTTTAGCTACGCCTGTTTTAACGGAAGTCTCGTTATCTAAACTATACCGAAAATTAACCCGTGGCTCAAAGCCACCGTATTGAGAAAAATTACTGTATCGCATTCCCCCGTTCACACTAAGCTTATTGCTAACATTCCATTCGTCCTGGAGATACATGGCCGTTTCATTCGCATATTTTTTGTTAACGGTTTCCGGGTTAAATGAATTATCACCCTGCGAACCACTTAATATATTAGGAACAAATGTGTGATAAGTATATAATCCCCCAAACTTCAACTTATGTTTCGGGGAAACAAAATAATCAAAATCAAGTTTGGCGTTGAGATCGCGGATACCAGATGACAATTTTATCTGGAAATCATTTTGAGAAGCGCCGAACGAAAATTTATAATCATTATATACCAGGGTTGTGTTGGCAAATAATTTCTGGTTGAATACGTGGTTCCACCTTAAAGTGGCTGTTGAATTTCCCCAGGGAATATCTGCTTTAAAAGCTCTTTCAGTATTATTAAATGAAAATACATCACGCCCGAAATACCCACTTAAATAAACACGATCCTTATCAGAGAATTTATAATTCACTTTCATGTTCATATCATAGAAATAATATCCTGAGCCACGAAAATCACTTGATTTAGAAATGAACGGTTTAGTAAGAACATCTATATATGTTCTTCTTGCAGAAATAATAAAAGAAGATTCGTCTTTTTTAATAGGCCCCTGCAAAGAAAGTCTTGATGCAATTAATCCAATACCACCTTCTCCTTCAAATTTCTTCATATTCCCTTCTTTCATGGCTACATCAAGTACCGATGAAAGTCGCCCACCGTACTGTGCCGGCATACTGCCTTTTATCAACGAAATATTTTTAATGGCATCCGAATTAAAAATGGAAAAAAAACCAAATAAATGCCCGGTATTATATACTACTGCATCATCAAGCATGATTAAATTCTGATCAGGCCCCCCTCCTCTAACATATAAACCTGTATTTCCCTCACCTGCATTTCTTACTCCGGGCAATAATTGCAGTGTTTTTAAAAGATCCACTTCTCCAAGTAAAACAGGAACTGATTTAATTGTTTCAGCCGTCAAATCGATCTTGCCCATCTGGGGATTCTTCACATTATTACTTCGGCGCAACGAAGTAACAATTACTTCTTCCATCATTGAGCGCTGCAATAATGAAAAACTGATCTCAATATTGGTATTTAATTCAATAGCAGTATCAATAATATTATACCCTGCAAAACTGGCAGACACAACATAATCTCCCTCTGGAAGAGTTATGGAATAAAAGCCATACTGGTTACTGTTGATTCCTCTCGATTGGCCGCTGATAATTACAGAGGCACCTATCAAAGTGTCTCCTGATAAGGAATCTCTGACATAACCACTAAGTGTAAATTTATTTTGTGCAGAAGAAACTAATCCGCCAAGCAGAAAAAACCATAAAAAAATAATCCGCATGTTTAGCGTTTGCTGTAATCTAAAGAATCGGCCACTTCACCACATTTCAGCATTTTATCACCAAAATAAGGATTGCGTATTTCTGTTGTATTACTTAACCAGTAAGCTCCTTTGTTATCAAAAGCCATGGGGCAGTATTGGTAATAGACTTTCTGACCGTCGTATTGCACGGTGCGGGTCAGGCTCCATAATGCATCAGTAACAGTTTCAAATTCGTGCCTTTTTGATTCTAAATCTTTAGCGGCAGCAAGTGTGGCTGCGGAACTGCCGAGCGTTTGTGCAAACTGTTTAGCAGTTTCTTTGATCATGCCGGTAGAGTCGCCTTTGATCTCGTTGGTCGCTAAACTGTCGGCAGCTTTTACCAGTTCGGCCGCGGCAGTATTTACTTTTTCGGCATCGCTGGCAACAAAAGCATCTTTTAACGAATAATATGAGAAAAGCAGGTCATTGAAAGACCGGTTAAAGGGTTCCGAATTTTGAGACATTGCCAGAGGTGTCTGTTTCACATCAGTCACTGCATTCTTATCAGGTTTGCCGTTGCAGAATTTAAAAACCAGGATAATTACGGCAAGTACAGCTATGAGAATAATGGCACGTTTTCCCATCAGGTATTTTTTTGTAAAGTTAAAGAGAAATCTCCCTGTAATCATACTTCCTCTTAAAATCCCCGGCTTCCCTTTTTCAAAGGGAAGAGCAAACACGCTGATGGTATATCTTTCTTACTTTTGCGCACATGTTAATAGGTTTGCAAAATGTTACGTTTGAGTTTGGGGCAAGGGTTATTGTGAGAAACGCCACCTGGCACCTGAATCCCGGAGAGCGCATTGGGTTGATAGGATACAACGGTACCGGGAAATCTACCCTGCTGAAAGTGCTGGTTGGTCAGTACACCCCAAGCGTTGGTACGGTTGAAAAGAGTCGTGATACCACGATCGGCTACCTTCACCAGGATCTGCTGAGCTTTGATACCAACAGCAGCATTACTGAAGTGGCCATGGAGGCCTTCGAGAAAGTAATGGCACTTCAGAAAGAACAGGCTGAACTGGAAAAGATCCTCGAAAATAAAGAAGATGAGAAATTACTCACCCGGTACATGGATGTACTTCACGAAATTGAAGTGCTCGATGGATTCGATGTAAGATATAAAGTAGAAGAAGTACTACATGGTCTTGGCTTTACAGATGAACAACTCGATAAACCATACAAACAATTTAGCGGTGGATGGAGAATGCGTGTGCTGCTGGCAAAAATGATATTACAAAATCCCGATGTACTGTTGCTCGATGAGCCTACCAACCACCTTGACCTTCCATCTATCGAATGGTTGGAAAAATACCTGATGAATTACAAGGGTAGTGTGGTAATTGTGAGTCACGATAAGTTTTTCCTCGACAGGATGGTGAACAAAATTGTTGAGTTATATCAGCAGGAACTGCATATTTATGTGGGAAATTACAGTTATTACGAGCAGGAAAAGGCCATTCGTATAGAAATGCAGAAACGTGCATTTGAAAATCAACAGGATTATATACGCCAGCAGGAAAGATTTATTGAAAGATTTAAGGCGAAAGCCTCTAAGGCGGCACAGGCGCAGAGCGTACAGAAACTACTGGACAAAGTAGAAAGAATTGAGGATGTGAATCTGGAACGCCCAAATATGCGCATTAATTTTAGTGTGGGAAAAGAGCCCGGAAGAGTATTGGTACAGTTAAAAGATGTTTCTAAATCGTTTGGTGATCTGCAGATATTAAAGCATGCTTCCGCTGAAATAGATCGTGGTGATAAAATAGCACTGATCGGCGCAAACGGAAAAGGGAAATCCACTTTATTACGAATTGTTGCAGGTACGGAACCTTTTGAAGGCGAGCGCAACTGGGGACATAATGTAAACGAAAGCTTTTATGCCCAGCACCAGTTAGAATCCCTCAATGTAAATAATACATTGATTGAAGAAATGAATGGTTCGGGTGCTGGTAAAACTGAACTTGAATACCGTAGTTTGCTGGGAGCATTTTTATTTAGCGGTGATGATGTTGATAAGAAAATAAAAATATTGAGTGGAGGTGAAAAAGCCCGCGTTGCACTTGCTAAAACAATTGTAAGTAAGGCAAACTTCCTGATGTTGGACGAACCTACAAATCACTTAGATATTCATTCAGTTGAATTACTTGTGGAGGCGTTGAATAAATATGAAGGAACAATTATCCTGGTAAGCCACGACCGTTATTTCATTTCGAAAGCTGCCAATAAAATCTGGGAGATCGTTGACGGCGAAATAAAAGAATTTAAAGGATCATATGCCGAATGGATGGAATGGAAAGAAAGGATGGCCTCCTATGCTAAAGCTCCGGCGGCCGGCGGCCTCCAGGGCAAACCTTCCGAAATAAAGAAACCAGAGGTCGAGAAAAAGTCTGTTCCACCGGTTAATAAAGAAGTAAAAAAGGAACTGCAGAAGCATCAGAAAGTTTTTCAGCAATTAGAAGATAATATTGCAAAGCTAAAGGCTGAAAAAGTAAAACTCGAAGCTTCTCTCGCTTCACCTGAAGTGTACAGCGACAAAAATAAATATACCCAGGCCGAAACCGCTTACAAAGAAGCATCTATAGAGTTAGATAAATTAAACAGAGAATACGAACAGGTATTCGAAAAAATAGTGGAGCTGGAAGGATGAGGGTAGTTCCTTACATAATATCTTTTTTATTAATTATTTGTTCTGTGGCCTTAAAGGCACAACGACCCAAGATTGGCGTAGCACTAAGTGGTGGTGGCGCCAAGGGCCTCGCTCATATTGGTATATTAAAAGCGCTTGATTCCGCAGGAATTAAGGTTGATTATATTACCGGCACCAGCATGGGTAGTATTATCGGTGCTCTGTATGCCGTGGGGTATTCAGGAGATGACATTGAAAAGCTGGCAAAAAAAATAGACTGGGGAATATTGCTTTCTAACCAGTCGTCCCTGCAATCAATGGTAATGCAGGAAAAAGATGAGTATGGTAAATATGCCGTTGAACTCCCCTGGGTAAATAATGGATTCAGATTACCGAGTGGCGTTGTGGAAGGTGAAGAACTATGGTTAAAATTCGCTGAATTATTTTTCCCTGTTTATAATATTAAAGATTTTAACAAGTTCAGTATTCCTTTTAAATGTGTAAGTGCCGATCTCGCCACTGCCGAAGCGGTAATATCTGATAGTGGTGAAATTGTAACGGCTATTCGTTCAAGTATGGCTATTCCTTCGGTGTTTACTGCAATTGATATTAATGGAAGAAAATTGGTTGATGGAGGTGTAGTCAGTAATTTTCCTGTAAAAGAAGTGCAAAGCATGGGTGCCGATTATATAATCGGCAGTCGCGTGGCAATGGGATTACAGCCGGTTGAAAAATTGGATAATCCTATTAAAATATTAATGCAAATTGCTTTTTTTAAAGAAGCAGTAACAAGCAAAAACGATATTAAGCTTTGTGATGTTTACATACCTATGCCACTTGAGGATTATACTGCAGCAAGTTTTTCCAGGGCCGATGAGATAATGAAGGTTGGTTTAGAAGAAGGAAGAAAATTATACCCTTCATTTAAAAGACTAAAAGATTCTCTTGATAATATTTATGGCGAATCGAAACTAAATGCTAACAGAAAGCCTAAAGTAGATTCGGTATATATTTCTGAAATTGAAGTACAGGGATTAAACCAGACTACTAAAGGTTTTTTTGAACACATGACCGGCATTGAAGCAGGAAAATATTATACCTCTGCAAAGATAGCGCGCATGGTGCGCAGGGTATTCGGAACAAGATATTATAACAGGATTGTTTATTCCCTGATTCCTGTAGGTAATAATTCGGCTAAGATAGTTTTTGATGTGGTGGAAAATGCCACAACATTTGCCAAATTGGGTATTCATTATAATAATTTTACAGGCATTAGTCTTATTGGAGATATTACATCACGTAATTTTTTCCTTACTCATTCCCGGAGCCATGTAACAGTTAATATTGGTGAAAATTTCCGCGTACGGGCAGAGCATTTGCAATATTTAGGGAGAGGGAAAGACGTAGCGCTGCAATTAGGCATTCAATATGATAAGGTAGATATAAATACCTACAATACTTTTAAACGTGATGGAGTGTATGGTGGTGCGCAGGTATTTAAAGCAGACGCTAAATTTGAGTATTCTGCTAGCAGGAAATTCACTATCGGTATTGGTTCACGCTTTGAATGGCTTAATTATAAGCCTGGTCTTCAATCAGCTTTCGAAATACGTGGTAAAAATGAATTTGTTACCTCGTATGGGTTCTTTGCAGTGAATACACTAAATAAAAGTGTTTACCCAGTGAGAGGAATTAAAATAGAAGGTGAATATGGCCGCGTATATAATCAAACTCCCGAAGCAAAGTTTTATTCTGAAGGGCAGTTAATATCGGATATTGATTCATTGGGTATTTCATTTAACAATTACCACCGCGCCATACTAAACGCAGAAGGATATTTCCCAGCCACAAACAGGTTAACGTTAACAGGTGTGTTCCAGGGAGGGATCAATTTTAACTACAACCAGAGTATTTTAAACGATTTTATTATTGGCGGGTTGAACCGTACGTTCCGAAATCAGATATTATTTGCAGGGCTCGAAGAAAATTCACTGAACTCGGCAAGTGTAGCCGCGCTTCAATTCGGCTTGCGTTATGAATTATATAACAACGTGTATATCATGGGCAAAACGAATGCGTTGATAAAAGATTTCAGCATGAATAACATGTCACCAAAACCCGATTTCTATTCCGGGCATTCGATAGGTTTTGCCTATAATTTTGCTTTGGGCCCTTTAGAGATCAGCGCAATGTATTGTGATCAGTCAAAAAGATTAAGGTCGTACATTAATCTCGGCATTGCTTTCTGATAAAAATAAAGAGAGATATCTTTAAGAATATCTCCCCTATTTTCCACCAGCTAAAAGTTTTCATCAGCGCTTGGTCCATAACTTCCGGGAATTGGAACGTTTAAGAGCCTCAGAAACACACCTAACTGAGCACGGTGATGAACGATCTGGCAGAAAGTTGTTCTTATCCATTCGTATTTAGATTCGGTACTATAGATAATCTCACCATTCCGAAGTGTCCATGATTCATCGAATTGTTCTTGGGTGGCTTTTGTCAGTTCGGCGCGACCTTCTTTAAAAGATCTTTCAAAATACGCCAGCAGTTCTTCATTACTTTCAATGGGCACCTGGGTGTAAGGGTTACTGGCGAAGTCCAGTTCCTTTGTATTAAGTATCATAGATACCCATGAAGGGAGTTCTCCTATATGAGTTGAAAGCTCACGGAGGCTCATGCTTTTATGATGGGGTTTCCAATCGAATTTGTCAGTTGGCACTATCTTCAGCATTTTACGGGTTGTAACCGCTTCAGTATCCATTTCCTTTAATAAAAGATCAATAAACTTTGACATAATTGTGTGTTTTTGTTAGATCAAAGAAACACCCGGGTTGTGACAGCCCTATGTCAACAGTAAAAACTAAATTTTAAAATTTTGCGGAAATCAGGGTGATAAGTTTTTTCACTTTATCCCGGAGCAACTGGGGTTCAATGATCCTGGCGTGATCGGCCATCAGCAGGAACCATCGGGCGAATCCATCAAGGGAGGCCGACATAAAGTTCATTTCGACCTCATCTCCCACCTGGTTTTCATCAATAAAGCCCATATAGTATTTTTGTTCGCCTATATAAGGAAAAGCATTCTGGTTAATGATAATTGTTACAGGGTGAAGCTGATGGTCTTTAAATGTATTGCCGATATATGTTTTAAGTGGAGGATGCGTTCTTTTTTGGGGTTGATCGATAATGGCCATGGAAGATATCCTGTCGAACCGGAAGTTTCGGTAATCGTTGCGTAGCAGGCAATAACCGATCAGGTGCCAGTAATTATCGAGCTGAAAGATCCCCACCGGCTCAACCCGCCGCTTATTTGACTCTCTCTTGTAATAAGAAAAATAATCGATGCTGATTGTCTTATTTTCTGCAATGGCTTTTAATATTGTTTCAGTATAATTTCCTTCTACTGCTTTTTGTTTATTTGTTCTTACCACTTCAACCTGGCTATCAATCTGTTCCAATAGATCTTTTTCAGTTGATCTTAATACCGCGCGCACTTTAAACATTGCCGACTGAAAGTTTTTACTATTCGCTGTATCTGTAAGTTTCTCAACCAGTTTTTCGGCCGTAATAAATGATATGGCTTCTTCTTTAGTGAACATTACCGGCGGTAAGCGATAACCTTCCATTAATGAATACCCCGCCCCGGCTTCCCCTATTACCGGAATTCCGGCTTCTTCAAGAGATTTAATATCACGGTAAATAGTACGCAGGCTCACATTAAAGCGGTCAGCAATATGCTGCGCTTTTACTACCTTTTTCGATTGCAACTGGATCAGTATTGCAGATACACGATCAATCCTGTTCATAAATACTTTTAAACATTTTTGAAGTTAATATAAATATTTAAAGCGGTGATATAAGTATTGTATTTACATCGTACATTTGCATTGCGTGTTAAGATTGGTAAAAAATATAACAGGTTACGCTTTTATGTTGCTGATGCTGGTTAAAATGCTGGCTATGCCTATAGCATGCTTTCAGTATGCTGCTAACAAAGATTATATTGTTGCTAAATTATGTGTGAACAAGGCGAAGCCAATGCTACATTGTAATGGACAATGTGTGCTTGCAAAAAAGTTAGCAAAGGCAAACGACAGTAATGAGTCTTCTTCCAGTGAAAAAGGCAGTGCTAAGATCATTTCTGCAGAGTATTTTGAAGAGAAGAAAGATATAAGTTTTGGTTATAACGCTACTACTCCACCTACATATTATCATTCTTTAGAGGAACGATTTGTTTCAGAATATACCGTTAATATATTTCATCCTCCTGCGTAAGTTTTTGCCACTACCTGGCAATTTAACTCAAACATTCTTTTTCAATCAACCTATTACCGCTACCCGGCAACACCCATATGTATGGTGTAAACCCTACATTATGAGAGCAACAGCCTAAAGCAACAGCATGTTGCCACTTAGCGCTAAAAGGTTAGTAAAAAAATTATTACCACATAGTCGCATAGCGACGGAACTTTTAATTTAATAAAATGAAATATATATTCTTCCTATCTGTTTTATTCATTGTATCCTGCAATAAAGACGATGATAATTTTGATAATAAAACAATGGCACCGCTGGCAATTAAATTCGATAATGTAGTTGGTAACGAAGATTTGGTTTTAAATACCGGTGCTTATATCAATGCCGAGGGTGAAAGTTTTTCCATAACCAAATTACAATATTTCATTAGCAATGTGAAATTGAAAAAAACTGATGGCAGCGAATACGTTATCCCGCAGGATAGCAGTTATTTTTTAATTGATGAAAGTGTTGAAGCTTCTACCAGGGTAACGGTTAATGTTCCTGAAGGAGAATACTCAACGCTGATATTTACGTTGGGCGTGGATAGCCTCCGTAGCACAATGAGTGCAGATAAAAGAACAGGTGTATTAACCCCAACAGCCGATAATTACCGGGATGAAAACAAAGGATACATTCATTTTAAAATTGAAGGCCAATCACCGGATTATCAATTTCATATCGGTGGATATGGAGGCAAAACATCGTCAACTTTTAACAATATCAAAACGTACACTATTGATTTGATTCCTGGAGGTGTAGCAAAAGCTCATGCGGGCCATACTTCAAGTATTCACCTGATGGGTGATATATTAAAAGTATTTACGGGCACACAAAATATAAGCATAGAAAACCATCCTGAAGTAATGTTTGAAGATTTCAGCACCGTTATTGCAAATAATTATGCGCTGATGTTCAGGCATGATCACACACATAATTAATAATTATGAAAAAAATTATTATTAGTCTATTGATAGTTTTATCTGTAAAGGGGTCAATGGCCTGCGATATATGCGGATGTGGTGTAGGAAGTTATTATACCGGTATTCTACCTGAGTTCAATAAAAAGATATTCGGGCTGAGGTACAGACATAATTCCCTGCAGACTCATATAGGGTCGGGTGGCGTTACCAGTTACCTTACTACTGATGAAATATTTCGCACAACGGAGTTGTGGGGTGGGTGGACGATTTCAAAAAAACTCAGACTCACAGGTTATATCCCGTTCAGCTTCAATGAAAAACTCAACCAGGGTATTACACATAAAAAATCAGGGTTGGGAGATATCGGCCTCCAGGCATTTTACCAGTTGTTCGACAAAAGAAACGCGCACGAAAAAAGTTTCATCTCTCATTCCCTATGGGCAGGTGCCGGCATAAAATTACCAACAGGGAAATATGATGAAGCAGAGAAAGATGATTCCCAGCAATCGGCCAATATTTTTCAATTGGGTACAGCTTCAACGGATTTTACGGTCAATCTTTATTACGATCTCCGCATCCAGGATTTTGGTATAAATACATCGGCCAGTTATAAAATTAATTCTAACAACAACTCGGGCTATCGTTATGGTAATAAATTAAATACCAGCTTACAGGCTTATTACAAAATACTTGCTGCAAAGAAAGTAAGGATAGCTCCAAACGTCGGAGTTTCATGGGAAACTGCGGCTAAAGACATCGATAATAAGTTTTCGGTTGATGTTTCCGGGGGAAATATTCTGCTTCAAACTCTGGGTGCAGAGATCTCGTTCGGAAAAATCGCTATTGGTGGCAACTGGCAAAGACCATTATCCCAGAAACTGGCCAACGGATTTGTAAAGGCGAATGACCGGACAATGGTCCATTTATCATTCATGCTGTAGAGAATTCGGGATATGATCCTGACTAAACCCGGCCTCACCGTATAATGATTTCTGTGCATCTTCACTCTGACGCGTTCACCCCCCTGCAGGGAGGATTGGCGGTCCCGATCTAATTCGGGCGCTTCCAATTTCCCCTGTAGAGGGGCGGGTAAGCCGGTGCTAATCACATAATAATGTAATTCGCACCGCGGCCGAGGTGGGTATTGTTCCTCCTAAAGCTTATCTTCGCTCAACTTTTTTATGCATGAAGGTTCTTATTAAACAAGCCCGGAT
>CAYLVR010000019.1:0-31161 GCA_964387165.1 uncultured Chitinophagaceae bacterium | reverse complement strand
GTGCGTCTACCAATTTCGCCACCTGGGCATAAGGGCTGCAAATATAGGAAAGGATGAATAAATACGCCCTACAGTTTTTGTTTAAGCTTAAATCCCGGCTCCCCTTTTTCAATGCACCATGTTTTCAAATCGAAATAGCGTTTTCCTGCTGTTTAAACCGGTTAATCGATCGCTGTTTCTTCGGATTTCCAGCCGGTTAACAGTACGCCGGCTATTACCAGCATAGTGCCGGCGATCTGGCCTGCATTGATACGCTCGCCCAGGATCCAATGAGCCTGTAAAATGGTGCTTACCGGGCCAATACCAGAGATGATCGCTACATTATTGGAACCTATTCTGGAAAGACCAAACGATAGCATAAACGTAGGCAGCACAGTAGCAATAACCGCTAATAATATTCCATAACCCCATATTCCTTCCGAAGCTTGCAAAGAAATATAATCACCCCCTCTCATATAATAATGAATAAATATGCCTATCGTTGCTGAAAGCATTGCGTAAGCAGTGAATTTTGTAGCGCCGATAACCGGTATCACTCTGCCGCTCCCTGAAATATAAAACGCATAGGTAACAGAACACAAAAACACTAAAAAACTTCCCAGCAAAAAATAAGGATTTTCAGTATCAAATCGCATTTCATCGTAATACGCGATCCCGATTCCTGTGTAAGTAAGTATCAATGCAATTAATTGTATCCTGGTAATGATACTCTTAAAAAATATCCTGTTCATTAAAACAACAAGAGTAGGATATAAGAATAATATTAATCTCTCCAATCCCGCAGAAATATATTGTAATCCCGTAAAATCAAAATAACTGCTTAAATAATATCCGAATAATCCCAATACAATAATTTGTATCCATTGCATTTTATTCAATCTGACATTACCTGTTTTATTACTCACGAAAAATGCAGCAGCAATAAAAAACGGTAATGAAAATATCATGCGGATAGTGAGCAGCGTCAATGCATCGATCTGTGTATCAGCAAATGCTTTTTTAACAATAATGGCTTTGGTAGAAAATAACAACGCCCCGATAAAGGTGATGATAAATCCGCCCAAAGCCATCCGCTGTTTAGTCATTTACACCGCTACATTAAAATCACGTAAAGCATCATTCAGACTCGTCTTTAGATCTGTACTTGGTTTTCTCTGCCCAATGATCAGCGCACAGCTGACGTTATATTCGCCTGCAGGGAATTTCTTTGCATAAGTGCCCGGTATAACTACACTTCTTGCTGGTACCCGTCCTTTGTATTCAACGGGCTCCGCACCACTCACATCAATAATCTTGGTGCTTTGCGTTAATACCACATTTGCGCCCAACACCGCTTCTTTTTCAACACGAACTCCTTCTACCACTATGCACCTGCTTCCTACAAAACATCCATCTTCAATGATGACAGGGCTGGCCTGCAAAGGTTCCAATACTCCGCCAATGCCCACACCGCCGCTTAAATGCACGCCTTTACCAATCTGCGCACAACTGCCTACAGTGGCCCAGGTGTCTACCATTGTGCCCTCATCCACATAAGCACCAATGTTCACATAAGAAGGCATCAGCACCACGTTCTTGCCAATAAAAGCGCCATAACGCGCCACAGCATGCGGTACCGCGCGAACCCCCAATGTTTTATAATTGGATTTCAGCAGCATTTTATCGTAAAACTCGAAAGGACCGAGCTCCCAGGTTTGCATGGGCTGAATCCCAAAATACATCAGGATGGCCTGCTTTACCCATTCGTTCACTTTCCAGCCTGCGCCTTCGGCTGGCGAAGCCACTCCTCCATTAGCAGGTTCGGCAACACGAAGCCTGCCCTTGTCTATTTCTTCAATGATCGACCTGACCGTTTCAACATATTTTTCTTCTTTTAATAACTCCCGGTTTTGCCAGGCTTCGGCTATTTGTTGTTGCCATTCCATATAGAATAATTTTTGCAAACATATACATTTGCTAAAATTTAAGGATGAGCGATTTTGAAACAGATATAGAACATTGCTTAAAAGTGCTTGAACAGGGTGGGATAATCCTGTATCCAACAGATACTGTGTGGGGTATTGGCTGCGATGCAACAAATGCCGTTGCGGTGCAGAAAATTTACGACCTGAAAGCGAGGCCCGACAGTAAAAGCATGATCGTGCTCGTTGCAGATGAAAAGGATATTCTGAAATATGTGGCGAGCCCCGATATGGCCATATTTGATCATTTAAATAAGACAGATAAACCAACTACAGTGATTTATGATGGAGCCATATCACTGGCGGATAACCTCCCTGCCCCAGACGGGTCAATTGCGATACGCATCGTACGCGATAAATTCTGCAGGCATTTAATCAAAAGATTCCGTAAACCAATCGTGTCTACATCGGCTAATATTTCAGGCGACCCTACCCCTAAAAAGTATGCCCAGGTATTAAATCATATTCGTACAGGAGTTGATTACATAGTGAACTACAGGCAGGACGATGAAAAAGAATATGAGTCTTCCGCAATAATTAAATGGAACCGTGACGGTTCAACAACTATATTGCGACAATAATGCCGCAAAAGTTCCTTATCATACAAACTGCTTTTATTGGCGACGTTGTGTTAGCTACATCGTTGATAGAAAACCTGCACATTGAATTCCCGGATGCTCAAATAGATTTTTTAGTAAGAAAAGGAAACGAAGGATTATTAAACGATCACCCTTTATTAAGACGGGTGTTAATATGGGATAAAAAGAAAAATAAGCTCCGAAATCTTTTTAATGTATTAATCGGTATAAGAAGAGAAAAATATGATAAGGTAATCAATGTACAGCGTTATACTGCAACAGGAATATTAACTGCGTTCAGTAAAGCAAAAGAAAAAATAGGATTTGATAAAAACCCATTAAGCAGATTCTTTGATGTGAAAGTGGAACATGTGTTTAATGACCTGCATGAAACAGAAAGAAATCACCTGCTGATAAAGCATATAGTTAATACACCGGTATTAAAACCGAAATTATATCCATCGTCTGCTGATGAAGAATTTGTTGTTTCAGTTTTAGCGGGATCTTTCAGAGATGCTCCGGGTCCTCACACGTTTATTACCATTTCCCCTGCTTCGGTATGGTTCACGAAACAATATCCTCCAAATAAATGGGCCGCATTTATTAATAAAATACCCCATCATATTAAAGTGTATTTATTAGGAGGAAAAACGGATCGTTCACTTTGTGAAGCTATTATACAGATGACAGAATCCAATACTCCCGTTAATTTATGTGGTGAACTGAATTTTTTACAATCGGCCGCATTAATGAAACATGCACAGATGAATTATGTAAATGATTCCGCGCCTATGCATTTTGCTTCCGCTGTTAATGCGCCCGTAACGGCTGTTTATTGTTCAACTATTCCTGGCTTCGGGTATGGCCCGTTATCTGATATTAAATTTATTGTTGAAAGAAAAGAACCATTGTATTGCAGGCCCTGCGGATTGCATGGTCACCAGGCCTGTCCCCAGGCACACTTTAAATGTGCATTAGAGATTAATGATGAGCAGTTATTACACTCGTTGCAAACAAAACCTGCCCCGACCACCCTCTAAAATTAATTTTGTAGATCGATGCACCTGTGTATCCATCCCTTCATCTAAGAGGTGGATGGACGGTTAAATAAAAACCATTTTGCAGCGCATCAGGGTGGGTTCCTCAAAACATAATCTCTAACTTCGCATCCAATGGAAATCAATTGCACGGAAAAAGAACTGTTTGTATTCAACAAAATTGCTCATGCGGCGCAGGAGTTGAATATACCCTGTTATTTGATAGGAGGATTTGTGCGCGATAAACTGATTGACCGTAACACAAAAGATGCGGATATTGTTTGTGTAGGTGATGGTATCGACCTTGCTCATGCGGTGGCTCAAAGATTCAGCCCCGTTCCAAAAGTGGCTTATTTTAAAACTTTCGGCACCGCCCAATTAAGAATAGATGACTGGGAAATTGAATTTGTAGGAGCAAGAAAAGAAAGCTACGGTTATCATAGCCGTAATCCCGAAGTGAAACCCGGCACACTGGAAGACGACCAATTGAGAAGAGATTTTACCATCAACGCGCTGGCTATTAGTTTAAATAAAAATGATTATGGAAAATTGATAGATCCATTTAACGGACTTCATGATCTTGAACATAAAATAATCAAAACACCCCTTGACCCTTCCCGTACATTCAGTGATGACCCATTACGGATGATGCGCGCTATCCGTTTTGCTTCGCAACTTAATTTTGAAATTGAAGCGCACACTTTTCAGGCAATTAAAAATAATATTGAACGCATCAGGATAATTTCACAGGAACGTATAACCGATGAACTGAATAAGATTCTTTTAAGTAAAAAACCTTCTGTGGGACTGGACCTGCTATACCAATCGGGATTAATGCATATTATTTTTCCGAAAATGGTTGATTTGGCAGGAGCAGAATATATCGATGGCCATGGTCATAAAGATAATTTCTACCACACCCTGCAGGTAGTGGATAATATTTCAGAAAATACCGATGATCTCTGGCTCAGGTGGGCAGCAGTTTTGCACGATATCGCTAAACCAGTGACCAAAAAATTTGAACAGGGACATGGCTGGACGTTTCATGGGCATGAAGTAGTTGGAGGAAGAATGGTTCCTAAAATATTTGCCTCATTAAAACTACCGCAAAATGAAAAAATGCGTTTTGTCAGAAAACTTGTGGAACTACATTTAAGGCCCATCAGTTTAACAAAAGAAAATATTACTGATTCGGCCGTCCGCAGGTTATTATTTGATGCGGGTGATGATATTGAAGCATTAATGACGCTTTGCCGTGCAGATATTACTTCGAAAAATAAAAATAAAGTAAAACGTTTTTTGGAAAACTTCGACTATGTAGAAAAACGTTTGCAGGAAGTAGAAGAAACCGACAGGATACGTAACTGGCA
Organism: uncultured Chitinophagaceae bacterium; assembly: GCA_964387165.1. Lineage (GTDB taxonomy): Bacteria > Bacteroidota > Bacteroidia > Chitinophagales > Chitinophagaceae > Flavitalea. The sequence goes on along the minus strand of CAYLVR010000019.1, from coordinate 26,215 downwards.
ACCCCCTATAACAGGAGAGATGATCATGAAAATATTCGGATTGTCTCCGGGAAAGGATGTGGGTACACTGAAAAATACAATACGTGAAGCAATACTTGATGGAGAGATTGCCAACAACTTTGACGAAGCATATGATCTGCTCGTAAAAAAAGCATCAGAAATGAATCTCGTTCCCGTCGCCTCCATCTCTTAAAATTCCCTATTTTTGAAACTAATCCACAGGCGAATAACATGGCTATATTAAAGTTCAGGGTATATTTTGAAGAAGACGACAGCGTGTACAGGGATGTAGTGATAAAACATACGCAATCGTTTAATGAACTGCACCTGGCCATCCTGAAAGGATATGAATTTGATTCAAAACACCAGGCTACCTTCTACCGCAGTAACGATAACTGGCAGCGTGGAAGAGAAATATCGCTTGAAAAATACGATCGTAACTACAAGGTGGCCCCTTTGTTAATGAAGGACACTCCCATAGGTTCGGAAATTAAGGACCCTAACCAGAAATTTATTTATGTGTATGATTTTACACGCAACTGGTCGTTCCTGGTTGAGTTGATTAATGTGTCAAAAGAAGAAAGCTCCAAGGTGGAATACCCTTCTGTAGTTAAAAAGGAAGGCATCGGCCCGTCTCAATATGGAGTGAAAGGATTAGTGGGAGATAAGCTTACTGAAGTAGAAGAAAAGTATGACCTGACCAAAGGCGCCGAAGGATTTACGGTAGAAGGAGAGGGCTCGGATGGCGAAGATTTTTCTTCCGGAGAAGAAGCCGCCGGTGGAGATGATACGCTAAGCGATGAATAAAACGGTTATCATTATTACCGGTCCCACAGCTTCGGGAAAAACTTCGATGGCCATTGACCTGGCCAAAAAGCACAATACAGAAATTATATCTGCAGATTCACGCCAGTGCTTCAAAGAAATGAATATTGGTGTGGCAAAACCTTCTTCCGATGAACTCGCAGAAGTTAAACATCATTTTATTAATTCTCATTCTATTCGCGATGAAGTAAATGCTGCGGTATTTGAACGGTTTGCGCTTAATACAATAAATACAATATTTACAAAGAATGATGTGGCTATTATGGCTGGAGGAACAGGGCTATATATTAAAGCATTCTGCGAAGGGCTCGATAAAATGCCATCGATCCCAGCGGAAATTCGTCATAACATTATTCATCAGTATGAAGAGAAAGGATTATCCTGGTTACAGGATGAAATAAAAACCCATGACCCGGCTTATTATGCGACAGGTGAAATTCATAACCCGCAAAGACTAATGCGTGCACTTGAAATTAAATTATCTACCGGCATTTCCATTAAAGAATTACAGAAAAGCAAAAAAGCTACAAGGGATTTTAATATTATTAAATACGGTATGGATGTTCAAAAAACAGATCTGCATAATAATATCAATACAAGAGTAGATAAAATGATTGAAGATGGATTGGTGGAGGAAGTAAGATCGTTATTGCCTTATCGCCATCTTAATGCCTTACAGACTGTTGGATATACAGAGATATTCGATTATTTCGATAACAAATTATCTTTGACAGAAGCTATTGAAAGAATTAAAATAAATACACGCCAGTATGCTAAAAGGCAGATGACCTGGTTTAAGAAGGATAACACCATACAATGGATTACCCACCCAGGCTGAACCGTATAATGATTTTTTATCCACGATTACCGGCATGCCCATTTTTTTTTCAGGCCGGGGATGGCTGTTTCGCTAGAACTTTACCCCGAAGGTTAAAATCAGGTTTGCATTATTATTCTTCAATTCGGCATATGTATTTGCCTTATCAGAAAGCCTGTAAGGAAAATCTACATCACGGTTAATGCCGTGTACATAAGTGAGATCCAAAAATATTCCACTGTTTCTGTATCCGACCCCGCCACTTACATTCATCTTCTTCGCTTTAAATTCTTTTTCTTCATACGGACTTCCGTAATAAGCAAATCCCAGCCTCGTCATAAATGTATTAAACTTTAATTCCCCACCAACACGAACATTTAATGCATTCTTATAAGATAATTTAATGGCATCATTTACGCCTCTGTAATATGCCTGATCTTCGTTGGCGCCCGAATTAAACCTTGAAGATCTGTGCGTCACATATTCCAGGTCAGCAGTAATAAACCCTTTTTGCCTGGTCACATCAGCTACGGCATTGATCATATAAGAACCGCTCAGCATAAATTTCCAGGGAGAAACCAGGTCATACCTGTAAGATGGAATGTCCACACCATTGCTGGTGTAAATATCATTGGTAGTGGCTACGCTTATCTGCCCATCGTCCAGGTAATTTTCAAGATCCGCCTCCATTCTTCCAGTTGTTGTTTCCGACAGTCCATAAATAGTTGGAGTGTGTAATGCGAACCCTGCCCTGAACTGATCAGATGCTTTAACGATGATACCTAATTTGGCATTCAATCCAACACCGGATGCTTTATAATATTCCTCGTAAGTAGCATAATTAAAATCGTTGATATTATTATTTGCATCTGTTTCTGTAATAATACTTGTCTTTTTAAAGTTTACAATGGGCAATCCAATACTACCGCCAATATATATCCTGTCTTCTAAATTAGATGCAAAACCAAATGCCAGTTCAGTAATACCGCCGGAGGTAAGAATATCTCTTGACTGGTATAAACTTGCGTCGGCATTATTTAATATGGCTTCTCTTAAAGGAAGGCCCACCACCTCGATACCCGAGCCTACCGTTGCAGTGTCAATTAAATAAGTATAATTAGCCAGCTTTGTTCCGAGTGATAATGGGGCATCATACAAACGCACATCAATCGGCAGGTTCGATTGTGCAAATTCTTCTGCAAAACTTTCTGAAAAAGAACTATAAGTGTTTAGCCCTTCATAATGAGAGCGTCCATTAAAATTGGCAGTGCGATTAATAGCGAAACTAAAAGTTTTATTGCTCCAGCGGCTGCGCGGATTTGTTTGTCCCCACACAAATCCTGATGTACCAAGATTGAATTTAGTGTATGATTCAGCATTGGAATTTGTTCCCCTGAAAGCCCCGTTTCCATTGAATAATGAAAGGCCCGGAGAGAGCACAAATTCACCTGTCTTATAAAAGCCTAATCCGGCCGGGTTCACAAACGTGGAGGTGATTTCACCGCCGAGCGAACCCATTGCGCCTCCAATGGCCTGCTGCCTGGCTGTTCCTGAAGGAACAGTCCACGACATTCTGATTGCGTCTTCCGGGATTTGAGCTGTTACGTGCTGAACCGCAAAAAATGCGATAAGGAAATAAATAATCTTCTTCATTTAATTATATTTCGAGAGTCACCTACCCCGGCGCTGCCAACTCTCCAACGGAGCAGGTTGGCAGTTATTCATTTATTTTGCAAAGTTAAATAATTAGAGAGTCACCGATCCTTTTCAGGAAGGGGTGAACGTATGCACGGTTATGGTGCTTTTACCTCCGTGCAGGCCTGCTTCCGCCGCCGCCACTATTATTTCCTCCTGAAGAGCCGCTGCTGCCCGAACCTGAACTGCGGGGACTACTATAAGAAGGGCTGGTATTATTGTTATAAGAAGGAGAGTAGCTTCTCGAAGGCCTGTCACCAGAAGAAGGCTGACGATAATATTCATTACTATTAGAAGATCTCCTGTTGGATCCTCCAAGAGTGCTGTTGTTTGAATTATTGTACCTTATCCTGTTTGTATTATCATACTGCGGCCTGGTCGCTCCGATACGGGAATTATTTGAATTATTATACCTGTTTAAATCAAAGCTTCTTGTTCTGTTATATCCGGGAGAATTGATCTTGTTATTAATCACAACCACGCCGGGATAATATCCTGAGTAATATGGATTATAAAAGCTGTTCCAGTTATAATAGTTGTTGTAAAATCCATATCCGAGGCCCATATTACCAAATCCCCACGGGCTGTAAGAACCAAACCCTAAGCCAAAACTCCATCCGGGAGAATACCCGAATCCACCCCAGCCCATACCGCCAAAATGAGGATTATAATATCCGCCAATCGGACTAAACGAATTGTAGTATGTGTAATCGTCGAACATAGACCACCTGTAAGGATTTCTTACGCGCATCATTAACCAACGATCATCCATAGTAGCAAAATCATCGTACGCACTGTATCCTGATCGTGAATTACTGTAATCGTTATATCTTTTACCGTCATCACGGCTGCTGCGCGTTTGTACATAAGAGCCACTATTCACTTCTCTCGCCGGCGAATAATAAATATCATCCGGTGTCTGCCCATTACGGTAAACAGAGCAACTGCTCAGCATTACGGCACTAACTATAGCTATTATAAAAAATGACTTCATGACAATGATTTTAACGTTTTGGGAACTAAACCGCTACTTTTGCGGTCGCCCTTTATAAAGTTACGACTATTAGACACCGGAACAAATAAAAGCATTGCTCCGGAATTGTTAAAAAAAGAACATAAAATTTTAATTTTCAGGCATCAATGAGCAAGGAAATCACTTCGAGAAGCGCAGATTATTCACAATGGTATAACGACCTGGTCATAAAAGGTGAATTGGCCGATTATTCGGCTGTACGGGGATGTATGGTTATTAAACCTTATGGGTTCGCCCTTTGGGAAAATATGCGCGATACGCTGGATAAAATGTTCAAGGACACGGGCCACGTAAACGCCTATTTCCCGCTTTTTATACCTAAAAGCTTTTTGAGCAAAGAAGCCGCGCATGTTGAAGGATTTGCCAAAGAATGCGCTGTGGTAACACATTACCGTTTAAAAAACGATCCTAACGGCGGCGGAGTGATAGTTGACCCCGAAGCTAAACTGGAAGAAGAACTGATCGTTCGACCCACCAGCGAAACCATAATCTGGAACACTTATAAAACATGGATACAGTCCTATCGCGACCTTCCTTTACTTATCAACCAATGGGCCAATGTGGTTCGGTGGGAAATGAGAACGAGGTTGTTTTTAAGGACCGCTGAGTTCTTATGGCAGGAAGGGCATACCGCGCATGCCACTTCACAGGAAGCCATTGCCGAAGCAAGGCAAATGCTTGATGTATATGCTGATTTTGTAGAAAACTGGATGGCAGTACCTGTAATTAAAGGCGTGAAAACCGAAAGTGAAAGATTTGCAGGTGCAATCGATACTTACTGTATTGAAGCTTTGATGCAGGATGGAAAAGCCCTGCAGGCAGGAACATCACACTTCCTGGGACAGAATTTTGCAAAAGCGTTTGATGTTACCTTTTCCGATAAAAATAATAAGCTGGATCATGTGTGGGCAACAAGCTGGGGAGTAAGTACACGACTTGTTGGTGCATTAGTGATGGCGCATAGTGATGATGAAGGATTGGTATTGCCTCCTAAAATTGCTCCGCACCAGGTGGTAATTGTTCCAATTTATAAAGGTGATGAACAGAAAGTTTTAATTGACGCCAAAGTAAATGAGATAGTAAAAGAATTAAAAGCAAAAGGTGTACGTGTAAAATATGATAATAACGATAATCAGCGCCCGGGCTGGAAATTTGCACAGTATGAATTGAAGGGCGTGCCGGTTCGCCTGGCCATTGGCCCAAGGGACCTTGAAAATAATAAAGCAGAAATTGCCCGCCGGGATACAAAAGAAAAATCCGTTGTATCAATGGATGGATTAGCTGATACAGTAATTAATTTGCTGGATGATATCCAGGATAATATGTTTAAACGCGCACACGCTTACCGTGCAGAACATATTACTAATGTTGATACATGGGATGAATTTGAAAAAGTATTAAAAGAGAAAGGTGGATTTATTGCCGCGCATTGGGATGGAACCGCCGATACAGAAGATAAAATTAAAGAAAAGACCAAAGCCACTATACGTTGTATTCCTTTAGATAATAAAAAGGAAGAGGGCAAATGTATTTTAACTGGTAAACCAAGTGAGCAGAGAGTTTTGTTTGCAATTGCATATTAATTTAGTTATTTTCAATACCAAATAATTAATACCATTACTATGGAACAAACTGTGCAAACAACAAGCAATCAAAGCCTCTTCGATCTTCAACTGGATCCTGCAGGAGCAGAATATTTACGCGAGAGTGCTAAATGGGCAAAGTTCATAGCCATAATAGGGTTTGTTTTTTGTGGATTGATGGTGGTGGCTGCATTGTTTGCCGGGAGTATCCTCGCTGCATCAATGTCAACAGCTTTGGGTGGGGGAGCAGGTATTGGCGGTGGGCTGATCACTTTCATATACATAGCAATAGCTGCGCTGTGGTTTCTTCCATGTCTTTACCTGTTCAGGTTTGCATCTGGCATGCAGGGGGCCCTTGCAAATAATGAGCAGGAGAAATTGTTGAATTCTCTAAAGAATTTGAAGTCGCATTTTAAATTTATAGGAATTCTCCTGATTATTATGCTCGTTTTTTATGCACTTGCATTTGTCTTCGGAATTATTATGGCAACTGCAGGAGGATTTGGTGTATAGGATTGTTAGCGTAATGCTCTTCTTTATTTCGTAGAATAATAATTGTAGTCCGTCAATAATCTTTCAAGAAAATCGATCGGGTATTCATCTGTTTGCATATTTGTTTTAGAAACAATCCTGTCTGCAATTCTTCTTGCAAGCTCATGATCATTTTTTTTCTTAACGGTCTCAATAATATTTTTAAGCGTATTAATGTCCCGGTCGGTTAATTGCATAACACCGGGATATTTTGGTTTATAGGTCTCGCTGATTTCAGTAAATACGGTATCCTGCCAGGAAGTCCTGGTTTTTGTTTCGATAAGGATCGTTACCGCCACCATATCGCCGCTCCTTTGCGATCTTGGGGTAAATAACACCGCGGCTATTCCCGAGAATATTAAAGGGAAGGTCCACCAGGGAATTGTATTCAGGGCTGCGGCAATAGCTATCCAGTAGGGAAGATCCACCCACCTGAATACCCATCTTATCAGGTACTGACCCAGTGAAGGTTGTCCGCCTTCTTCAGTGATCACCCGAAGCTGCATAGCCATTTTACCCGGACTTCTTCCATTAAGCGCCACTTCAAAAAATAAATGATAAAAAAGGACGGGGAGGTTAACAAGCAGCCCACGCAGATCCCACACACTTGTCCACACAAAAAACGATTCTATCTGCAGCATAAACGCGAGCGTCTTGATGATCATCCAGCAGATAAGTACATCAATCGTCCATGCCAGTAATCGCTTCCAGAAAAGCGCCACGGGGAACTCCACTTCTATATTGAATCCTGTATCGAGCTTAACTATCGGCATAGACTTGATCAAATATAGTATTGAATCTCTACAGGCACAAGTTGTTCCCGTTGGGGTAATCACTCCTTTGGGGTGTGCCATAAGGAATGTTTTCCTGCACAAATGGGAAACTTGCGCCTTATATTATTATATTTAAACTCCAATATGCGTGAAGGTCTGTTTCTTAAGAAAAATATTGAAAAATGGAAGGGCTACCAGTCTGAACCTTCCAGAGACCCGGATGAAATGGCGAAAGAGTTTACCGAACTGGTGAATGATCTGGGCTATGCCCGCACATTTTACCCGCAAAGTAAGGTGACCCAATATCTGAACGGCCTGGCTTCACGTACATACCTCGGTATCTATAAAAATAAACGCGAAAGAACATCAAGAATAATTACTTTCTGGAAAACTGAATTACCTCTGGTAATAAGAAAATACCATCGCGAACTGCTATATGCATTTCTGATTTTTACCACTTTTGCTTTAATAGCTGTTTATTCGACCCTGCAGGATCAGGCTTTTGTGCGCGGAGTTTTAGGAGATGGTTATATTGAAATGACTGAAGATAATATCGATAAAGGCGATCCATTCGGAGTATATAAGAATGAAGACAGGGTAACCATGTTTTTTACTATCGCCCTTAATAATATTAAAGTGTCGTTCATGGTGTTTGTGGGTGGTTTTTTTGTTTCATTAGGAACTGTATGGTTGTTATTTGAGAACGGAATTATGCTCGGTGCATTTCAATCATTCTTTTTTCTTCGCGATTTAGGATGGGATTCGATATTGGTAGTGTGGATACATGGCACCCTTGAAATTTCAGCGATCATTATCGCTGGCGGTGCAGGGTTTATTTTAGGTAACAGCATATTATTCCCAAAAACATATACAAGATTGGAATCAGTTAAACGCGGGGCAAAAGATGGACTGAAATTAATGATCGGGCTCATCCCGGTATTTATCGCTGCAGCTTTTCTCGAAGGATTTATCACTCGCTATTCAACAATGCCTAAACCAATAAGTATTTCCATATTGGTTTTATCACTGGCATTTATTATCTGGTATTTTGTGATCTACCCGGTAAAAGTGCAGAAAAAATTATCCTTCTCTGGAGAAGGGGACGACGCGGAGCGCCGGGGAATTGATGAAAAAGAGATAAGTTCCGCCGATAACAGAACGGGTGGTCCGGGAGGGATGATCCCATGAGATATCTACTAATATATTGCCTTATTCTATTTGCCCCATTTGCAGTATTCGCAGAACAGGTCCCCGATTCTATTCCACAACACATGCAGAATGAAAAGGAATTCAGGTATGCAAATGATCCATCGTATTGGGAAGTCGAAAAAGCTGCTGAAAATTCTGCATTCGAGAAACTGTTTTTCTTTTTGGCCACCAGCCCCGTAATGAGATGGATAGGATATATCGTACTTGCATTAATTATTCTTCTTATCGTTTACCAGGTTGCAGCAGTCAATAATTTCTTCGTCTTCTCCCGTTCCGGAAAGAAAAAAAATAAACATGGTGAGGAGGGAGAAGATATGTCCGAAATAGACCTCAATGACAAAATACGCGAATCGGTAACCAATAGCGAGTACAGAATAGCGATAAGATATCTGTATTTAAAAACACTTAAAGTACTGGCTGAAAGAAATGCTATAAAGATGCATGCCAAAGCTACTAATAACGATTATTTACAGCAAATGCGTGACTCATCAGGGTACGATGAATTTGTGTTGCTCACAAGAATATATGAATATGTATGGTATGGCGAATTTCAACCGGCTAACCAGCAGTTCGAAAAGATACATACTAATTTTAACCAGTTTATTTCGCGCCATTGAGGAAGCTGCTGACATATAAATTGCTGTTGATGGGCATATTGCTGATCATGTTATATGGCTGCGGCAACAAAATGAACAGGCGTTTAACATTATGGAGAAACGATAAGATCCCTTATGGAACTTATTATGCTTATAATAACCTGCATCATTTTTTTAAAGCTGCTGAAATAGAAACCTCCTCTGTTTCACCGGAAATGTTTGACATTGAAGAGAAAGAGTCGGCGTACATTATTATTGGAAGAACAGTGCGTCCCAATGAAGTTGAATTGCAGAGCATACTGGGTCATATTTACGGAGGTAACAAGGTTTTTATTTCGGCAGCAGAAATTGGCAGGAATTTACTGGATAGTTTAATGCTTAAGGCTACGGATAAGTATCGTTTCTATGGGAATGATGATTCATTAACAGTTTCTATTGATGATGAGAACGAAGAAACGGCCTCATTTACTTACCCGGGATTACCGATGGATGATTATTTTATCTCGATGGATACTAATTATACCACTATCCTGGGGCGGAACGCTCAGGGTAAAGCCAATTTTGTAAGGATCACATATAATGGAGGAGGAGCGGTGATGATACATCTTGCCCCTGTTGCGTTCAGTAATTTTTTTCTCTTACACAAACAGAATAAAAAATATTATGACCTGGCGATGTCCAGTATCCCCGATACAGTGTCTTACGTACGATGGGATGATTATTACCGGCATCATATTAATGGCCACAATATTGACAATAGATCTAACTTTTCCAAATTAGGGGAGGTACTAAAAAATGATACATTGCGGTGGGCCTTTTGGCTGACGTTGTTACTGTTTGGGATCATTTATTTATTTGAATCAAAAAGAAAACAGCGTGTGGTGCAATCTTTAATTAAACCTGCAAACAGCTCTCTTGATTTTATACAAACGGTAGGAAGGTTATATTTTCAGCGGCGTGATAATAAAAACCTGGCAGGAAAAATGGTTACACATTTTCTTGGACATATCCGCTCTGCATATAATTTATCTACTTCAGCATTAACAGAAGAATTTGAGAAGAAACTGGCATTCAAAAGCGGGTATTCAGCAGAAACAATTAAAAATATTATTGAAGATATTCGATCAATAGAGGCCAAACCGTCAGTAAGTGATGAAGAGCTTCTTGCGTTTAATGATAAACTGGAAAAATTTTACAAACAAACCTGATTATGGAAGAAAATATATTTGAACAGCGGACCGATCTGAGCAGCTTACAGCAGTCGGTGGAGAACCTTAAAGTGGAAATAGGCAAAGTAATAGTGGGGCAGGAGCAAATGGTTGAATTATTACTGACTGCAATCCTTGCAGATGGACATGTATTAATTGAAGGTGTTCCCGGTGTTGCTAAAACGCTCACTGCAAAATTACTGAGCAAAAGTATTTCAGTCGGATTCTCCCGTATCCAGTTTACACCGGATCTAATGCCGAGTGATGTAATCGGTACAACTCTGTTTAATCCTAAAGAAACCAGTTTCCAGTTTAAGCGCGGCCCTATTTTCAGTAACATTATTTTAATTGATGAAATTAATCGCGCCCCCGCCAAAACACAGGCAGCTTTATTTGAGGTAATGGAAGAAAGGCAGATCACGGTTGATGGGTTGAGCTATCATCTGGAAAAACCATTTATGGTAGTGGCCACGCAGAACCCGGTGGAGCAGGAGGGAACATATCATTTGCCGGAAGCACAACTGGACCGCTTCCTTTTTAAGATTACTATTACTTATCCTACGCCAGAACAGGAATTTAGTATTGTGATGCATCATCATCAATCTAAACCCGATAGTTTCCTGGAGAAAATACATCCTGTAATTTCTGCAGACGATATTGAAAATCTTCGCGCCCAGGTGAGGAATATTCATGTAGAGGATAAATTAATTACTTATATCACAACGATTGTTGGAAATACGCGGGCAAATAAATCAATTTATTTAGGCGCATCCCCGAGAGCCTCCATTGGGATACTAAATGGTGCCAAGGCGCTTGCGGCTATTCGTGGAAGAGATTTTGTGACACCTGAGGATATTATATTTATTTCGATGCCTGTGTTAAGGCATCGTATTACCTTGAGCCCTGAAAAAGAAATGGAAGGTGCAAATGCGGATGAAGTGATTAAACAAATTATTGAAGCAGTAGAAGTGCCAAGGTAGGTGGCCCACCCCAAAATATCAATATGTACAACTGGTTCTTCAAATCTTTATTCTTTTCTAAACGCTTCTACTGGGTGTTTGCGGGAATAATTGGCATATTCGTATTTGCCCTGGCATCGGTGGTATTATTCTGGGTCGCTAAATTATTACTCTCTATATTTTTCCTTCTTGTATTTATCGACTACCTCGTTTTGTTTTCTAAAAAAACGGGCGTAACGGCACAACGTATTTTGCTCGACAGATTCAGCAACGGAGACAAAAATCCTGTGCAAATTGATCTTATTAATAATTACTCTTTCAAAATAAATATTAAAATAATTGATGAGATCCCGGTGCAATTCCAGGAACGTAATTTTTTGTTGCATCAACAGCTTGGAGCCGATGAAAACAAATCGATAAATTATTTATTGCGTCCCGTCGAGAGAGGGGAATATATGTTCCAGGATCTGAATGTATTTGTTGCTACTCCGCTACAACTGGTTGTACGGCGATATAAAATTCCTTCAAAACAGGCTGTGAAAGTTTATCCTTCTTATCTGTCATTACGGAAATTTGATTTAGTAGCGCATTCAAATAATTTAGCAGAAGCAGGCAATAGGAAAATAAGAAAGATTGGCCATAGTGTAGAGTTTGAGCAGATAAGAGAATATGTTACCGGCGATGATATAAGAACGCTTAACTGGAAAGCCACTGCACGCAAAGGCGGGCAGTTAATGGTGAACAGTTATATTGATGAAAGGAGCCAGCAGATATATTGTGTGATAGATAAGGGGCGTGTAATGAAAATGCCTTTTAATGGAATGACATTGCTCGATTATGCGATCAATTCTACATTAATATTATCCAGAGTGGCATTGTTAAGACAGGACAGGGCAGGGTTGGTAACTTTTGGGGATTCTATTGGTCAGATATTACAAGCTGGCCGGCGTGCGGGTCAGATGAACAATATTCTCGAAACCCTCTACGATCAAACAACCAATTTCAAAGAATCTGATTACGAGAAGTTATATGCACTCATAAGAACACGTATAACGCAACGAAGTTTAATTGTATTATTCAGCAATTTTGAGTCCTTAACCGCTTTACAGCGGCAGCTGCCTTATATCAGATCCATTGCGCGTAATCATCTGGTACTCGTCGTGTTTTTTGAAAATACCGGCTTGAAGGAATTAATTTCTTCCGAAGTGAATGATATAGAAACATTATATATCCGTACCATTGCAGAAAAATTCGCGCATGAGAAACGGTTAATGGTCAAGGAGCTTCAGCAGCATGGAATATTCACTATTCTTACTGCCCCTGAAAATCTCACTATCAACACCGTTAATAAATATCTCGAATTAAAAGCACGACAGGCAATATAACGAAACTGCCCCTTTGCTATTGCTTAGGCATAAGTTTTCGCTTAAGGGTTGCCAGTGTAGGTGTGAATGCGGAGGCAGAGAAGTAAGCAGAACTTTATATGTGCCGCGGCCGGCAGGTTGCGGTGAAACGAATGAACCAAAATGAACAATTTCGAAGAAGGTAAAGTATTACTAATAAATAAACCATACGACTGGACATCATTCGACGTTGTCCGCAAAATCCGCAACCTGATTAAAATAAAGAAAATAGGCCATGCCGGAACCCTTGATCCTTTAGCTACAGGCTTATTAATTCTGTGCACTGGTAAGTTTACAAAAAAGATAAACGAATATATGGCGCGGGAAAAAGAATATACGGGAACGATTATTCTTGGCGCCACCACACCTACTTATGATTTAGAAAGCATTCCTGAAAATTTTATGGATATATCCGGAATAACCGAAGAAAAAGTAAAGGAGGCTGCCGCTGCATTCACGGGTGAGATAATGCAGACCCCTCCCATATTTTCTGCAATTAAAAAAGATGGCAAACGTGCATACGAGTTGGCCCGAAGGGGGAAAGAAGTAGCATTAACTCCGCGTCCCATTATTGTTTCTGAATTCTCCATTACTTACAATGCCCCCGAAGTACATTTCAAAATTGTCTGTTCAACGGGTACTTATATTCGCAGTCTCGCCCACGATCTTGGCCAGGCGCTCGGTTGTGGCGGGTATTTAAGTGTATTAACCCGCACGCGCATAGGGGAGTTTGAATTAAAAGATGCTCTTTCCATCGAGCAATTCAGTAGTATACAGAAATAAACGAAGCATTTTTAAATGATCATCTTGCGATCCAAAAAAAATTATATTGGCAATACTGGCTGGGAATGATACGTACGACCGTAAATTGATTATAAAAAGAATATTAACTAAATTGCAGGAATTGCTGCAGGGTTTAGATTCAGCATTAAAAGAAAGATTAATCAACCTGGAAATACTGGGCGGTCTGCGCAGCGAAGAAGTTCAACAATTAATTATAAAGGAGGAACAAGAAATGCCAATTATTTATGACATCCGCAACGACCTTCGATATAAAGAGGGAGTTTCTCAGGGAATAGCTCAGGGAATATTCCAAGGTGAATCACGTGCTCTAACAACCATTGCCCGCAATATGATTAAAAAGGCTTAGCTATTCAACTTATTCACGAAACTACCTCTTTATCAATTGCGGACCTGGAAAAACTGCAAAAAGAGATTGGCTGATAGCGATTCGTCTCATCTGCTACACAATCTGAAATAGCTACAATATGATCTGGCGCGTTGCAATTAACTTTTAAAGCAATCACACAATTAAATCAAATATTTACGTTTATTACAGTTTTCCAGGGAAAATATAAATCTGTAATAGTTAATCCCAATTACCAAATATTGATATATTTCATTTAATCGGGAGATCAGAATAGAATCCTTTGATTTTCTGATATTTTTATTTGTTGTTTATTCTGGTCAAAAAAGGGCGTTTTTGACCAGAATCTAAGTCAGTTTTATTATTGCATTTTTAATACCCCATCCGAACCGGGTTCAAAATAATGATTGATTAATCTCTCGGGAAAAATATTTAATCCTGCAGAATTATTAAATCTTTGCCTGTTTGTAAGATCAGGTGCCCTTATTACACATAATCATAATTCCAACTCGGTTATCCTTGCGTTTAATTTAGCAATATGCCTTTCCTGGTCGCTATTCATTTGTTCCAGCGCAGCAATTGTTGTTTCATAAGAACTCATTAGCTGGCTGATCTTTTCATCCAGTTCTTTTTGGAGGGATAATGTTTTCCTGTAAGTTTCAAACTGTTCTTCATATTTTTTAAGCTCTTCTTTCTGAATATCTACGAGCCTGATTAACTCAGTATTCTTGCTCCTGAGCATCTCGATTAACCGGGTCTTATCTAAAGATTCATCCATTCTGTTTTGTTTTACCTGTTAAAGATAGGGCAGCTGTTTTTCACTGCACCATCTCCGAAAATAGACAGTGTATCAGTTTGAGGAATGTATTGCAGCGCCTTTTCAAATTAATACACTTCTGATTTAATTAATCAATAATAGTCAAACAGGCTTCTAAAACGGATATCCGATTCCTAGCTGAAACTGACCGCTGTTTATCTGTAGTTTATGGAACCAGCCACCGTTCTCTTTAGCATAAGCAGGGTTTTTAATTTGGTAAGCCCAGTCCAGCCTGATTAAAAAGAAATCAAAATCGAAACGTAAACTCGTTCCTGCACCGATAGCCAGATCGGTGTACAATCTATCTAATTTAAAATTGGTTGAATCGATCCTGTTTAATTCCCTGTCGAATGTTTTGCTCCAGATATTACCCATATCTGTAAATATGGCGCTCTCTAATTTAATTCCTAAAAAACTTCCTAAATCAAAACGATATTCAATATTTCCTTCCAATTTAAAATCACCCCAACGGTCAGTTCCACTTGTTCCGATTGTATCATAGAAATTTGAAGAGCCCAGCCCCAAACGCCGCACTGCCCAGGCACGCATACTATAAGGCCCTCCACCAAAATAAGATTTAAAGAAGGGAAGATTGTATTCTTTCTGATCACCGGTTCTTCCATAAGCATATCCATATCCACCAAAGGCTCTGAACGCCCAGGTACTTTTCGAATTATTGATAAAATATTTATACTCTACATCGAGCTTTAAGAACCTTCTTAATTCGCCACGCTCTAGGTTTTTAATCATCCCAAACAATGCACCACTCTCTTCCAAACGGGCCCTGAAGAACTTTGTATTTTTTCCAGTAGTTGTGCCGGTAGTATAAGAGCCAATCTGGCTGATAATTAATCCATTATTAAATGCCTGCGCAATGCTTGGCACCGCAGCTTCCAAACGTGCAAAACTATCTGTCTTATTTGTGTTGGTATATTCAAAATTGAAAGGTAAATATTGCCAGCTGTGATTTTTCTGCGACCAGTCATATCCGAAAGAAGTATTAATGGACCTTACCTCAACAAATTCACGCCTGTTAGTGTACGATGTATTAAAATTAATAACCGTCCGCGGCGCCGTCGTATTCTTCTGATTTATTTTAAAAGGTAAAATAAAGCGAGGGACGAATATATTATGCGAAAAACTCGCCTGTAATGTCTGTACTATATTCGGTCCAAGCTCCACACCAAACCTTAAATTGCTCGTATTAGAAATGCTTTCGCGAAAACCATTCCTGTTACGAACGCCTAAATTCAAACCAATACCAAATAAAGAACCGGTGGTTAAAAGGTCAGTGGCATTTCGGCTCGTTTCAAAATCAATTGTTAAACTCTGCTTCTTTGCAGGGTATAAGAGCACATCAGCATCCAGCAATTTAACAGTATCAGTTTTTTCTTTTAAATTAATATCAACCTGCGCCCATGCGCCTAAATTGGTAAACGTGTTGATGGTTTTATAATAATCTGATTGCCGGTACAATGCACCGGGACGTATTGCAATATTGCGGGCGACAAATGGAATTTTAAATTTTCGTGTAACAGGAAATATATTTAATCCTGATATTTTAATAGTATCTAAAATACGCAGAGTGGAATCGGAGATCAGCGGGCGATCAGGGAATACATTAACCGTTCCCCAGTAATATTTATTTAAATGCGTACTGTCTTTGGGAACGCGTTGTTTGAAAACAACATTAATTGTTGGCTCCCTTGTTTTCCTTGATAATGAATCTAATAATTCAAACTGCTCAAAAGGGTCGAGCGTTGGGTCAATTAATGCAGCAACAACTGTATCATGCTCTGCATACAGATCTTCTTTGGATATTTTATAGTACCCATTATCACGGTAAATATTGAGCAGCCTGTCGAGTTCATTAGAAATAGCCTGGATAGAATAGTTGTTGCCCTTCTTCACCACTGCCTTGCTGCGATTGTGCATGGCAAGTTGCTGTAGTTCGGGAGTTGTCAGATCATAACCAACTGAATCAAATAACAGCGCTTTGCCGGGACTCACTTTAAATTTTACACTTACCCGCTGCTGGCGGTCGCCGCGCTGTTTAACCGTATCTATATTAAAAGTGTCCCTGATCACCGGGTCAAAATAACCCTGCGATTTCAGCAGGGCGCGCATGAGTGTTTTTGACTTCCCAATGTATGCAGTATCAAAAGCGGCAGGCTTTGATAGCCTGTTATAGATCAGCGGCCAGAAATCTACTGCAATAACCGTTTTCACCCTCAGGCTATCATCCATCTGGTTAAGCAGCGCATCTTTGAGTTCCTGCCTGCGGGAATTGCTTAGATCAGTATTTTGAAGTTCAACAGTGGATCTGTATATGAACGGCTTCCCTTTCTGGTATTTTTTGGGAACAGTGCATGACGCGGCAACCATTATCGACAGTATCGCGGCAAGGGTCCATCTGGATAGGATAAAAAAATTAACTTGCCTGCAAAATACCATATCTGTTTTAAAAGGAATGCAATAATGGTTAAATCTAAGGTCAAATATATTCAAAGTTTGAGCCACAAAAAATTAAGAGATGAGGAAGGAGTGTTTGTGGCGGAGGGGCCTAAAATTATTAACGAACTCTTAGGTGCGGGGAATGTTGAAGCTGTGGAGATGTATGGCCTGAAGGAGTGGGCGGCAACTCATTCAAATACTGAAGAAATTGAGCATTCAATGCTGCAAAGAATATCGTTCCTTTCTACTCCCAATCAGGTGCTGGGCATATTCAGGAAACCGGTGCGGCAACCAATGCACCTGGCTGATACGGTAACTATCATGGCCGATAACATTCAGGACCCCGGTAACCTGGGTACTATTATCAGGTGCGCCGACTGGTTTGGGGTCAAACAGGTGATCTGCAGTAAGGATTGTGCAGATGTCTTCGGGCCAAAAGCCGTTCAATCAACTATGGGAAGCATCGCCCGCGTATCGGTATATTATGAGGATCTTGAAAATATTATACGATCCCATCCTTCTACTTACGTTTATGCGGCAACGTTGGAAGGGAAAAATATTCATGAAATGAAACCCCTTCATCATGGAATTATCTTAGTGGGAAATGAATCGAAGGGAGTTAGCGCTAATCTTTTAAAGATTGTGCAGGAGAAAATTACTATTCCCAGGATTGGTAATGCCGAATCATTGAACGCCGCAGTGGCCACAGGAATTATTTTGTCGCATTTAATTAAATCAAATGCGCATTAAGAGGGATGCAGTTCTAAATCATCCAATAGAAAATCTGTAATATCAGAGGTAAGTATTTTTGATCAATAATTTATTACGTGAAAAAACAGTGGTCCGCAGTGAAAATCCCATCAGAGATGTATGTTATGGTGCGTAGCTTTATGTTTTAAATAATATTTAAGTGAGAGCAGATAAAAATGTGGTGTCAAAAGATGTTCAGGATATTCTGCAATTGATCGGAAAGTTGATCAGGGCGAAGCGGAGGTCAAGGTATATTACAATGAAAAGGCTTAGTGACGATGCACGCATTTCGCGAGTTACATTGACCGAAATGGAGAAGGGTTCGCCGAATGTTTCTATCGGCTTGTATTTCGAAGTATTATGCCTGCTTGGGGTTAAAAGGTATTTATGGGATCTCGCCAATCAATGGGCACCGGAGAAGTGTGAGGAAGAAAAAGGTAGAAAAAAAGTAGGGAGGTTGTTTTCCTGAAAACAAAAAAGGTAAACTATAATTTACTTTTTTTCGGGCTATTGTAAATTATGCCTTACACTTTTTACAAACTAAAAACGCACTCCTCCTCAACTCTCTTAACATATCAGGTTCGATCCCAATAAACTTCACCATATAACTATCAGCATCTACCGCTCCGGGCAACCGGGGTGGTTTTATAATTTCTTCTCCATTACGTAATCATTCATAAAATATCCTTCACCAATAGCGGTATCTTCTTCACCTATTGTTTTAAATCCATATCGTTCGTAAAATGATACAGCGCGGTTATACCGGTTCACATTTAATTGCATGGCAGCAGCTTCCATATTAATAATATGCTGTACTATTACATCGAGCATAGTTTTCCCAAATCCTTTTCCATGCAACATCGGATGCACATATAATTTGTGCACTTTATAAATTCCTTTATAATCAGCATGAGAATATGATGCGAAACCAACGGTTTCTGCATTCATCAGGGCCATTAAAAATACCTGGCCTTCATCGAACTGTTTTTCAAGGGATTTATGTGAATAGAACAGCTCCAGCATATATTTTATCTGGGCCTCACTTAAAATAGAATTATACGTATCCGGCCATACTGCATGTGCAAGAATATTAATAGACGGAATATCCGTTTTATCGGCTATTCTAATAACAGGTGTTGTGGTCATATTGAATAAAATTAGTCATCCTGTCTTTCATCAAGGTCTGCGTGCCGGTCGCCTCCTAAACTGTAATAATTATTTTCTTCGTCTTCTTCACCTATGACTTCGTTTTTATCATCCAGTTCGGCACCGGGAACATCGAGATTTGTCTCTTCGTCAGGGCTCATCACCCGTTCATCACTGGCCCGGGCGGCCGACAAACGATTTGAATTGGCTAATTCTTCTGCGTCGAGATTTACTTTGCGATTACCATTCCCGGGATTGGTAATATCTTCCTCAGAAGGGTAATGTGGATACCCGGGGAAATCCCTTTCCTGTTCGTTTTTATTGTTATCTCTATCCATAAAAACAGTTTTATTAAATATAGAAAAATTTATGCCTCGCCTTAGCCACCGAGCTTTAGCCCGCCTTTGCTAAGCTTAGGCGGGTGAGCCCTACCGAATCAATACAGACGTTCCTTTATGTGTATAACTTCTGCCAGTTGTTTTAAGCACGTATGAGAGTGTCCATACAAAAGTGCCGCTGGGCTGGGGAATGCCTCTGAATGTGCCGTCCCATTTACTTTTCCAGTCGCGTGATTCAAAAACCAGTTGTCCAAACCTGTTGTACACCCTGAATAATAAATGCTGCGCGTCAAACGCATTACTTGGATAAAGGTAATCGTTTTTGCCATCGTTATTCGGGGTAAATCCTGATGGTACCGCTATGGAACAATTGCTTACCACAATTACATTTTTTGTTGCCGAGTCTGCGCAATTCGCATCACTCACTGTTAACTTAACGGTATATATTTTTTCTCCGTTAGGAGAAGGATATTTATAGGGTGCGGGATTTTCATGCAATACCGGCGTTCCTTCACCATAATCCCAGCGCCAGTTTTCGATTCTGCCTACGCTTTTATTAATAAAGAT
Organism: uncultured Chitinophagaceae bacterium; assembly: GCA_964387165.1. Lineage (GTDB taxonomy): Bacteria > Bacteroidota > Bacteroidia > Chitinophagales > Chitinophagaceae > Flavitalea. Next base: position 6,364 of record CAYLVR010000019.1, on the reverse strand, counting down.
GGCGTTATCTTTTGCACATATAATTTCAGGTGCATCAAATGCTGCTTTTATTTTTTGATTTAACAGGAAAGAAACACCTGCGGTATCATTACAATGGCCATTAGAAACAATTAAACTGATCTTTTTATTTCCTTCTGCTTCATAAACAAAAGAAGTATTTTGTAATGAAGAATTAAATAGTTCACCAAAGTTCCATTGCCAGTAATTTACACCGTGCGCGCCATCATGCGATACAACAACAGTATCAAATTTGCAGCCTTCATTGATTACATAATCAAACCCTGCAAATACATCTTCATGAATCGTAAAACTAAGTGTAACTGGTGCCAGCGCCGTTTCACAAATATCCAGCAGTGTATTATTATCGGTTCCTGTTTTTATTGAGATGGAATAATTGCCCGGAGGAAGAATCCTATCCAACGTAACTATTACAGAATCCATATCAAAACCACTGCTGCATGAATAAGAAGTGGCAGAAAGAACGCCGGCCTCACCATTGCGTAAAATAAAGTCGCTTCCATCGGCTGCAAGGCTCGAACAACTTAATCGTTTATTTAATTTGAATCCTACCTCTTTGCCCTTGCACGAACCAACTACCCGTTCAACAGCCGGGATCTTTGTATCGGTAATACTTGCCGTGCCACCTGTGAAATCGATTGTATATCCGCTCTGGGTATCGGTAAAATGGCTGATCAGCAATAAATATTCATGTCCCTCTTTTAGTTGTGGCATGCGGCTCCATAGATCCATTCCCGGCCCCGCACAAACCTCTAGCGACTTACCCGCAGACGAAGCGCCTGTAATACCTGATTCGCCCGACCAGTTACAGGCCACAAACAACTTTTTATCAGTATAAACATCATTAGGATTTCTGCCTGTAATATCGAATAACTGCCAGTCGTAATCATCTGATATTTCTGCAGGTGTAATGATAAATCCAAGTGTTCCCGCACTAAAGCAGGTGAATTTATACCAGTAAGGATTTTTATCCTGCACTTCGTCTTTATCACATGGACCAGGTAAAATTCTGTCGCCACATATCTTTACTTCGTGCTGGGTGAAAGTTCCTGTTCCGCAAACAGGAAAAGCAGTTCCGGGGTTCTGACCCAGTTCGGTACAGGTCTGACCAACCCCCATGGCACTCGAACCAATGATCACAATAATCAACAGCGCTTTTTTCATTCGTACGCGAAAATACATAGTTAAACATCTCTGGCATTCAAGTGGGTTTTATTGCTGTATTACCCACCAGGCCGCTCCGCCAAAGAATAAAAATAGGTAAATCCTGCGGCCGTACCGGCAGATTGCAGAGAATAGTATTCACACAAAATCACTCATCCCTTTTTCGTACCTTTGCGCCTCAAATTGCTTTAATAATGATTAGTGTTAACAATGTGACCCTTTCGTTTGGGAAAAGAGTGTTATTTGATGAAGTGAACCTGAGTTTCAACAAAGGGAATTGCTATGGTGTGATTGGTGCAAACGGGGCAGGGAAATCAACTTTTCTTAAAATATTATCAGGTGAAATAGAGGCTAATAAAGGAACGGTCGATATCACGCCGGGTGAACGTATGGCCGTGCTTAAACAGGACCAGTTCCAGTACGATGAACAAACTGTTCTCAATACAGTTCTTTCGGGACACAAGAAACTCTGGGATGTTATGCATGAACGCGATGCCATCTATGCGAAAGAGGATTTTACTGAAGCCGATGGAATGAGAGCAGGCGAATTGGAAGCTGAATTCGGCGAAATGGGCGGGTACACCGCTGAAAGCGACGCAGCAAGCTTATTAAGTGAATTAGGTGTGATGGAAAATCTGCACCAGTCGCTTATGAAAGATATTCCCGGCGCATTAAAAGTGCGTGTATTACTGGCACAGGCTTTATTCGGAAATCCTGATATTTTAATCCTGGATGAACCTACGAACAACCTCGACGTACAAACAATTGCATGGCTGGAAAACTTTTTAGCCGAATATGAAAATATTGTAATTGTTGTATCGCATGACCGACACTTTTTAGATGCAGTATGTACACATGTTGCTGATGTTGATAAAAATAAAATTAAAATATATACGGGTAACTATACTTTCTGGTACGAGAGCTCACAATTAGCAGCCAGACAAGCCACAGATAAGAACAAAAAGATGGAAGAGAAGAAGAAAGATCTTCTTGACTTCATCGCCCGCTTTAGCGCCAATGCATCTAAAAGCAAACAGGCTACTTCGCGTAAAAAAGCATTGGATAAGCTGGTATTTGAAGATATCACTCCAAGCAGTCGTAAATATCCCGGCATTGTATTTAAACAATTACGCGAGGTGGGTAACCAGATATTGAATGTTGAGAAATTATCTAAATCTGCCGATGGAAAAGTATTGTTCAACAATATTACGTTCACGGTAAATAAAGGAGATAAAATTGCTGTCGTTTCCGATGACCAAACTGCTGTTACTGCTTTCTTCGAAATAATTAATGGAGAAATAAAAGCAGATGCTGGTAAATATGAATGGGGATCAACAGTAGCGAAAGCATATCTTCCAAACGATAACTCTAAATTTTTTACTGATAACTTAAGTTTGATGGACTGGCTGCGCCAGTATGTACCACCGCATGTTACTGATGTAGATGAACCCTTCTTAAGAGGATTTTTAGGCAAGATGTTATTCAGTGGTGATGAGATATTCAAGAAAACCGGGGTATTAAGCGGGGGAGAAAAAGTAAGGTGTATGATTAGTCGCATGATGCTGCAGGACCCTAATGTTGTGATTCTTGATGAACCTACAAATCATCTTGATCTTGAATCTATCCAGGCATTCAATGAAAGTATGACGAATTTTAAAGGAATCGTTTTGATCAGTTCCCATGACCATACATTCCTTCAGACTGTTGCTAACAGGATCATTGAATTAACTCCGGGCGGCGCCAGCGATAAGCTGATGACATTCGATGAGTATTTAGAAGATAAGGAAGCAAAAAAACTTAAAGTAGCTTAGTAAAAGGGTCAGCGCGGCTCACCCTGGCCGCGACGTGGGGTTAAGTCATAATATTATTCCCCCACAAATGCAAGTGCCTGTGCAATAAAACTTTAAATTTCCCTTTTTAAGGTATGACCTTAAACAAAACTAATTTTTGTTGATCGGGCGGATAGCAATACTCGCATTGTTGTGTTTACCCTTACTGCAGGCTGCTTATTCCCAGGCTCCGCAGGCTGGTAAGCCTTTGTCCAATCTCAGGAAAAAAGCCATTAGCACCCGGCAACCGGTCGTTATACTCGATTCTTTCAGCATCATTCCCCGTACAGTTCTTATTCCCGGTGTGCCGGACTCCTTATTTCAGGTGGATTATGTGAACGCAACGCTGACGTGGAAAAGTCCCCCAATCCCTGATAATGTGCTGATCCAGTACCGTGTTTTTGACATGCGCCTGAATGCCAAAGTGCAACGTATGCAGTTCGATTCGGTGATGAACAGGTTGGCGGGACAACCTTATATACCCGATTTTGCCCGGCAGGAAGAAAGATTCTTTGATTTTGGTAATTTGAATTACAGCGGCAGCTTCGGAAGAGGCATCTCTTTTGGTAACAGCCAGGATGCCGTTGTCACCTCGAACCTTAACCTGCAACTGAGCGGTTTTTTAGCAGATAGCGTGGAAATAGTGGCGGCGATCACCGATAACAATATTCCTATCCAACCCGATGGCACCACGCAAACATTAAATGAATTCGACCGGATATTTCTTCAATTCAGAAAAAAAAACTGGGCGCTGAGCTTAGGAGATATTGATATAAGGCAGAATCAAACCTATTTTCTGACTTTCTATAAAAGGTTACAGGGTATTTCTTTTGAAACAACTTCGAAGATCTCTGAAAAAACAGAGAATACAACATTGGTAAGCGGAAGCGTTGCCAAAGGAAAATTCACAAGAAATATATTGGAGCCGCAGGAAGGCAACCAGGGACCATACAGGTTGACCGGCGCCAATAACGAATTCTTTTTCGTGGTACTCGCCAATACAGAACGCGTATATATGGATGGCGAATTATTACAACGCGGTGAAGACCAGGATTATGTGATCAATTATAATACCGCTGAAATCGCTTTTACACCAAAAAGAATGGTGACAAAAGATAAAAGAATACAGGTGGAATTTGAGTATTCCGACAGGAATTATCTTAACGCCAACCTATATGCTTATAATGAAACTAAAATCAACGATAAGGTAAAAATAAAACTGGGTGCATTCAGTAATAGCGATGCGAAAAATTCACCTATTAACCAGACGCTTGATAATCCGCAAAAACGGTTTTTAGACAGTATTGGAGACAATGTGAACCAGGCATTTTATCCTTATGCTACAATTGATACATTCGCCACAGGAAAAATATTATATAAAAGAATTGATTCCGTATTTAATGGCGGGGCATCACGGGATTCAGTATATGTTTATTCGAATGATCCCGATAGTGCCATTTATAACTTATCTTTTATTGAAGTGGGGCAGGGATTTGGAGATTATGTTCCTGATCTGAATGGCGCCAATGGAAAAGTGTACAAATGGATAGAGCCTGTAAATGGTGAAAAACAGGGAAATTATGAAGCAGCAGTATTTCTGGTGGCGCCTAAAAAACAACAGGTAATAAATGTGGGCATTGACTATGCTGTTACTAAAAATACATTGGTCACAGCTGAAGGTGCCATGAGTAATTATGATATCAATAGTTTTTCAAAGAAAGATAAAGGAAACGATAAAGGATATGCCGGAAAAATTGCAATTAAAAATAGCCGTGAATTAAATAAAGGCAAAAAGCTTATTACCGATGCGGGATATGAGTTTACAGAGGCTTTGTTCAAGCCTTTAGAACGATTAAGAAATATTGAATATACACGCGACTGGGGTCTTGCACTCAGCGTTGACCCCGCAGATGAAAAAATAATTACTGCAGGAATACAATTGCTGGATGCAAAAGAAAATACTGTAAGATACCAGCTAACTACTTATAACAGGAGCGATGGGTTCAGGGGAATAAGAAATACTATTACACATGTTCAGAATATTAGAGGCTGGAAGTTTAATAATATTTTTAATCATTCAGATATTAATTCGACCACAGATAATGGATACTTTTTAAGGCCAACCCTGAGCGTAACTAAAGTGCTGGAGAAGTTTAAAAAATACCAGCTTAGCCTAAGCTATGCAGTGGAACATAACGAGGTCCATAATAAAATCAGCGATTCTGTTTCGCCACAAAGTTTTTCTTTTAATGTGCTTACAGCCGGGTTTAAATCTTCTGAAGAAAAACCGAACAGGTGGGGAATTAATTATTTTACAAGGGAGGATGCTTATCCTGTAGGAAAGGATCTGCTACGCTCCGACAGGAGCCAGAATATTACTGTATTCACGGAATTATTCAAAAGCGAAAGGCACCAGTTCAGGTTCAACAGCACTTACAGGAACCTGAAAGTGCTTAATTCGATTATCCCTTCTATAAAAGATGATAATTCGCTGCTGGGTCGTGCTGAATATAATGTTAATGAATGGAAGGGATTGCTCACCGGAAATGTATTGTATGAAGTGGGAGCGGGGCAGGAACAGAAGAGGGATTTTGCATTTTTAGAAGTACCGGCAGGACAGGGCGAATATACCTGGATAGATTATAATAATGATGGGCTGCAATCGCTTAATGAATTTGAAATTGCATTGTTCCAGGACCAGGCAAAATATATCAGGATATTTACTCCTACCAATGAATTTATAAAAGCCAACTATAATACATTTAATTACAGCATTAATTTAAATCCGCGTTCGGTAATTGATTTAACCCAGGCTAAAAGTACAGGTAAACTGCTTGCCAGAATTAATTTACAGTCGGCCTTACAGATCAATAAAAAAGAGCAGGCGCAGGGATTGGTTCAATTGAATCCTTTTAAGTCGCCACTTAACGATACTTCGCTGATCACTTTAAATTCAACTTTTATTAATACATTTTCTTTTAATCGTTATAGTTCTAAATGGGGTGTTGATCTTAATAATTCGAGGAACGGCTCCAAAGCTTTACTTACTTATGGTTATGAGAGCAGGAAGCTAAACGACTGGTCTCTTCGTGCACGGTATAATATTTCCAAAACTATTTTATTTGATATTACTGGCAAAACGGGTTTTAATGAATTAACTACTTCCAATATTAAATTCGACAACAGGAATTATTATATCAGGCAGCAGTCTGCAGAGCCGCGTGTGAGTGTAACAAAAGGAGCCAATTTCAGGGTTATTCTTGGATATAAGTACACCGGTAAGGAAAATAAGATCGGGGTAATGGAGAAGTCTGCAATTAATTCAATGAATACCGAGATCAAGTATAATATTC
>CAYLVR010000018.1:21541-32621 GCA_964387165.1 uncultured Chitinophagaceae bacterium | reverse complement strand
TACACCTCAAATATGTTGTTGCTCCTTCCTGGATGCCTGTATGGATGGTCGCTTACAACTACCCAAATAATGTAATTAACGAAGGGGTCTGGATAAGGGGGTGTAAGGGTGATCATTGCAACCAATTGCCTGTCCCGGTTTTTCCAACTCCTTTTTATGAAACAATTGCCTGCCTTTTGTTAACCGGCCTGCTGTTTTTTCTTCGAAATAAACTTAAGATCCCCGGAACCCTGTTTGCGGTTTACCTTATAATAAATGGCCTTGAACGGTTCTTTATCGAAAAAATAAGGGTGAATACTAAATACAGCATCTTCGGGTTTCATCCCACGCAGGCCGAGCTGATCTCCGCAACGCTTGTGGCTATGGGGATAATCCTGTTTATCGTCCTTTACAGGCGCCGCCCGAAAATTGCATAAACAACCTTTAGGAATTTTTAACATTTTATACCGCACCCTTTTGTGCCGGTAGGAGTCTTATATGTATAGAAACTTAAAAGTTTTCTCATAAGCAGTTAGTTTTGGTACGAGGTCCCATGTCTATGGGACCTTTTTTATTTTTATACCTTATTTCATACGCTGAAGCTGGGTGAAGATGTAACTTTGCCCTCAAACCAATTCGTATGCCATCCTTCGATATTGTCAGCAAAGTAGAAATCCAGCTTCTTGATAATGCAGTTAACGTGGTTAAAAAAGAGATCACCAACAGGTTTGATTTCAAGAACAGCCATGTGGTGATGGACCTGGATAAAAAAGAATATAAACTCAATATTGAGGCCGATGATAATATGAAAATGGGCCAGATAACCGATGTGCTTATCAGTCGCGCTCACAAACAGGGTATAGCGCCGGAGGCATTCGATCTATCAAAGGACCCTTATCCCAGCGGTAAGGTGGTAAAAAAGGATGTTAGCGTGAAAAATGGTCTTAAACAGGATGATTCCAAGAAGATCGTTAAACTGATCAAGGATAGCGGTCTGAAAGTACAGGCTCAGATCATGGACGATCTGGTAAGGGTTACCAGCAAAAAGATCGATGACCTGCAGGCCGTAATAAAGCTGTGCCAGAATTCCGATCTGCGTTTGCCCCTTCAGTTTATAAACATGCGTAATTAACAGGATATCTTCTTTAGAGTCACTACCACTGATGATTTCTCTTTGAACTTATTGTAAAATACCCTAATTTCGCCATCCATTTAAAACCGTACGGCAAAACCCGTGCACTATAAAAAGGCAATTATGAAAAAAGATATTCACCCTCAGGGATACAGATACGTAGTTTTTAAGGATATGAGTAATGGTAACATGTTCCTGAGCAGGTCCACTACTAACACCAGGGAAACCATTAAATATGACGATGGTAATGAGTATCCATTAGTAAAACTTGAAATTTCAAGCACTTCTCACCCCTTCTTTACCGGTCAGAAAATGCTTGTGGATACTGCGGGCCGTATTGACAAGTTCAAGAAACGTTACGCAAAAAAGTAATTCCAATAATATTTATTTCAATCCCTTCCCATTTACGGGAAGGGATTTTTATTTTTAGCTAATGAATGATACTCTTTTCCCTTTTACTTTAACACGTCCGGCGGAAGACATTCGTGTGGGAATCCTGACTATAAGAGAAAAACAGGAGATGTATTTAAAAGAATTTATCCAAACCATTAAATATCCCTGGAATATATTTCAGCAGAACGATCGGGAAATAAGAGAAGATTTTAAAGCAATAACCGCTGGCCGGGTATCGGCGCCAATACCTGCGACTGTTCAAACTATTCACTCTGGAAATATTTTTATTGAGCCCGGCGCAAAATTATCTCATTGCACTATTAATGCAGAAAACGGCCCCGTTTATATTGGGATGAATACAGAGATAATGGAAGGCGCATTAATTCGCGGACCGTTTTCTTTATGTAAAGGTAGCGTCGTGAAAATGGGCACTAAAATATATGGTGCCACTACTATTGGCCCATATTGTGTTGTGGGAGGAGAGATAAAAAATTCGGTAATGTTCGGTTATTCAAATAAGGCGCACGATGGATATCTGGGTGACAGCGTTATCGGGGAATGGTGTAATCTCGGAGCAGGAACTTCCAATTCAAATCTAAAAAATACCGCTGCCGATATAAAGATCTGGAACAATACAGAAAAAGAATTTATTAATGCGGGGATCAGTAAATGCGGGCTGTTAATGGGTGATTATTCACGCGCAGCCATCAATACTTCCTTTAATACAGGCACTATGGTAGGCATTTGTTCCAATGTTTTTGGTGAAGGATTAACTCCCAAATTTATTCCCAGCTTTAGCTGGGGTGGTAACACCCTGGAGAAATATGATTTAGAGAGGGCGCTCAAAGATATCGCCAACTGGAAAAAACTAAAGGGCCTTGACATTACTGAAAAGGAAAAGAGGCAATTGAGACTTATCTTTGATAAAATTTAAATTTTCGCATGAGAAAACAAATCGCCGCAGCTAACTGGAAAATGAATCTTACCGCACAACAGGGGGAAACACTGCTGAATGATGTATTACAGGCCAATATTCAATTAAAAGATAATCAACTGGCCATCTTCGCTGTACCGTTTCCATATTTAATGATGACCAGCAAGATGGTGAGTAACCGTACGAATTATTTTATTGCTGCCCAGAATTGTTATCATCTACCCTCAGGCGCTTTCACAGGTGAGGTTTCTGCGGAAATGCTTAAATCGATAGGTATTAAATATTGTGTTGTAGGGCATAGCGAAAGAAGAGAATATTTTAATGAAACCAATACACAACTGGCGGAAAAAATAAACCTGCTCTTCAAAAACGATATTATACCAATATTCTGCTGCGGTGAACCATTATCGATTCGCGAGGCAGAAGAACAAAACACATACGTAGAAAAACAAATACAGGAATCGTTATTTCATTTAAGTGCCAACGACCTGGGCCGTATAGTTATCGCTTACGAACCAATTTGGGCAATAGGTACAGGTAAAACTGCATCTACTGCACAGGCACAGGATATTCAACAGTTTGTAAGATCAGTGATCGCTAAAAAATATGGCGCTGACCTGGCTTCGAATATTCCGATATTATACGGTGGAAGCGTCAAAGCAAATAATGCCGCAGAACTTTTCGCATCCGAAGATGTTGATGGTGGATTAGTTGGTGGCGCTTCGCTTATCGCAAAAGATTTTGTGGAAATTATCAAAGCATTAAAATAACTACTGGCTGAGCATAAGGCCGCTTATATACCGACAAATATTCTGGAGAGGACTGTCTTTAACGATGACGTTCCTGTTTAATGTTTTATTCGCACGACTGTTCGCTGCTTCTGTCAGCGGAGAGATATTTTATTTATTTGCTGTCTTTACTTTTATTATCCAGGGAATTGGCTTTAGCCTTGAGTCGGGGGTATCTTATTATAGTGCACGTGGTGAAATACCCGGCAATAAACTAACCGGTATAATGCTCACATGGAGCATTTCTGCCGGGCTTATTGTTTTGCTGGCATTTGTAATTATTAAATACTTTGGCCCTGGCCTAAAGTATCCTGTTTTTTATCCTGTTTGTTTTGTATTCGGTAACCTGCTTATTAATTATGGTAACGCTTATTGTAATTCCAAATTCAGGTTCATGCTGCCCAATATTGTATCAGTATCGGTAACCCTGCTGCTGATATTATTATTGCTCTTTGATCATTTTCTTTTTAAAATCCCTATCAACTTTATTGACTTCTATTTCTACTCGTTTGTGTTGCAGGGTGTATTATTATTTTTATTTATTCTATCAGGTACCAGGCTCTCGCTTTCTTTTAACCTTGCAGATATAAGACCTGTTATAAAATATTCGTTCGTTGCTTTTATGGCAAATCTTTTGACTCTTGTTCTTAATCGTATCGATTATGTTTTTGTGAAAGAATATGCCAGTGCGAGTGACTTGGGTAATTATATACAGGTATCGCGGATCAGCCAGTTATGCGTATTATTACCCTCAATGGTATCTTCTGTATTATTTCCTTATATGGTTTCAGGAAATAAAAGTGATATGAAATTGTATGTCAGGAAAATATCAATGGTATTCCTGGTCATATTTTCATCTTTATCGGTGCTTCTTGCTTTGACGGGTTACTGGTTGTTCCCGTTCCTGTACGGAGATAGTTTCAGTAATATGTATGTACCCTTTTTGTTAATGGCTCCCGGAATTATCTGTATCTGTTCTCTCTATCCTTATTCCACTTATTTTGCAGCGAGCAATAACATAAAATTAAATATCAGGGCGATAGTAATCAGCCTCGTATTCGTAATTGCAGGTAATTTTATACTAGTTCCCTTATTTGGTATTAATGGTGCTGCAGCGGTGCGTTCGGTAGGGTATTTTGTTTACCAGTTCAGTTTAATATCTATATTTAAAAATGAACAGAAAAATCCTTTGGCTGGCTAGCTGGTTCCCCAGCAGAGTTGATCTGCTGACAGGAGATTTTATAGAAAGGCATGCTAAAGCGACCTCTTTATATGATAAGGTTACTGTTTTATTTGTGGTGAAAGACAGATCGCTAAAGGCTGGAGAAATATCAAGGGAAAGCAGGAAGTATAATGATAATTTTTCTGCGGAGATATTGTATTATGGAGAACACACCGGGCGGCCGGACGGTGTAACTCCTCAACGGAAAGGATGGGTAGCAGCATTTGGTTATTTAAATAATTATTTAAAACTTGTAAAGGAGTACACCAGGTTAAACGGTAAACCTGATTTAGTGCATGTGCATGTTGTATTCAGAGCAGGGTTGATTGCCCTGTATCTTAAATACAGATATGGTATAAAATATGTTATTTCAGAACACTGGACATTATTTAACGACGATGCCAGACCATCATTTAAAGAGAAATCTTTTTTGGTAAGATGGTTAATTAAACTGATTTACAAAAATGCGTCGGCTACTACAGCGGTGAATAAGTACCTTGCGGATTCGCTTGTATCTAAAACAGGAATTGAACCGCCTGTTATCATCCCTAATGTTTTTGATGCATTATTATTCTATCCCGAAGAACATAAGAATGATCGGTTTATGTTCATTCATATTTCGAAATTGAATCATGCGAAAAATCCTGAGCAGATAATAAAAGCGGTGGATATTGCTGCAGCTAAAACAAATAAGCCGTTCACGCTTACTATCTATGGTCCGTCTGAAGAAAAACTACATGCCATTGCCAATAAAGACTATATAGTATTTAAAAATGAAGCGCTGCAACCTCAACTGGCTGCAGATCTTCGTAAGCACAACGCTTTTATATTGTATTCGAGATTTGAATGGCAACCCTGTGTGATTATTGAAGCTATGGCATCCGGCCTGGCAGTAATTGCCAGCGATATTACAGGTATGGATGAAATGATAGAAGAAAATAAAACAGGATTTATGGTACCTCTAAATAATCCTGAAGCGCTTGCGCAGAAAATGCTGGAATTAATCAATAACCGTGAACAATTTAGCAGGAAATATATTCATGAGCAGGCTACGGCTAAATATAACTTTGAAAAAGTGGGAAGACAGTTCAGTGAACTGTACAACAAAATAATTGGCTAATCATCTTTCCCCCATACCAGCGCACTTGCTCCTAAAATAGCTGCATCGGCTTCTTTCAAATGACTCACCAGTATTTTTATTTTATTCTGGAATACCTGTATCAGGTTGGCTTCCATATATTCATGCGTGGGTTTTAAAAGGATATCCCCAGCTTTGGTCAATCCACCAAATAAAATAATAGCTTCCGGACTGGAGAACATCACGAAATTCGCCAGCGACAATCCCAGTACCTGGCCTGTAAATTCAAATATTTCTTTTGCCAGTTTATCACCTGAAACTGCTGCTTCAAAGACCTTTTTCGAATCAAGTTTTTCAACGGGCACATTTCTTAATAAGCTGGGCTCATCGTTTTTAGATAGCATCTCAATGGCCGTTAATCTCACACCTGTGGCAGATGCATAACTTTCCAGTGAGCCGTATTTCCCTGTTCCTTCGTGAAAGCGCCCGTTCGGGATGATAATAGTGTGACCCAATTCTCCCGCAAATCCGTCGTGCCCGTATATTAATTTGCCATTGGCAACAATTCCGCTTCCCACACCTGTACCCAGGGTGATCATGATGAAATCTTTCATTCCCTGCGCGGCCCCATACATCATTTCACCGATAGCCGCGGCATTTGCATCATTAGTTAAAACGGTAGGTAAATTAAATTTATCTTCCACCAGTTTGGCGAATGGAATGATCCCTTTCCAGGGAAGATTTGGAGCATATTCAACCGTACCGGTGTAGTAGTTTCCGTTAGGAGCGCCTACACCGATGCCCTTAATTCGACCAGTGCCGCCAGCACTTTCGATCATAGGATAAAGCGCCTGGTGAAGTTCTTCTATAAAGCCTTCAACCTCTGCGTGGTTCCTGGATGAAATTTCGCTGGAGAATAAAATATTCCCGCTTCTGTCTACTATCCCGAATTTTGTTCCTGTGCCTCCGATATCTATACCGATTGCTAGCTGTTGTAATGATGTTGACTTCCCCATTTTAAGTACGTGCATTGCAAGATACGCAAAACAAATGCGTGATTTATTTATAAAGATTCATAAATTGAAAGGTATATATGGAGATACTACATGTAAGTGCAGAATGTTACCCCGTAGCGAAAGCCGGGGGGCTTGGAGATGTGGCCGGGGCATTGCCGTTATACCTCAATAAAGCAGGGCATGTAGCCAAGCTGGTAATGCCCATGTATCGTACAAAATTCCTTTATAATCATAAGTGGGAGGTTGTTCATAAAGGATACAGTAATCTTGGTAACCGCTGGTTCGAATTTACTGTGATCAAAGAATCTACAAATGAATTGGGATTCGATCTCTACCTGCTCGATATTAACGGTCTTCTTGATCGCGAAAAGATATACGGATACGATGATGATACGGAAAGATTCACTGCTTTCCAGATAGCTGTGCTCGACTGGGTAACAGCGTGGGAACACCGGCCTGATATTATTCATGTTCACGATCATCATACCGGCCTTATTCCTTTTATGGCCGGTAATTGTTATAAATATGTTCCTATAAGGGAAATTCCCATAGTTCTCACAATTCATAATGCTGAATACCAGGGGCAAATGGGTTGGGATAAAAGTATATATATTCCACCATGGGATACCTGGAACTGGGGTAAACTCGACTGGAACAGTTCTATTAATCCTCTTGCCAGTGGCATCAAATGTGCCTCAACAGTAACCACCGTAAGCCCCAATTACCTCCAGGAACTGAAATATATGAGCGCCGGCCTCGAACCTTTATTTGAATATGAGAAAGGCAAGTGTGTAGGAATATTAAACGGAATTGACAGCCATGTATGGGATCCACAGACAGATATTTACCTTACCGACCATTATAGCGTAAATACCAGTGAGGCAGGAAAAGCCAAAAATAAAATGGAACTCTGTGAAAGATTTAACCTGGATTTTCAAAAACCACTAATATCTTTTATAGGACGGTTGGTTGGGGAGAAGGGTGCTGATCTTCTACCCTGGGTAATATCAGATTCTTTTCGTTTTATCGGTCGTAAAATGAATTTCCTCGTATTAGGTAGTGGCAATAATGATACTGAACGTTCACTGGAAGGTTTGTTATCGCAGGCAATGGGCGATTATAATGTATTCATAGGTTATAATGAAACGCTCAGTCATATTATTTATGCCGGGTCCGATTTTTTATTGATGCCATCAAGAGTTGAGCCCTGTGGTCTGAACCAGTTATATGCCATGCGTTACGGAACAGTGCCGATGGTGAGAAGAACAGGAGGATTAAAAGATACAGTAATTGATTATGAAGATCCGGGAGGATATGGAATTTGTTATAATTATACTGAAGTGGGAGATATCTGTCATGGAGTATGGAGGGCCACTGAATTATACCGAAATAAAAAGAAGATGAAGGAAGTGAGGGAGAAGATGATGCAAATAGATTTTGATTGGAAGACAAGTACAGAGAAATATATAGAGGTTTATAATAAATTAATCTAATGATTTTTCTTCTGACAGGAAGAGGAAAGTAGTAATAAAAAAACAACTTTTGATATGTCGAAATCAATATTAGCCGTTATTCTCGGGGGTGGTGCAGGCACCAGGTTATATCCCCTTACAGCCAGCCGCTCTAAACCAGCCGTTCCTATTGCAGGTAAATACCGTTTGGTAGATATTCCTATTTCGAATTGTTTAAATTCTGGTATCAGCAGAATGTTTGTATTAACACAGTATAATTCTGCTTCGCTAAACAGGCATATTAAAAATACATATCATTTTAGTGCGTTTAGTTCTGCATTTGTAGATATTCTCGCAGCAGAACAAACTCCTGATAACCCTGCCTGGTACCAGGGTACTGCGGATGCGGTAAGACAAGGCTTACGGCATATAGGAACCTTTCCAGGTGAATACGTATTGATATTATCTGGCGACCAGTTGTATCAGATGGATTTTATGGAAATGGTAAATAGTCATATCAATAGCGGCGCAGAAATATCTGTGGCCACAATTCCTGTTGTTGAAAGAGAAGCGCCTGACTTCGGTATCCTCAAAAAAAATGATGATGGTTTTATTACTTCTTTTATAGAAAAACCCAAAGGAATTGAACTACTGAACCAGTGGAAAAGTGATACCGGACCCGAAATGCAGGCAGCAGGAAAACACTGGCTGGCTTCTATGGGGATCTATATTTTTAACCGCGACCTGATGTTCCGTTTACTGGAAGAAGAATTTAAAGAAGGAACAGATTTTGGTAAAGAAATAATTCCGCAATCCTTAACCAGGTATAAAGTGGCCAGCTTCCAATATGAAGGTTATTGGACAGATATCGGTAATATTTATTCTTTCTATGAAGCAAACCTGGGATTAACTCAGGATGTCCCCGATTTTAATTTATTCGATAATACAAGATCTATTTATACACGCCCGCGTATGCTTCCACCAGCAAAAGTGAGTGGCACTACTTTGCTAAAAACAATTATCTCAGAAGGATGCATCATCAATGCTTCACGCATAGAAAACTCGGTAATTGGTATTCGTTCGAGAATTGGTTATGGCACGAATGTTTCCAGCAGCTATGTTATGGGTAATGATTATTTTGAAACGATTGAAGAAATTGACGATGCTCATTATCGGGGTATTCCCAATATAGGTATTGGCGAAAGATGTGAAATTCATCATGCACTGGTTGATAAGAACAGCCGTATAGGTGATGATGTGAAAATTAATGGCGGTTCGCATTTAGAAAATACCGATCACGATTTGTATACTGTGAAAGACGGAATTGTGGTAATTAAAAAAGGCGCTATTGTACCAAACGGTTTTACTATTGGGTGACTTAATATAATAAAAGTATGATTGTGCGAAAGAAATATGAGGAAGTGCATTTTGTGGATACATCACAATCTGTATGGAACTATTCGTTGTTTACAGATGAAGATGTTCACAATTTTCAGGACGGAACATTATATCGTGCCTATGAATTATTCGGGGCCCATGATTTAAATGTATTGAATACTGATGGATATTATTTTGCTGTATGGGCGCCTAATGCTACTTATATTTCTGTTGTAGGACAGTTCAATAACTGGGATGCGCTGGAACATAAGCTATTGGTGCGGCAGGATAATTCCGGAATATGGGAAGGTTTTATTCCCCATGTAAAAAAAGGAGAATTATATAAATATCATATTCATGGATTTGAGGGAATAATTACCGAAAAAGGTGACCCTTATGGTAATTATTGGGAATTAAGACCAGGCACTGCGACAATTACATGGGATTTAAATTATGAATGGAGTGATAAATCATGGATGAAGTCACGTAAAAAACACAACTCATTAAAATCACCCTGGAGCATTTATGAGGTGCATTTGGCAAGCTGGATGCGACCTGATAAAAATAACGAAGGAACTTATAATACCTACGAATTTTTTGCAGACAGATTAGTGGCGTATGTTACGGAAATGGGCTTTACCCACGTTGAATTAATGCCGATAACAGAACATCCATTTGACGGCTCCTGGGGATACCAGGGAACCGGGTATTTCGCGCCTACCTCGCGTTTTGGAGATCCACAGCAGTTCATGAAACTTATAGAGGCATTTCATGAGGCGGGAATTGGTGTGTTACTCGATTGGGTGCCATCACATTTTCCTTATGATGCACATGGATTGTTTATGTTTGATGGTACGCATACTTATGAATATGCCGATATGCGCAAAGGATTTCATCCTGATTGGAACAGCTATATATTTAATTACAAACGTGGCGAAGTAAAATCGTTTTTAATCAGCAGCGCGCGTTTCTGGTTCGAAAAATTTCATATTGACGGAATGCGTGTTGATGCGGTAAGCTCGATGCTTAAATTAAATTATTCACGCGAAGAAGGAGAGTGGGAGCCTAATGAGTTTGGTGGTGATGGTAATTTAGAAGCCATCGCTTTTATAAAAGATCTGAATGAAACGATATATCGTGATTTTGAAGATGTACAGATGATAGCAGAGGAAGCAACAGACTGGCCCGGAATTAGCAAACCGACATTTGAAGGTGGGTTAGGATTTGGAATGAAATGGATGATGGGCTGGATGCACGATACCTTAAATTATTTTAAGACTGATCATTTATTGAGGCCAGATAAACAGAATAATTTTACATTCAGTATGATGTATTATTATGATGAAAATTTTATGCTTCCTTTAAGTCATGATGAAATTGTACATGGCAAGAGCCCGATGGTTTACAAAATGCCCGGCGATGAATGGCAGAAATTTGCGAACCTGCGTGTATTATATGGATATATGTTCACGCATCCTGGTGCTAAGTTGCTGTTTATGGGTAACGAGTTTGGCGCAACATCAGAATGGAACTATAGAAGCGAATTGCCATGGGAGTTGTTACAATATGCACCACACTGGGGCTTAAAGAATTATGTGCGCGATCTGAATAAATTATTACGCGAAGAACCTGCATTACATGAACGGCAGTTTAAAAGAAATGGGTTTGAATGGGTAGATCTGAATCACCGTGCCGAATCGGTAATGGTGT
>CAYLVR010000018.1:9714-21531 GCA_964387165.1 uncultured Chitinophagaceae bacterium | reverse complement strand
CGCAAAGGGACAGATCCCGATGCTGATATCGTAATTGTACTAAACCTTACACCGGTTGTAAGAATGGATTGGAAGATATATCTTGCGGGGAAAAAATCCTGGAAGGAAATACTTAACAGCGATAAAAAAGAATACTGGGGTACAGGCGATACATTTAATCCCGATATTCAATGTGAATTAATGGATAAAAAAAACAAATTGTATCGATTAAATTTGCACCTTCCCCCTTTAGGAATGATAGTATTAAAATAAAACTGCCGGAACCCCCCTTTGCCCATTTGGGTGTGATACGTACCACGTTAAAACATACACTATGAAAAGCTTATTATTTTTACTTGTATTTATCTCCAATATAGCAATTGCTCAAACAGAAACTTCATTATCCAGGGGCCGCAAAGCATACTCCGACGAAAACTATCCGGAAGCGCTAAAATTATTTACCCGGGCAGCTATTGAAGATCCAAATAACGCGCAGGTCCCATATCTAACCGGCCGTATTTATTTAGAAATGAGCGATTATAAGAAATCAGCGGAATATTTAATGAAAGCGATCTCGATGGATTCAACCCGCAGCAACTGGATATATGAACTGTCTCTGATTTATTACGCAATGCCTGATTATAAAAAATCCCTTGAATACATGTTGCTGGCAGGAGCCAAGGGGTATAAAAAAACAAACGATTATTTAGAGAATTTAGGCAACGCTTATGTTAACGCAAAACAGTATAACGAGGGCGCAGAAATACTCAATGAAGTATTAAAGAAAAAACCTAACGATAAAGAATTATTGTATCAAACGGCACAGGCCTATTATAATGCCCGTAAATACCAGGAAGCTATTGACACCTGGGATGTGTTATTTGGGTTAGACAAAACCGATGCTGAAGTGTTATATATGATCGGGTTGAGTTATCAGAAAAAAGGCGACAAACAAAAAGGAGAGCAACTATGTGACAAAGCCATCGACATGAACCCTTCATTAAAGAATCGCCGGCAGCAAATGGGTGGAAATTTTTAATTGTTATTTGGCAATATCGATCTTTACCTTTTTATTCTTGATCTTTTCGTTTTTAATCTTCTGTAATATGTCGCTGACATGAGATTTACGGACAGCAACAAAAGAAAGAAAATCCTTTACTTCTATTAGTCCAATATCTTCTTTTTTGAGATGGGCACGGTTAGATAAAAATCCGACGATATCTACTTTATTTATTTTGTCCTTCTTCCCAGCGCTGATATATAATGTTGACCATTTTGGTTTTTCAGGTAAAGTTGTAACAACAGGTAATTTTATTTCTACAATGGCGGGTGGAATAAACACAGGTAATTTTTCTTCCGGGCCAAGCATGATTACAGCGGTGCCGCTGGCATCCATCCGCGCTGTTCTTCCATTACGATGCGTAAACGTTTCTTCAGAAACGGGTAAATGATAATGAATGATATATCTGATATGGGGGATGTCTAATCCACGTGATGCAAGATCTGTTGTAACTAATATGTTGGAAGTGCCATTGCGAAATTTACATAATGCGATATCCCGTTCACGTTGTTCCATGGCGCCATGATAAAATACATTTACGATTCCTTTATCAGCTAAAAATTCGCTAACGCGTTCTACTGATTCACGGTGATTGCAGAATATAATAGATGAGCGCCCGCCAGTGAAACATAAAAAAGAAAAGAGTGAATCCAGTTTATCCTTATCGGCACTTTTAATCAATTGATAGGCGAGCGTTTCGGTAGGAGTACCGGATAAGTGATTTATGGTTATAGGGTCTGTTAATCCTACATAATCAGGAACTTCTAATGCTTCAGTTGCAGAAACAAGAATCCTTTTTTTTAGTGATGTAAGCGAACCGATAACAAAAGATATTTCATCCTGGAAACCTAATTCCAGTGATTTATCGAATTCATCCAATACCAGCGTTTTAATGCCATGAGTCTTGATATTTCCTCTTCTAAGGTGATCAGCTAGTCTTCCGGGCGTGCCAATAATCAGAGCAGGAGCCTGTAAAAGGTTGTTTTCCTCAGTTTCCCGCAAGTGACCACCATAACAACAGGTTACTTTAAATCCACTTACTATGGAGCGAAAAACCTGTTCTATCTGGAGGGCAAGTTCGCGGGATGGTGTAATAATTAATGCCTGTGTATTTGAGTCGTTTTTATCGAGTAGTGCCAGAATAGGTAACAGGTAAGCCAGTGTTTTGCCTGTGCCGGTATCGGAAAGAAGAATAACGTTATCGTTTGTTTTATTGGCTTCAATTGAAGCCTGTTGCATTGGGTTAAGTTCTTCTATATTTAATCTTGAAAGAATATCAGGGATCGCGAGCGTTTCTTTTTGCATGAGGCAAAGATAATGAACCAGCCGGCGTGAGTCGAATTACATTCTCTCCGGAACACGAATACCCAGCAAGCCCATAGAAGATTTGATGACATTGGCGGTAAACATGGCAATTTGAAGACGTAATTCTTTTTTCTCGGGTGTTTCGGCAGTTAATACTTTTAATTCAGTAAGAAATGAGTTAAACGCCTGTGCCAGTTTGAACACATAATTTGCAATAACAGACGGGTTCATTTCATTAGCTGCCTGAGATATCATTAATGGATATTTCTCTAATTCGATAATTATTTTTTTCTCGGCAGCTAACAAGGTAGTTCCCCGATCTTCATTTAAAGGAAGTTCACGACGTAATATAGACCTGGTACGTGCATAAGTATATTGAACAAACGGCCCGGTAAATCCATGAAAATCTATCGATTCCTCCGGATTAAATACCATTCTTTTTTTCGGATCAACTCTCAGTAAATAAAACTTCAATGCACCTGATCCTAAAGTAGTATATAACTTTTTTAATTCCTCTTCAGTAAAATCTTTAACCTTTCCCAACTCCAATGTATGCTTTGCAGAAATGTTTTCCATTTCGTCAATAATATCATCTGCATCCACAACAGTTCCTTCTCTTGTTTTCATCCTCCCCGAGGGCAATTCGACCATTCCATAACTTAAATGATGAATTCCTTCTGCGCCTTCAATGCCTAATTTCTGCGCTATTAATTTTAATACTTTAAAATGATAATCCTGTTCGTTTCCTACAACATAAATGCTCTGCTCTGCATTAAATTCTTTTTGTTTTAATGAAACCAGGCCTATATCCTGTGTGATATAAACAGCAGTGCCGTCTTTACGCTGAACAATTTTTTCGTCAAGTCCATCAGCGCTTAAATCGATCCACACGCTACCATCATCTTTCTTAAAGAATACCCCTTTATTTAATCCTTCCTCCACCATTTCTTTTCCTAATAAATACACATCGCTTTCATAATATGTTTTATTGAAATCTGCGCCTATTCTTTCATACGTTATATTAAAGCCTTTGTACACCCAACTGTTCATCATTTTCCATAGTTCTATCACATCGGGTTTCCCCGCTTCCCAGTCTACAAGCATCTGCTGTGCGGCTTTCATAATAGGCGCCTGCTTTTCTGCTTCCTCCTCTTTCATTCCTCCAGCTACTAATTCTTTCATTTCCTTTTTATGCTCGGCGCCGAACATTACATAATAATCACCCACTAAATGATCGCCTTTAATCCCTGTAGACTCGGGAGTGGCGCCATTAGCAAACATTTTCCAGGCAACCATACTTTTGCATATATGTATCCCCCTGTCGTTAGCAATAGATGTTTTAATTACCTCGCAACCACTGGTATGGAATATTTCTGACATGCTCCATCCTAAAAAAATATTTCTTAAATGCCCCAGGTGCAATGGTTTATTTGTGTTCGGCGATGCGTATTCAACCATTACTTTTTTTCCTGAATTTGGCATTTTACCATAGCTGCCATCAGCGAAATTTAAAGTAAGAAACTGCAACCAGTAATCGTCAGCTATTGATAAATTCAAAAATCCTTTGATAACATTAAATGCTGAGAATAATCCTTCAGGATTGTTTTTTAATGCTTCACCAATTTCGGTTCCCAGCGTTTCCGGAGACTTTTTTAATTGCCTGGTAAGGCTGAATAATACAACAGTATAATCGCCTTCGAATTCGGGCTTTGTTTCATTTAACTGTATGTCGGATGGTTGAAGTGATAATCCGAACAGTTTGTTTATTTCCAAAGCAACAGTCTCTTGAATGAGGAAAACAATACCCATGGTGAAATTTAAGGATGCAAAAGTAGGGAAATACCCCAGTGATGCTTCATGTTTGTCTTCTAAAATCCTCTTTGAAAAAATGTTTAGCGAATTACATTAAAAAGGAATGATTGCAGGAATTTAATAGAAAAGCTGCGCAGACTATACGCAGCTTCTTACTGGTTAAGGGGATAACAGGGGACAAATATGTGATTTTATCCATATAATAGTTCAGGCTTATGAACTTATTGATCAAAATCATGTATCTCATTCCTTATTTTTGCGCCCATGTTAAAGGAATGGATCATTTCGGTGATAGATATGTTTTACGGGCCGTTCCGTAAACTGATGCCGGTCCAGACATTCAGGTATGCCGTTTGCGGTGGCGCGAATACGCTGCTGGATATATTCCTTTACTTTATTTCTTACAATTTTATCCTGAATAAGCAGGTGGTGCATACGCCGGTTATAGCTATGGCACCCCATATTGCGGCCTTCCTGATGGCTTTCATAGTGAGTTTTCCTACGGGTTATCTTCTTAACAGGTTTATAGTATTTCCAGGATCAGTGCTTAAAGGGAGGATTCAGCTGTTCCGGTATTTTCTGCTCGTGGCGCTGTGCATTTTTCTGAACTACATCTTTATTAAACTTTTTGTTGAGCAGTTACATATTTATCCAACGATTTCAAAAATGCTGACAACAATAATTGTCGTTTCGTTTAGCTATCTTACTCAAAAGAGATTTACATTTAAAGCTTCATAATCGGCCCGCTGCGACGTAAAAGCATTTTCTTTGTATGGCTCTCCTGACATTTTTGCACTTTACCCTCTCGCGGCATAATCATTGTTAATCAACTGTGAACATTAAATTTATTCAGACATGAGCAAAATAATAGGAATTGACCTGGGAACCACTAATAGTTGTGTTGCCGTGATGGAAGGTAATGAGCCGGTTGTTATCCCTAACGAAGAGGGCCGCCGCACAACACCGTCTGTGGTAGCATTCCTGAAAAATGGTGAGCGCAAAGTAGGGGATCCGGCAAAAAGGCAGGCCATTACGAACCCGCATAACACCATCACCTCTGTTAAACGTTTTATGGGCCGCCGATTTGATGAAGTAACAGAAGAAAGTAGCCATTGGAGCTATAAAGTAGTAAAAGGTGACAATAATACCGTACGTATTGACATAGACGGCCGTTTATACACGCCACAGGAAATTTCTGCAATGGTTCTTCAGAAAATGAAAAAAACTGCTGAAGATTACCTGGGACAGGAAGTAAAAGAAGCGGTAATTACAGTGCCTGCGTATTTTAACGATGCCCAGCGCCAGGCTACTAAAGAGGCCGGTGAAATCGCAGGTTTAACGGTTCGCCGTATTGTAAATGAACCAACTGCCGCAGCACTTGCTTACGGCCTCGATAAAAAAGCACACGATCAGAAGATCGCTGTATTTGATCTGGGCGGTGGTACATTCGATATATCAGTTCTTGAACTGGGTGAAGGTGTATTTGAAGTAAAAAGCACTAATGGCGACACCCACCTTGGTGGTGATGATTTCGATAAAGTAATTATGGACTGGCTCGCCGGTGAATTCAAAACTGAAGAAAACCTCGACCTCCGTAAAGATCCAATGGCGCTCCAGCGCTTAAAAGAAGCTTCTGAAAAAGCCAAGATCGAACTGTCTTCTTCAAGCGAAACAGAAATTAATCTTCCTTATATAACAGCTGTAGATGGAGTGCCCAAGCACCTCGTTAAAAAACTGACACGCGCTAAATTTGAACAGCTTGCCGATAAATTATTCGAAAGATGTTTGAAACCATGTGAACAGGCGCTGAAAGATGCTGGTTTAAACGCTTCAGATATCCAGGAAGTAATTCTTGTAGGTGGTAGTACGCGTATTCCCAAAGTGCAGGAGATAGTTGAGAAATTTTTCGGCCGTAAAGCTAATAAGAGCGTTAACCCCGATGAAGTTGTGGCTGTAGGTGCTGCTATCCAGGGCGCTGTATTAACAGGAGAAGTAAAAGATGTATTGCTGTTGGACGTTACTCCATTATCTCTCGGTATTGAAACAATGGGGGGTGTAATGACAAGGTTGATCGAATCAAACACTACTATACCAACTAAAAAATCTGAAACATTCTCTACCGCCAGCGATAGCCAGCCAGGTGTGCAGATACATGTGCTGCAGGGCGAGAGACCTATGGCTTCTCAGAATAAGAGCCTGGGTATGTTTAACCTGGATGGAATTCCACCAGCACCAAGAGGTGTTCCTCAGATTGAGGTGATCTTTGACATTGATGCGAATGGTATTCTGCACGTAACCGCAAAAGATAAAGGCACAGGAAAAGAGCAGAAGATCAGGATTGAAGCAGGTAGCGGTCTAACCAAAGATGAGATCGAAAAAATGAAGGCTGAAGCAAAGGCAAACGAATCTGCTGATAAAGAAGCAAAAGAAAAAGTAGAGAAGATCAATCAGGCCGATAGCCTGGTGTTTCAGACAGAAAAACAATTGAAGGAATTTGGTGATAAGATTCCTGCTGATAAAAAAGCTCCTATTGAATCTGCATTGGCTAAATTGAAGGAAGCGCATAAATCGCAGGATATTGCAGCAATTGATGCAGCTGTCACTGAAATGAATACAGCATGGACGGCTGCTTCGGAAGAAATTTACAAAGCACAACAGCAGGGCGGTGCCCAGCCGGGTGCAGAAGGTTTCGCGGGTGGTCAGCCAGGCGGCGACCAACAGGGTGGTAATGAAAACGTAACAGATGCAGAATTCGAAGAAGTGAAATAAATAAGTGATTTTATATTTAAGGCGGATCATTAGGTCCGCCTTTTTTATTTTGGCACGGATTTTTTTATTAAATTGTTTAAAATATTTTTATGGCCGAAACTTACACTCTGCGTTCTGTAGCTGCATTCTTTGTTTTTGCAGTGGTGTTCATATGTATAACTTCTCCTTCATTCGCGCTGGTCTCTCCTTCTTCGAAACATGCTGAAATGTCTGCAACGAATAAAAGTTCGGATGTGCTGGCTAAAATGAAAATGGAAGATTTTCTCTCTCTAACACCCAAAAAGTATAAGGAACTGACAGGTGAAAAACTATCTATTCCCCAAAAAATATCTTTAAAGCTTGCACAGAAAAAAATGAAACAGGCAATCAAAGAGAATAAAATGGCAGATGAAAAAATGCAGGCTTCAGTTATAGATACATCCGATTTTAATATCGGTGGGCTTATTCTCGGTTTAATATTACCTGTAATAGGATTACTGATCGCCTATCTGATAGATGATTCCGAAGTGATTAAATGGGCATGGATAGGATTTGGAATCTTCCTTGTATTCTTCCTGTTGTTCATCATATTCTAATCGTGCGATACGAGTTGAATAGTTTCAGGTGATTGTTGTTTCAAACGTATACGTTTTCCTGCAACGAGGTTTTTAACCAACTCGTCGTGGTAATGTCTTATAGTTAATAATGTAAGATCCTTTTCCACCTGCACATCAAATAATTCTGAAGCGGACAAAGCGAGTTTCTCGATCTTGTCCGCTTTGTCGTCTATACAAAGATCTATTCTCACTGCGCCGGTTTGCAATAAATTAGGCTTGATATGTAATTCAGCAAGTATATTATATAATCTGGCCACGGGTTTTTCTCCTGCAAAAGAAAAATCGCGTGTATGGAAATGAATAAGTGCCTGGTTTTGTTTGATAACAATTAATGGCGGCAGGTTATGGATTGTTTTATGATGAATAATAGTGCCGGGTAATGTCTTATCCAGGAAACATTTCACATACAGTGGGATATTTTTATTCTGCAGTGGCTTTATTGTTTTCGGATGAATGATCTGAGCGCCATAATACGCCATCTCGATCACTTCTTCATAATTTAATTCTTTTAAATATATGGCATCCGGAAATTCTTTGGGATCAGCATTCATTACTCCTTCTACATCTTTCCATATTGTTACCACCTGCGCATTGAGCATACTGGCAAAAACTGCAGCGGTATAATCACTTCCCTCACGACCCAGCGTTGTACTTTCATTATCATGCGTTGAACCGATAAATCCCTGCGTCACAATGATATTGGTGTCTTTAAATAAACCGGTAATATCATCATTTACCTTTTGCTGTGAATATTTCCAATCGATGACTGCATCCCGAAAAGTATTATCGGTGCGGATAATATCGCGCACATCTATCCATTCATTATGAATCCCGCTTTCATTTAAATAAGCGCTCATAATGCAGGAGGAGAGTAGTTCGCCGGCACAAACGATCTGGTCGTAATAATAGTCGTAATCCCTGACGGGTTTATCGTGCAACAGCCACTCAACTTCGGTAACGATGTCGAGCAGTTGCCGGTCGGTTTTATTAAAATGGGTGACCAGTATTTGTTTAGCCGTATTAAGGTGTTGTTCTTTAACTGCATTAAATAAGGTAAGCGCATCTTCTTTACGATTATCATAAAAGGCCTCTGCCACCTTTTCCAGTGCGTTGGTAGTCTTTCCCATGGCAGAGATCACTATCAACATTTTCTCTTCAGGATAATCTTTGAGGATATCGTTTACTTTATGGATCCTGTCTATTGAACTTACACTTGCGCCTCCAAATTTGAATACTTGCATAGATAATCGATAAAATTAATTAATCACTTACATTTGCGGCGAATTTTATTATCTCACTCACCTCTGCCATATATGAGCACTATTAACAGGAAAGTACTAACCCTCGATGAGTTTACTATACAGCAATTAAGAAATTTCCCAATGGCCACAGGCGAACTGAGTAGTTTGCTAAGAGATATCGGCCTCGCGGCTAAAAGGGTAAATGTTGAAGTAAATAAGGCCGGCCTCGTGGACATACTCGGTGATGCCGGTGCCATTAATGTACAAGGTGAAGATGTTAAGAAACTGGACATTTTCGCTAATAACCAGTTTATGGGCGCGTTACGTCATGGTATCAGTTGTGCGGGTATCGCCAGCGAGGAGTTGGATGATTATATAGCTTTTGACGATGAAGTGAGTAAGGGTTCAAAATATGTTTGTCTGTTTGACCCATTGGATGGAAGCGGGAACATTGATGTGAATGTGTCTATTGGTACTATTTTCAGTGTATTCAGAAGGGTTACGCCTATTGGTACACTTGCAGATAAAAGTGATTTTTTACAGGCAGGAGTAAAGCAGGTAGCAGCAGGGTATATCGTGTATGGTTCCTCGACAATGATGGTGATAGGGACCAGGAGGGGGGTGAATGGATTTACACTGGATCCTTCCATTGGTGAGTTCTGTCTTAGCCACCCTGATATGAAATGCCCCGAAAATGGGAACATATACTCCGTAAACCACGGTAATTTTTTTCAGTACACTGATAGGATAAGAAGGTACATTGATATTTGCCAGAAAAAAAATTCTAAAGACGGCGGTCCCTATACCCAGCGTTATATCGGCAGTATGGTGGCAGATGTGCACCGTAATCTTATCAAAGGAGGTATATTCATGTACCCCGGCACAATCGATAAGCCGAAAGGCAAATTAAGGTTGCTTTACGAGTGCAACCCCTTTGCATTCATCGTTGAAGTTGCTGGTGGAAAAGCCACCAATGGTGAACAAAGAATTCTTGATGTGGTGCCTACCGAATTGCACCAGCGCTCCCCATTATTTATTGGTAGTAAATTAATGATGGAAGAACTGGAAGGGTGTTAAAAAATTCTTTCAACGTGGAGGGCCCTGATCCCCGGGTACTGGAAAAACGGTTCGTTCGTTGAGCTGAGCAAGGCCGGGACAAGCCACGCTTATACCACGGGTATTGTCATATCAGGAAATGATATCTATGTATCGGGATATGAAAATATAAGTGGTAAACCCGTCGCCATATACTGGAAGAACGGCACGAGGATAGTCCTGACCGACGAAGCCAAGGGCGGACAGGCACATGACATAACGATAGCAGGAGGAAA
Source organism: uncultured Chitinophagaceae bacterium (assembly GCA_964387165.1). Classification (GTDB taxonomy): domain Bacteria; phylum Bacteroidota; class Bacteroidia; order Chitinophagales; family Chitinophagaceae; genus Flavitalea. Next base: position 11,438 of record CAYLVR010000018.1, on the reverse strand, counting down.
TGTTTACATTGCGGGGAACCATAACACCTCCATAACAATCCTTGGTGCGATAGCAGGGGAAAAGCGTACAATCAACTTCTGGACAAACAACACACTCTCCTCCCTGACCCGCGATACTCAATACGACGGTAACGGAAGAGCCATTGCATTCTCGGGCGGGGATATATATGTAGGAGGAAGAGAGCTTCGGCAGCAGTCGGGCTTCCTGCGCAGCATAGCCATGTGCTGGAAAAATGGCGAACAAATCCCCCTGGCTGGTAGCGAAGAAGGGTCGGATATCAGCGACATGGCGGTTGTCGGCAAGAATGTTTATGTAGCGGGAGAGATATTGCAGAAAGCTACCCTATGGCGAAACGGCGAAAAAGTAGTACTTGAAGAAGTGCCGTCCTTTTCGGGATTCACCGGGATCGTTATTAAATAACAGACCGTTCCAGTATATGACTTCCTTTAAGAAAGCAACCGGCCATCGGCAGAACCATTTCTCCTGAGGGGGCTAAGATCTGCATATCATGGATTTTGCGGCATACATAGGATGTCGTGGGTCGGTGCCGATTGTACTTTTATGAACAGGATCCCCGGAAAGCTATCGCATATCAAACCATCGTTTTCTTTTTAAAGCAAGCTCCCTTACTTTTTTTAAAAATAAAATTTGTTAATGCCACCTGGTCGCCTGTTATCGACTGGGAACGGCTGCATCTGTTTCCGGCATTCTTTTTTTCCGGAAATACCCAGCTCTTCCGCAGCTTCAGCGTGTGCTATTGCCATACCTGAGAAGTGCAAACCGGCTAATAAAACAGGAAGGGTATAAAGTTAAATAGGATATTTTGTATATTTTTTTAATGGTTTAGATCTATGGGCATATTGTTTAGGATATAACGCAAAGTAAAATCAAATCATCAGCAGGTGATTATATATTAACTCATACGCTCACCCATAATAAATGGCAAAATGAGCATGAAAAAGAGAAATAAAATAATAAGCAGCAATGGAAGGCCCATAATCAATGTCGCTATTTTAAGTTTGTCCATAAAATAGAAGATCAAACCCGCAATCAATATCACCATCCCGAAAATTAGCTGGTAAATAATAGCGCCCGAAGAAGATGACGGGCCCCCATTATAATTTTTGAAATATACATTCACAAATCCCATTAATAAAAAACAGTTAGTTATTATCACAATTATGGCGGAGATCCAGAATAACATTTTCATTAGTTAATTTTTATCCGGCGCCGGGGAGGTCCGGGCCCGCAAAATACACTTTCCCGGGTTGAGCCTGAACCAGCATAAGAATGTTTATCTTTGTTTAAACAAGTTTTCATGGCCGATACGATGATCTCAATAAAGAACCTGGTTAAGAATTACGGAAGTTTTGAAGCAGTAAAAAATATCAGCTTTGATGTCTACAGGAACGAGATATTCGGCCTGCTGGGGCAGAACGGGGCAGGTAAGTCCACAACCCTTGAGATCATAGAAACACTTCGCGAAAAAACATCAGGTAAGATCACCGTAAATGGTTTTGATCTTGATACCCAACCCGAAGAGATCAAAAAGATAATAGGGGTTCAGTTACAAACATCCGGGTTTTATCCCAACCTGAAACTTCTTGAGCTCATTGAATTATTCGCCGGTTTATACAACCGAAGTGTAAATGCAATGGACCTTCTTAAACTCGTAAACCTCGAAGAAAAGGCTAAAAATAAATTTAAAGAGTTAAGCGGTGGA
>CAYLVR010000018.1:0-9704 GCA_964387165.1 uncultured Chitinophagaceae bacterium | reverse complement strand
GCGCTTCTCTATTGCTACCACGTTGATCAACGATCCACAGATCATATTCCTGGACGAACCTACAACAGGCCTTGATCCACAGGCACGCAGGAATTTATGGCAGTTGATTAAGGATATTCGCGATAAAGGAACCACCGTAATTATCACCACCCATTATATGGATGAAGCCGAAGTATTATGCGATCGCGTGGCTATTATGGATGCTGGTAAAATTATTTCCATGGATCCCCCAGATAGATTAATTGATAATCTCGTGGCAAGCGGATTTGAACGCCCCAAACAGGTGAAAGCCGCAAACCTGGAAGATGTATTTATTCATCTAACCGGGCATGAGCTAAAAGAGCAATAAATTACAACGATATGAGTGAAGCTTTTATCGACCCACGTTATCCTATAGGCAAATACCAGCCGCAGCCATTTTCAGAACAACAATTAAAGGACTGGCTGAACGATATTAAATTTCTCCCAACAACTTTAGAATTCGCGGTGCAGGATCTGGATGAACAACAATATGAAACCCCTTATCGTGAAGGCGGCTGGAAAATAAAACAACTGGTGCATCATATGGCAGATAGTCATATTAATGCTTATATGCGTTTTAAATTAGCAATGACAGAAGATGCGCCGAAAATTAAAACCTACCAGGAGAAATTATGGGCACAACTGGACGATAATGAAAATACTCCCCCGAATATTTCTATTACATTATTACATGCATTACACACCCGCTGGTACGAAGCGATAAAAAATCTGAAAAAAGAGGAATGGGACAGAACTATTTATCACCCCGAACATCAACGTGAAATTACTCTATGGTATTTATTAGGAATGTATGCATGGCATGGTAAGCACCATGTTGGACATATTACCACAGCAAAGCAAAATTACAATTGGTAATTAAGTTTTTGCTTTTCACTTTAACTTACAACATGAATTGGAAAATACTGAAGTCTGAATATTTATTTAAGGATACCTGGTTCACTGTAAGAAAAGATACCTGTCAAACACCTGAAGGCAAAATTATATCTCCCTATTATGTTTATGAGTTTCCCACATGGGTATCAGCACTGGCGATTACAGAAGACAATAAAGTGATCATGGTAAAGCAATACAGGCACGCGTTACAGGAAACAATTATTGAGGTGCCGGGTGGCTGTGTTGATGACACTGATAAGGATTATCAATCGGCCATTGCGCGTGAATTAATGGAAGAAACCGGTTATGAATTTAAACAATTCGATTATTTAGGGAAGGTGTCACCCAATCCTTCAACCAATAATAACTGGATGCATATGTTCCTGGCAACAGGTGGTGTAAAGGTTAGGGAGCAGCAACTGGATCATAATGAGGATATAGAAGTTGAATTAATCGAAATTGATGAGCTAAGGCAACTGGTAGAAGAAAACAAAATTATTCAGGCATTGCATGTATGTACTATCATGTATGGTTTAGCGAAACTTCCCCAACTGTAAATACGCTTCCACAAACCAGGATAATATCCTGTTTATGCGCAACAGACAGCGCATGTTTCAGGGCCGAGTTAACGTTAGGATATTCATGGCCCGTTAATCCTTCCGCATTGGCATGTTGTATTAATTGATTCGCTGGTAAGGCACGTGGAATTTGTGCCTGGGTGAAATAATAATGGGCGGTTTTTGGAAGAAGGGCCAACACATTTTTTATTTCCTTATCCTTAACCATTCCAATAATAATATGCAGTTCATGGTAATCAGATAATTCAACCTGCTTCATTAATTCCGTAATACCGGCTTCGTTATGCGCTACATCAAGAATTACACTGGGATGTTGATGAATAGTTTCCCAACGTCCATGTAGCCCCGTTAATTTTTTTACATGCTTAAAGCTGTGAAGCATTTTTTGCGGGTCCAGCTCAAATCCGAGTCCCGGCAAATGACAAACAACTTCAGCAACTGTTAAAAGATTTTTTAATTGGTAGTATCCGGGCAGGTCCAGTTCAATTTTAACACGAACATCATTTTGTTTGTCTATAAGATCAGTAACTAAATATCCTTTCTCATGCGACCAGTTTGCCGTATATCTTTTCTGATCGGCAAAAGTAATGGACGCATTATTTTCTTTGGCTATCGATCTGAATATTTTTTCTGTTTCAAAAGATGTTTCGCCAATTACCACAGGAACATTTTTTTTAATAATACCTGCTTTTTCACTGGCTATTAATTCTAATGTATCGCCGAGTATATTCATGTGGTCCATACCTATATTGGTGATCACTGAAATAATAGGATTGACTATATTGGTGCTGTCGAGTCTTCCGCCGAGACCGGTTTCTATTATGGCGATATCTACTTTCTCTTTTGCGAAATAGTCGAAGGCCATGCCTACTGTTATTTCAAAAAAAGAAGGATGAATTTTTTCAATAAGCGGGGTAATGTTTTCAGTGAAATCGATAATGAATTGCTGTGGGATCATTTCACCATTGATCTTTATTCTTTCCCTGAAATCCTTTAAGTGTGGAGATGTATATAGCCCGGTTTTATAGCCACATGATTGTAAGATAGCAGCGAGCATGTGGCTGCACGAGCCCTTACCATTTGTACCTGCAATATGTATGGATTTGAATTTATTCTGCGGCTCACCTAATTGTGTACATATTATCCTTGTATTCGTAAGATTAGCCTTAATTGCCGCTGCACCGGTTTTGCTGAACATCGGCAACCTGCTGAACATGTAATTGATCGTTTCAGAATAATTCATTGTACAAAATAAAACATCAGAGATTTTGTTCGAAAGTTCTAATCAGAGAGAAATTTATCAGCTCTTTAATTTAAAATTAAACTGGATAGTTCCTGAAGATTCATTATCAGAAGTATTAAACTTCACCTGTTTCGCTTTTTTTATAGCAATAGCTTTGAGATTAGGATCTGATGTGGTTGAACCACGTGGCTGGTATTCTGCAGATATTACATTGCCTGCTTCATTAACACGCACATCAACGGATACTTTTGCGTTTTCATTAAAATCGTCTTCAAATGAAGGGGTACGCATAATTCTTCTTCCTGATAACCCACCCCGGATAGCCACACCAGAATTTCCTGTGCCTCCACCTGTATAATTATCAGAATCAGGATTACCTCCCGGAGCGCCCTGGTCGCCACGCCCGCCGGCAATACCTTCGTTGCCACCTTTTTTATAACTGTCGGCTTCATTGCCACCCGTTCCTGTTCCGTTCACACCTTTAAACACTGCTTTAGGTTTAGGTGGTATGGGAGCTGGAGGATCATTTGACTCCTGAGGCTTTTTTACAGGAACTGTTTTTACAATTTCTTTTTCAGGAACTTTTGTGGCGTTAGGTTTTACAACGGGAGGCCTGGTTACAACAGGCGCTTCTTCATCGTTATCGTCGGTTTCGAAGTCTTTTACTTCTTCAGCAGGCGTATTGATCCTAACAGGAGGAGTATAGGATTGATTATCGGAAGGAGAAGGTTTGCCTGGAAGGAATGGCTGATCGTCTCCAAACCCCTGATCACTGTTACCGAGGTTAATCTCTATACCTTCTTCTTCTGGTGGAGGCGGAATATTAGGCAATGTCCACTTCACAAACAGAAAAATAATGAGCAGCAGTGCACAGACCATTGCGGTATAGCCTGATGCCTTTATATTTTTCTGCGATTCAAAACTATCTGTCATATTGCTAAGTTAAGATTTTTGTTATTACTATAAGGTCTTGCCAAAGGGGTTATCCCCCGTTCCCGGGGCTCTTTGGATGGGTTACCTATGCAAGGTGCAACGTAAGAGTTGGCCTGGAAGCCTAGTGCGCGAAATCAGCTTCAAAATTACCCTTTATACGTTCCATTGGCGGATTGAAGTAGCCGTATTTAAGGTTCGGGAATTCTTCTTTGATAAGTTCCATTAATTGTTTTACACCAAGCGTCTCTCCTGTATCAACCGCACCAATTTTACCAAGATACCAATCCGGGTCAATATTAAAATTCCTCCACTGTATCATGGACAAACCTGTTTCAGCAATCATTTTCCTCAACGCCTCATATTCCTCAACACTATCAGTCATTCCTGGAAATACAAAATAATTAATGCTCGACCATCCTCCATACCTTCTTACCACTTTCAAACTTTCTACAATGTCTTCAAACACATAATTATTCGGACGGTAATAATTTTCGTAGATATGTTTACGGGCAGAATTGGTACTTACACGAATAGAATTTAATCCGGCTCTGCACAGTGCCTCCACAGAAGCAGGTTTAGAACCATTAGTATTAATATTAATACTTCCGCGATCAGTATGTTTCCTCATCTCAATAATGGATTCACGAATGGTTTCCCACATTAATAATGGCTCACCTTCGCAGCCCTGTCCAAAACTCACAATAGGGAAAGGTGCAGTTTGTAAATGAGGAACTGTAAATTCTACTATTTCTTCTGCTGAAGGTTTAAATGTTAATCTGTCCTGCGTAGAAACAATCGTTTCATCTTCCGGTTGAAATGAAATACAGCCAATACAATTGGCATTGCACGCGGGTGAAGAGGGAACGGGACATTCCCATCTGCCGGAAAAATAATTTCTTGCCGCGGGACAATGATAAGTGAGGCAACATTTTTCCGATAAATGTTTTAATAACCTGTTATTCGGGTATGCTTCAATAATATTTTTAACGCCCGATTGAATTATTTCATCATGATAACCTGCTGCTTCCTGGCGAATATCACTTTCGATGCGAACAGCAGGTACATAAAATTTTTCGTTGTGCCAGCCTGCGGCAGTATAACAGAATAAAGGAAGAGTGGGTGCGTTGGATTCTGTTTCGTAAGCAGCAAGAAATAAACCTGTGTGCGCAGGTGGGATAAACGCAGCTACTGCCCAGCCTTTTTCACATAATCTCATTTTTCCGGTGCGGGTGTCTATTCCAATTCCTCTTCTTCCCGGCAACTCGTATAATGAACCTCCTTCAGGTAATTCTATCCAGTCTTCAACCGGCACTTCAAATGCATCCCATCCCGCGCGGCCAACCGCATACAGGGAAGTATCTTCAAAAATATTTCCCTTGCCATCGGAGTACATGAGGTATGGTGACTGAGATAAATTCATTATAAATATTTTCTTACCCAATTATTAAATTCTTCTTCGCTTGCTTCATTTTCACCACTGCCCACTTCCTTTTGTATGAGTATATTGTTTTTAAGATCAACTGTCAGTAGCCCGTCTTTTAAAATAACATTCTCTACTTCGCGCCACTTATACTTTTTTTTCAGCAAGCCGTTAAATATAATATGATCTTCTGAAAACCCTATTTCCGGCGCCAGTTTTGCCTGGTATTCCAAAATAGCCAGCAGCGCAAATACGAAAATCATCCATTGAAAATAAGGCATTTTTGCCCATACCAGCCCTGCAATTAACAAAGCTTTACTATAGTATATTTCTTTGGCATTTTTATAAGAAGAATAATAAGTCCAGGCTATCAGCAAAACGATAAAAATAATGCCTGTCAGGTAAGGAACAACAACCTGCCCTCTGATAATCATCTCTCTTAAAAATAAAACTGTGGAACCAACGGATAACAGTAAACCAATAATATTTACGTAACGCGTGCTTTCATTTTTCAGCGTAATAATATATGGATAGTTTGTTTTTCCCGTCAAAATATTAACTGTTAGCTGCGGTTAAGATATTACATAATTTGAGTAGCACATGCGCACCTACATTTGCATCCATGCAACCATCGCCTACACCTACTTCAACAAGATCGAAGCCAATTAATTTTTTACCTGCTGCATTCATCTTCTTTAGCAGGTAATATACCTGTTCAGGATCAAATCCGCCATAAACAGGTGTGCCTGTGTTCGGAGCATGTTTCGGATCCAGGCCATCAATATCAAAACTTAAAAATATTTTATCGGGAAGCTGGCTGATAATATCATCAACAATCTGTTTCCAGGTTTCCCCTTCATATTGTCTTTCTTTAATATTCCTGTCGAAGAAAGTGACCACGCGTCCGTTACTACTTTGTATATAATTAAATTCTTCCTGGGAATAATCACGAATACCGATTTGCACAAGTTTGACAACCTGTGGAATTTCTTTCAACGTATTATACATGATACTGGCATGGCTATAAATAAAGTTTTCATATCCTTCACGCAGATCGGGATGCGCATCAATTTGCAGAATCCCGAATTCCCCGTGTTTTTCTGCGATAGCCTTAAAATAGCCAAGGGAAATACTATGGTCCCCACCTAGTAGCGCCACCAGTTTACCACGATTCATCAGTTCCCTGGTTTGCTCATATACCCAATCATTGAGATATGAGCCACCGGCATTGATATCTTTGAGCGACTTGCACATGAAGGCATTTTTGCTCAATTCTTCGCCCCTGGATATATAATCAATGTATAATTCTGCCTCTTTTCTTAGATAATCACTTTTTAACAAAATTTTTTTATCGGACGTACGGAGATAATATCCGTTTTTCCAGATGTCGGGATATTCAATATCAAAAACGTCGACCTGCATACTTGCCCGGAAAATATGCTCAGAAGCACGAGCGGTTCCAGCAGTGTAGCTCGTCGTAACTTCCCACGGAACAGGCAATATGACGAGTTTAGCCTCTTCTTCAGTGATCGGAAACCCGTAAATATTGTTCAGGGGATTACTGGCTGCGTTAGGATCAAAGTCTGAAAAATTACCCATTTTGAACTACCATTTTATTGAAAAGCGTTGCAAGGTAGTGACAATACCCGATATGAAGTGAGGTGAATACAGCAACAAGAAGATCGTTTTTCTGTTAACTTTGCATGCAATGAAAAAAGTACATGTTGTAATGCTTGTTGGGATCGCCGCGGTGATCGCTTTACTGGTGAGCTTTATGGGCGATTTGTCGACTTACGAAACCCTGGCATCAGCCCGGCAGAAGGAAGGAAAGGCAGTTACTGTAATCGCCAAACTTGATAAAACAAGCCCGATCATTTATAATCCCGCTACAAATGCCAATTACACTTCTTTTCACGTAACTGATTCACTGGGTAACCGCGCCAAAGTGGAATACCATTTCGAAAAACCTTATGATATGGAAAAAAGCGAACGTATCGTACTGAAAGGAAAAATGAAAGGCGATGTGTTTGAGATCACCCGTAAAGACGGGATCCTTATCAAGTGCCCCTCTAAATACAAAGATGATCCTAAAGCCGCTCAGAATAACCTGGGCAAAAATTAACGTGCCGCAATGAATTATATTGGTGAACATCTCCTGCCCGGACAACTCGGTTATTTCCTGGTAGTACTTTCTTTTGTTTCTTCGATCGTCGCTTCAATTGCTTATTACCGCTCAACAGTAGCGGTTAAGATCGATGACCAGCTAAGCTGGAGAAAGATAGGCCGTATCGCGTTTACTATCGATGCCATCTCTGTAATGGCAGTGTTTGCGATCATCTATTATATTATTTCCAGTCATTATTTTGAATATAATTATGCCTGGAGCCATTCTGATAAATCACTCGGACTTGGTTATCTGATATCAAGTATCTGGGAAGGACAGGAGGGCAGTTTTTTATTATGGGCCATATGGCACGGTGTGCTCGGTTTAATATTGATCAGAAAAGCAAAAAAATGGGAAGCGCCGGTAATGACGGTGGTCAGCTTCGCGCAACTGTGCCTGGCAACAATGTTGTTAGGTTTATACATATTTGATTACAAAATAGGTAGCAATCCATTTTTATTAACGCGAGAGGTATTCCCCGATGCACCGATATTCGGTTTGGCCGACTATATGAATAACGCCGGCATGCAGGACGGAAACGGATTGAACCAGACATTACAGAATTACTGGATGGTCATTCATCCTCCCATATTGTTTTTAGGATTTGCTTCAACGCTGGTTCCTTTTGCTTACGCATTTGCAGGATTATGGAAAAAGGATCATACAGGATGGATAAAACCCTCCTTACCATGGTCGCTGTTTTCTGCGGCAGCATTAGGGTTAGGTATTATGATGGGGGCAAGATGGGCTTATGAGTCGTTAAGCTTTGGCGGATACTGGGCATGGGACCCTGTTGAAAATGCCTCAATGGTGCCATGGCTCGTACTGGTTGCTGGTATTCATACACAATTAATATTTAATGCAACCGGACGTTCATTAAGGCCAACGTATTTTTTCTTTATTTCCACTTTTGTATTAATTCTTTATTCAACTTATTTAACACGCAGTGGCGATTTACAGGATACCTCAGTGCACGCATTTACCGGCTCAGGACTTAACTGGCAATTACGCGCTTTTGTTCTGGTATTCATGCTCCCTGCGTTAATATTATTCGCTGCGAGATATAAGCAGATACCATCCATACAAAAAGAAGAAAGCAGTTATTCAAGAGAGTTCTGGATGTTTATCGGCTCGCTGGTGTTATTTCTTGCAGGATTTTTTATTTTATTATTTACTTCATTACCCGTTATTAATAAAATATTCGGATCGAATTTTACCGTTGGTGCGGATGTTGAATTTTTTTATAACAGGATACAGATATTTGTAGCAATTGTTTTAGGCGTTCTTACTGCCATCACTCAATATTTAAAATATAAGAATACCAATAAAAAATATTTTGGCCGAAAGATATTATTGCCAACAATCATATCACTGGCAATTGCGGTATCTATTTCTGTTTTCGGAAATATTGATTATTATACCTATGGCGCTGGATTTTTAGCGGCTATTCACCTCGCGATATTTGCTTCCGTATATGCAGTAGTCGCTAATACAGGGTATATATGGTCTGGATTAAATGGTAAACTAAAAGCCGCAGGGGCATCTGTTGGGCATGTAGGCTTTGGACTAATGCTAATAGGTATTTTGATATCATCTTCTAAAAAAGAATTGCTATCCATTAATAAACTGAATCCACTGAATTTTGGAGAAGGAAGCGACCAGAAAGGAGTGGAAAATCTCACTTTATTCCAGGGCGTTCAAACCGATATGGGTAAATACTGGGCCACTTATCAGCAGGATAGTGTTGATAAGCACAGTAAAAAAACCTATTTCCATATTGGAATGAAAAGAAAGGATGGGAAAGCTGATTTTGTACTGAAACCGAATGTGATCAAGAACACCAAAGGGCAGGAGGGGCAATCTGCAAATCCAGATGCTAAACATTACTGGAACAGGGATATATTCACTTATGTGACCTATGCTGAGACAATGAATAACTCAGAGGATACCGCTCAGTTCAAAACCCATGCGATGAAAGTGGGCGACACCGCTTTTTATTCAAACGGCTTTATTATCCTTGAAAAAGTAACACCAAATCCTTCTAACGAAAGGTATAATTTTACGCCGAATGATACTGCGATTATGGCGGAACTTAAAGTAATGGCCAAGGATGGCAGGGTTCAGACAGTAATGCCCGTTTTCCAACTACAGGATAACATTCCCCGGTACCTGATGGATACTGCGATATCGCAGGGGCTGGCGGTCGGTCTTATGCGGATCATTGATAAAGAGCATCTAGGTATCAGTGTAAAGGAATCGCAGAAACTCACCCCCTTTATTGCACTAAAAGTACTGCAGTTTCCGTTTATCAATGTGCTGTGGCTCGGAATGATCCTGATGGTGACCGGGTTTATAATGAGCATGATAAAAAGGGTAAAAACCGCCAGAACCTAAGCACTTACCTTTAATTTTTGTGAAAATGGTATCCCGGATTATGACGTGGATTAATTA
>CAYLVR010000017.1:0-32725 GCA_964387165.1 uncultured Chitinophagaceae bacterium | reverse complement strand
AAGCTGATCTCCAGTTTGCCATTGACAACCTGACCCCAACAAAGGCTCAGGTGGGCCGTGCAAATAGTTGGGCAGCGAAAGCTTTCCTTGCTAAAACATATATGCAGCAGGCTAAGTTGGCAGAAGCTAAACCAGTATTGGAAGATCTTATCGCGAATGGAGTGAATTCCCTCGGGGTTAAATATGATCTTGAATCTGATTTTTCCAAACTGTTCAAACCAGCGTTTGAAAATGGAGCTGAATCTGTGTTCTCTGTTCAAATGTCGGTAAATGATGAGAATTCTGCACTTGGCTGGAATGGTAATATAGGAGAAGTATTTAACTATCCACCATGGTGGGGTGATGGCGTAGTTGGATGGGGGGTAATGCCTTCATTTAACCTTGTAAATGCTTACAAAACATCAGGTGGATTGCCAATGCTTGATGATTTTAATGATGTGAATGTGAAAACTGTATTTGGCCCGGACCATTCTCAGGAAACACCAGCATTTGTTCCTGAAACTGGCCCACTTGATCCACGTTTAGATTGGACAGTAGGAAGATATGGTATTCCCTATCACGATATTGGTGTTATGAGGCAGCCTTTCGAAGTTGTAGGTGGACCATACTGGGGTAAAAAATGGGTTATTTTTAAAGAAGATGGTGAGCAGGAACAGGTTGATGGTGGCTGGAAAATGACCAGTGGTATCAACTTCCCTATGCTCCGCTTTGCTGATGTATTGCTATGGGCTGCTGAATGTGAAGTTGAGATCGGATCTCTCACACAGGCTGCTCAATATGTTGACAGAGTGCGCCAGCGTGCTGCAAACCCAGTAGGTTTCCTGAAAACATATCTCGACGACGCAAATCCTTCTGGCGGATTCTCCAATACTCCTGCCGCTAATTATGTGGTAGATCTGTATTCTGACCATGGTGGATTTCCGGATAAAGAATTTGCCCGTAAAGCAGTCCGTTTTGAAAGAAGACTGGAATTTGCAACTGAAGGACACCGCTTTTTTGATCTGCAGAGATTTGACCGCATCGATAAAAAATTCGGTAATGCGGATCATTATATGGCTGATGTTCTGAATGAGTACATGACTTCTGAGGTGAAAAAATACACTGATGTTCTTCCTTCACCACAGACTTATGACATTCTCAATGGAGCAACCTTCGTTGCCGGAAAGCACGAAATATATGCAATTCCGATCAGGGAAATTGATAAGTCACCGCTGGTTGTGGGCGGTACTCCAACACTGACACAAAATCCTCAGCACAACTAATCGATTTTATATCATAATTTTAAAGAGGTAGGGACAACAGTCTCTACCTCTTTTTAAATTAGACCATACATGAAATTTTTCTTCACTATTTGTTTTCCTGCCCTATTGTTATTGACTGCTTGCCAGGATAAAACATTATTCAGCAGGCTGTCGGCTTCCTCAACCGGAATATCATTTAATAATAAGATAGTAGAATCAGATTCGCTTAACCCCCTCAGAGAGATAAATATCTATAACGGGGGTGGTGTAGGTGCCGGTGATTTTAATAACGACGGGCTTGTAGATCTGTATTTTACAGGCAACATGGTCCCCAACAAATTGTATATCAATAAGGGTGATCTGAAATTTGAAGATGTTACCGAAGTTTCTAAAACAAATGGAGAAGGAAGATGGTCGCGGGGAGTTTCCGTTGTTGATATAAATAACGATGGCTGGGATGATATTTATGTATCCGTTGCTATTACAGGTAATTCAGAAAAACGTAAAAATCTCCTTTATATCAACCAGGGTAAAACCCCGGATAATATTCCTTTGTTCAAAGAAATGGCTGCCGAATATGGATTAGATGATACGACCCATACCGCAATGTCATATTTTTTTGATTACGATAATGATGGCGACCTTGATGTTTACCTTGTAGTAAATCAACATGTAAATACTCAAAATCAGAATAGTTTCAGGGTAATTCTTGGCGATGGATCACATCCCAGTACCGGCAGATTGTATCGCAACGATTTCGATAATACGTTGAGTCATGCAAAATTTACTAACGTTTCAAAAGAGGCAGGAATTACTATTGAAGGATACGGACATGCCGCTGTTATAAGTGATTTTAACAGGGATGGATGGAAGGATATTTATGTTGCTAATGATTTTGCACCAAGTAATATTCTTTACATTAATAACCGTAACGGAACATTTACCGACAGTACCCAACAATATATCAAACAAACCAGCCGCTTCGCTATGGGTGTTGATATGCAGGACTTCAATAATGATGGTTTACTGGATATTATAGAACTGGATATGAATCCGGAAGACAATTTCCGCAAAAAAATGATGCTCGAGGCAAATTCATACCAGACCATGCAGAATTTTGAAAGATATAATTACCAGCATCAATATATAAGGAATACCCTGCAATTCAATCAGGGGCCTTCCATGAAATCAATGGACTCCGTTGGAAATTATGTATTCAGCCAGATTGCTTTGCAAAGCGGGGTTGCAGAAACTGACTGGAGCTGGTGCCCCCTGGTAAATGATTTTGATGATGACGGATATCGCGACGTAATTATCACGAATGGTTACCCGAAAGATATCACTGACCATGATTTTATGATATACCGGTCCAAAGCTGCAAAAATCGCCAGTATACAGGAAATACTCGAACAGGTACCAGAGGTTAAAATAAGGAATTATGCATTCAGGAATAATGGTGATCTCACATTCACCAATCATTCATTCGATTGGGGATTTGATGCGCACAGTTTCTCAAATGGCGGAATTTGGGTGGACCTTGATAATGATGGCGACATGGATGTCGTAATAAATAATATTAATGATGAAGCTTTTGTGTACAAAAACAATTCAGATAAAAATGAAAACCATAATTATCTGAATGTTGAATATAAAGGTGATAGTTTAAATGCAAAAGGATTTGGTGCATGGCTGGATATATATTACGGTAATGGTAAGCACCAGGTTTATGAGCACTGCCCTTACAGAGGTTATGTTTCCTCTCATCAAAGTATCGCACACTTCGGATTAGGGGATGTTAACCAGATAGACTCCCTGGTAATTGTGTGGCCCAATCACAGGATGCAGGTATTGAAAAATATAAAATCAAATCAGCTACTGACGTTGAATATAAAAGACGCCAGGGAACAATATAATTTTGATAATGGACCACTTAATAAAAAAACTATTTTCAGGGACATTACAGATTCTTTAGGTATCCGTTATGTTCATCAGGAAGAGGATTATGCTGATTTCATTATCCAGAAACTGCTGCCTCATAAATTTACTGAATATTCTCCGGCGCTTGCTATTGGTGATGTAGATGGCAATAACCTGGATGATATCATCTGCGGCGGAAACTCAGCATACCCAACCAGGATATTTCTTCAACAGGCAAATGGAAAATTCCTGGAAAAGATTTTATTCGAACCAATACCTTCTACAAATACAAATAAAGAGGAATTTTATATTGAGGATATTGGCAACATATTTAAGGACTCGGGAATATTATTATTCGATGCAGATGGAGATGGCGACCAGGATATGTATATTTCCGGTGGAGGCTATGCATATAAGGCCGGAACGGATGCTTATCGGGACAGGTTTTATATTAATGATGGAAAAGGAAATTTCACATTGAATGAAAATGCAATACCGGTAAATTATACAAGCAAATTTTGTGTTCGTGCTGCAGACTATGATAAAGATGGCGACCTCGATCTTTTTATAGCAGGAAGAGTAGCTCCCTCCAGGTATCCCACACCAGTTTCCAGTTTTATTTTAAGAAATGATAGTAAAGACGGCAATATCAAATTCACCGACGTAACAAAAGAAGTTGCCCCTGAATTAACTGATATCGGTATGGTATGCGACGCAGTATTTTCTGATTTTAATAATGATGGAAATATCGATCTTATACTTGCAGGCGAATGGATGCCCGTTACATTCATGCAAAATGCAAATGGTAAGTTCAGCAGCATAAAAGAGTTGTCAGGAATTAATAATAAAATCGGGTGGTGGAATTCGATTGCGCCGGGCGATTTTGATAATGACGGCGATATTGATTACGTGGTAGGAAATCTCGGTTTAAATTCTTTTTTCAAGGCAAGCGATCAATATCCAATAGGTGTTACAGCAAAAGATTTCGACGGGAATGGAAGTTTTGACGCCTTTATTTCTAGATACCTTCCAGTTTCACATGGGGATTCAACTAAAAGAAATTATCCCATCCATACACGTGATGAGATCATTAAGCAGATGATAAGTCTTCGCGGGAGATTTCAGAATTATAAATCGTACGCGGAAGTTGATATGGATAAAATGCTTACGCCGGCAGAAATGGAAGACGCAATTCAATTAAAAGCAGATATCCTTGAATCAGTATTCATTCGTAATGAGGGCGATGGTAAATTTTCGATGATTCCGCTACCGCTGAATGCGCAAATGGGAGTTGTCCAGGCTATGGCTGTAGAGGATTATGATAATGACGGCAATCTTGATGTCCTGATCAATGGCAATGATTATGGCGCTGATGTTTCGTATGGCCGCATGGATGCGTTAAATGGCCTCTATCTTAAAGGAGACGGGAACGGCGGTTTTCATCCATTGTCTATTCTCCAGAGCGGTATTTATATTCCCGGTAACGGTAAAGCCCTGGCCCAACTTAGAAACAGGGACGGAGGCAATCTTATAGCCGCAAGTCAGCATAATGGTCCGTTAAAAGTCTTTGCTTCAAGAACAACCACCAAAAGCATTTCTTTTCAGCCAGGTGATATCAGCGCAACAGTCTTTTATAAAGACGGAAAAAAACAAAAAAGAGAATTATATTACGGATATTCGTTCTTGTCGCAGTCGGCCCCGTTTATCAATATAAATGATAAAATATCATCAATTGAAGTGACAAATTTAAAGGGTGTGAGAAGGCTACAAGTTGACAAAAATAGATAAGGGGACGACATTTTAAGGAACCGCTAAGTTTTAATTTTAATGAGGATGAAAACAGTGTTATTTATTCCGCGTGTTGGCGCATTTTTCGTATTTTTTCTTTTAATATTTACAGGCTGCAATGATAAAGCCGACTTCTCAGATGCCGGCGCTACCCCTCCCGAAAAAGCTCTTGAAACGTTCCAGGTTGAAAAAGGATTTAAGATTGAAATGGTCGTTTCTGAACCATTGGTTGCGGATCCCGTGGATATGGAAATCGATGAGTATGGGCGGATGTATGTTGTTGAAATGCATGGTTACCCGTTAGATAAAAGCGGCAATGGCTCAATAAAACTGATCACAGATACCGATGGCGATGGCAAGTTCGATAAAAGCACAGATTTTGCTGAAGGTCTTGTTTTGCCAAATGGGGTAATGCGTTGGAAAAAAGGTATTCTGGTTACCGATGCCCCCAATGTTTACTATTTTGAAGACACAGACGGCGATGGCAAAGCGGATATAAAGGATACGGTCCTCACTGGTTTTTCTCTTTCAAATCCACACATCAACGTTAATAATCCTTTATACGGAATTGACAACTGGATACATCTTGCACACCGTGGGGCAATCACCACCCGGAATTATGAAGATATTTTCGGTGATAAAGGATCTGAAGTATATTATCCGGGTAAGCCTGGTTCTCCTAAGCTCCCCAAAAATGCAGATAGCAGGTCCGTGCGTTTTCGGCCCGATAGAGGTCTTCTTGAAATAACTTCAGGAAGGGCACAGTTTGGTCATACTTTCGATGCCTGGGGTCACCACATGTTTGGTGATAATCAGAATCATGCATTTGCCGAGGTATTAGGGGCGCACTATATTTCCCGCAATAAAGAATTAACAGTTGGTGAAGCCACTGATGCGATTTCGGATCATGGCGCAGCATCAGAAATATACCAGATCACTACCAATCCTGAAAGGCAAATGTTCAGCGGTGTGGGTACAATGACTTCTGCCAGCGGCATCACCGCATATCTTGGTGGAATATTTCCTGCACCTTTTGATAAGGATGTAAACTTCATTTGTGAATCGGTGAGTAACCTGGTTCATGCAGATAAAATAAAAGATTCTGGGGCCTCATTTTCGGCTAGTCGTGTTGGTGAATCGGGAAAAGAATTCCTCGCTTCTAAAGATGCGTGGTTTCGTCCGGTAAATTTATATGTTGGTCCTGATGGAGCTTTATATGTTGTAGATTATTACAGGCAAATTATTGAACATCCTGAATGGATGTCGGATGAGGCAGTTAAAGCTGGCGGATTATATAATGGAAGGGATATGGGACGTATTTACCGTATCACTCCAACCGACACAAAAGCTGCTGAATGGATAAAAGGATTAAAATTAGGCGATGCCACACCCGCGGAGCTCGTTGAACATTTAAAAAGCACTAATAACTGGTGGAGAATAAATGCACAGAGATTATTGGTGGATAGAAATGATAAATCCATTGTACCGGCATTAATTCAACTTACAAAAGATAATTACGCAGAAGCAAGACTACATGCCTTATGGACACTCGAAGGGATGGATGAATTAAAACCAGAGGTAATAATCGAAGCATTAAAGGACCCGGTTGCTGGTGTAAGAGAAAATGCCATTAAGCTTGCTGAAATACATTTAAAAGAAAACCCGGATTTAGCGAAAGCCTTATATACATTACAAAATGATAATAATGTAAAAGTGCGCTACCAGTTATTGTGCACACTGGGCGATTTAAATACCCCCCAGGCAGAGCAGGTGCGCCAGAAATTATTGTTTAAAGATATTAATGATAAATGGGTGCAGATTGCTGCATTAACAGCATCATCTTCACAATCAGGATCATTATTAAATTATGTGTTAAAAAACTTTAAAGCGGATGTTCCTGCTTATGGATCTCTTGTTCAGCGTTTAACCAACATGATGGGCTCAGGTGGTTCCGAAGAAAGTATTAAAAAATTAATTCAGCAGGCGTCTGTTACAGGCAATGCTAAAAATGGTTCATGGCAGGCTCCAATATTATCGGGACTGGCCGATGGCCTCAGGAACAGGAAACCAGCGCCCGTATCAGAAACCGATAAAGAAATATTAGTAAAAACATTTTTTGATCATCCAACCTCTGAGGTAAGAAAAGCGTCTTTGAAATTATTAAAAGTGACAGGTATTGAAAATGAGGAAGTGGTGAAATCCGGAATTGAAAAAGCTGTAAAAATTGCAGAAGATAAATCTCTTTCAAATGAAAAACGTTCTGAAGCAATTAGTTTTATTTCAATGCGTAACCCGGCTCCTTATGCAGAATTACTAAAAAAATTAATTATTCCGCAAGAGCATCCAACTGTTCAGCTTGCAGCCCTGGCAACCCTGAGCGCGGTACCGGATACCACTGTAAATCATTATGTCCTGGAAGAATGGAACACACTTACTCCAGGAATACGTGATGCGGCCCTGGCGACATTTATGACTAATACACAGCGTATGAATTTATTACTTGATGCAGTGGAAACGGGAAAGATAAAATCATCAAGTCTTGGGCCATCACGTACTTCTTCATTAATGGGTCAGGACAATGATACGATACGCGTACGTGCAAGGGCTCTGTTAGCCAATAAGGACCAGGAAAAAGTGAATAAAGAATATGTGAAAGCGCTTGATCTTAAAGGTGATGCGGTAAAAGGCAAAACAATATTTCAACAGAATTGCGGAATATGTCACCAGGTCAGGGATAAGCTGGGGGTTAAATTTGGTCCCGATTTAGGAACGGTACAAAGCTGGCTGGCGAAAGATATAATGGCAAATATCCTGGATCCTGATTTATCCATTGCCGTAGGGTATGATTTGATGGATGTTAAACTTAAAACCGGTGAATCATTACAGGGAATTATTGCTAGCGAAACATCTGCTGCCATTACTTTACGTACCAACCCGGGTGAAGAAAAACTACTTAACAGGCAGGATATTGAATCCGTTAAAGTAATGAATACTTCTATTATGCCCGTCCTTACAAAACAGATTGATCATCAGCAAATGGCTGATCTGCTGGCTTTTTTAAGGCAGTCAAATTGATTTTTAATACTCTATCATAATTCGGGTAATGAATATTTTTTCCAGGAATTTAATTATAATAATTGTTTTTGCATTTTCGTGTGTTGATTCTTTTTCGCAGAAAACATCCTCTAAACAACCCTTAATGGATGTTGGAGTATCAAGTATCGATATTACTCCTTACGGACCCATTAGATTAAGTGGATATTTAAGAATGCCCGGTCGTGAAAATGAATCAGAAGGGGTGCTTCAGAAATTATGGGCAAGAGCCATAGCATTTGGAAATGATAAGCAGGGCGCATCGATAATTATTACTACTGATCTTGCAGGTATAAAGATGAATATGGTTGAAGAGGTCGAAGAATACCTGCGCAAAGAAAAGGGATTTAAGAAAGGGCATTTATCGATCAATTGCTCGCATACACATTCCGGCCCGGATATGGGTAATTCCCACAGTATGTATTTTAATCCTCCTCTGCCAGTTGATCAGGTGGGAAGAATCGCCTTATATCTTGATTCACTTACAATTAAATTAAAACAGGTTGCCCTCGAAGCGTTAAATAACCGTAAACCGTCGCTTGTTTCATGGGGAATGGGCGAAGTGAAATTTGCATTGAACAGGAGAGTTATTAAAGATGGCGTTTGGGTGGGTCATGGTAAGGTTCCTGATGGTCCGGTTGATCATAATTTTCCAATGATGAAAATCACGGATCCGAAAGGTAATTTAAAAGCGATATTCTGCGAATATGCCTGTCATGGAACCACCTTGCTATGGGATATAAATAAAACACATGGCGACTGGATAGGCGAAGCCTCGAAACAAATTGAAGAAGATCATCCGGGAGTTACTGCATTAGTGGCGCAGGGTTGTGCGGGTGATTCAGATCCGGATGAAAGAGGAACACCTGAAATTGCTGCGAAGCATGGGAGAACTATTGCAGACGAAGTAAATCGTTTATTAGGTACAAAACTGGAGTCGCTTGATGGTCCGCCTACTGTTCGTTATAAAGTATTACAACTACCCTTTGATCATGTTCCTGATGTGCGTGAATTTATTGAGTTATCAAAAGATGATGGAGCTAAAGGGCACAATGCAGAAGTGTATCTCGATAGAATTGTTAGGGGAATTCCGATTGATTCTACAATGCCTTACCCCATTTCAAGTTGGACATTCGGTAATAAATTAACAATATTATTTCTTGCTGATGAAGTACTTGCTGATTATGCGGTAAGGCTTAAAAAAGAATTAGGTAAAGACAGGTTATGGATCAACGCTTACACAAATGATGTGAAAGCTTATATTCCTTCGAGGCGTGGTTTAAGAGAAGGCGGATATGAAGGCGAATTTAATATGTATTATTATGACCACCCTTATAAATTTTCTGAAAGAATAGAAGAAATAATTATTAAAGGTGTTCATGATATTGTTCCGAAGAAAACAGCATCAAAATAATCTACTAATGAATTGCTATTATTTAAGAAGGTGTCTTTCCCTGGCATTATTGTTAATTGCAGGCACCCTGTGCTTTGCACAGAAGAATAAAAAAGAGTGGAAACAATTATTTAATGGGAAAGATCTCAGTAACTGGGATACATGGCTGCGAGCGCCTAATATGACTGGTTATTCTGATCATGAAATGATTGGCCCCAAACAACCTAATATTGGTTTAAATAACGATCCCAAAAACGTATTTACCGTTAAAGACGGACTTATAAATATTTCGGGGGAAATATGGGGAGCAATTACTACCAAAGAAGAATATGGAAATTATCACCTTCGGTTCACCACACAGTGGGGAGAGAAAAAATATTTTCCTAAAGATAATTCTCCGCGCGATGGAGGTTTGTTATTTCATTGCACCGATAGTTTTAATTACGCCTTTCAATGCTGGATGCGTAGTGTGGAAATGCAGATCCAGGAAGGAGAGATTGGCGACTTTTTTAACGTAGGTGGTGGTGTTGCAGAAATCCAGGTGAGAGAAAAGGTAAAAACAATTTATAATGAAACGGCGGATCAGTATGATCCCACAAAACCACTTGTTCGTCACCCTGGCCGCGTATGGCGCTCAGGTGATTTTGAAAGTCCAAAAGGACAGTGGACAACCAGTGAATTAGTGGCACGTCATTCTGATGCAGTATTTATTGTTAATGGATTTGTTGTGAATCGCCTGTTTAACATTTATAGAGACGATTTAGGCGAACAGGTAACAAAAGGGAAATTGCAATTCCAGAGTGAGGGAGCGGAACATTTCTATAAAAGCATTGAAATACGCCCGATTTCTTTTGTGCAAAGCAATCCGAAACTGGTAGCTAAACAGAAGGAAATTATTATTAATGGTAGCGAAACTAACCACGTGGAAATTACTAATGAGGGTGAAGCGGTTGAGATTATTGCTGCAGAATTGATAGGAGACAGCATTGATCATTTCATAGTGAAGCTCCCTGCTATGCCAACTGTATTCAAAAAAGGATCGTCTATGATCCTGCCAGTATCGGTTAAACCAGGAACGCCTGCGGGACTTACTGTTAAATTCAGACTGGAAACTGTTCTTGGCCCTGTTTCAAACTTTGAAGTTAACCTTATCACTAAATAAACATTAAAATACTAATGATGGACTTTTCAAAAGTGGTCAAGTTTGGTTTTCTTCTCACTGTATTATGCTTTAATATATATTCTGCGAAATCGCAGGATCAGTTCACTGGTGTATCATTAAACAATCTTGATGCTTTTCGTGAACCGGGGAACAATTGGGTAATTGCCGGCGATGCCGTTGCCGATTATACAAAGCAACACGATATTAAAACTGTTAAAGGAGAAGGTGCTATCGTAAATAATTTTCGGAGTAATAAACAAATGCATCTTTATACAAAAGACGAATTTGGTGATATTGAATTAGAGCTTGATTTTATGATGGCGAAAAATTCAAATGCCGGTGTTTACTTCCAGGGCCGTTATGAAATTCAATTACTCGATAGCTGGATGAAATTAGATCCTTCGTGTTCGGATGCCGGTGGCGTGTATTTAAGATGGACGCCTGAAAGAGGACAATTTGAAGGCACCCCACCAGTAATGAATGTGGCAAAAGCACCAGGGTTATGGCAACATTTAAGCATTAAATTTAAAGCCCCGCGTTTTAATGATAAAGGGGAGAAAATAGAAAATGCCCGTTTTGTTTCAGTGTATTATAATGGCGTACTTGTTCAGCAGGAAGTGGAAGTAACAGGCCCTACCGGTTCTGCAATGTACTCCGATGAAAAAGAAAAAGGGCCGTTAGTTATACAGGGCGATCATGGTCCTGTTGCTTTCAGGAATATTAAATATCGTCAGCCGGTTACTCCCGTTCCCGGACCACCACGCGATGAATACTGGATACCAAAATCTAACTACTGGAACACTGTTAATCCAATAACGATTACACCAGGATCAAAACCTTCATTTATCAAAACATTTTTAATGAATGGCGATATAAAACTCACGCATGTATTATCAGTGGGTGCGCCTAATGAAGTGAATTATTCTTACGATGTAAAGCAGGGGGCTTTGTTCCAGGTATGGAGAGGAAAATTTATTGATGTTACACCGGCATGGCACGACAGGGGAGGAATGCAACTTGGTATTCCTATGGGAAGTGTAATCAGCTTGTCCGATGCACCTGCAGTTGCAGTGCTGCAGGACGAAAAATCCGCCTGGCCCGATTCTGTATCTTTCGATAATATGAATAATAAGGGGTATGTTCTCAACAAAAAGAGAAATCCTTCATTTATATATTCTTACAATGGTTTAAATGTGAGTGATAGCATTGTTGTGATGGAAAACAATGAAGGTTTATCCAGAACTTTTACTATTGATAATGCTCCTGCCAATAGTTATTGCAGGTTAGCAGCAGGATCAAAAATTGAGAATATCAAGGGAGATCTGTATGCAGTAAATGATAAGTCTTATTATATCAGGGTTGATAAAAAATATAAACCTGTTATCAGGCAGTCAGCTAAAGGATGGGAAATAATAGTGAAATATTCGGTTAATTCTCCCGTAACCTATTCCTTAATCTGGTAAAAGAAATGATGATGAAAAAAAATATTTTAACATTGGCATGCAGTTTCTTTTCTGTGGTTCTGTTGGCACAGAATAATCCTAACGATACTGCCCGTACTCAGAAAGAAGAGGATTTCTATAAAATACTTACGATTCCTATTCCGGAAAATGTAAAGCTGGAAGTTGGAGGGATGACCTTTTTACCAGACGATCGTCTTGCTGTAAGTACACGCCGCGGTGAGGTATGGACAATTAGTAATCCATATATGAAAAACGATGCTGCACCACGTTATCAATTATTTGCCGAAGGGTTACATGAGGCGCTTGGACTGAATTATGTGAACGGTGAATTATATGCTACCCAGCGATCAGAAATAACAAAATTAAAAGATGTTGATTTTGATGGTATAGCAGATGAATATAAAACGGTTTATACGTGGCCATTAGCAGGAAATTATCATGAATATGCTTATGGACCAATAGTTGATAAAGAAAAGAATTTTTATGTAACGTTGAATCTTGGCTGGACCAACCGTGGCGAGAGCCTCTCCAAATGGCACGGATGGATGTTAAAAATAGATTCGAACGGAAATATGAAGCCTTTCGCTACCGGCTTGCGTTCACCTGCTGCAATGGCATTTAATAAAGAGGGTGATATATTTTATGCAGAGAACCAGGGCGACTGGGTAGGGTCTGGATTTATCGCACACGTGGCACAGAATGATTTTATGGGTAACCCGGAAGGATTAAAATGGGCAGGTGAAGATGGTTCTGATGTGAAATTAAGAATGTCTGATATCCCCGATACCGGTGAACCAAAATATGAAGTGGCAAAAAGAGTTCCGGGATTAAAGAATCCTGCTGTATGGTTTCCGCAATCAATATTGGGTATTTCAACATCAGGAATATTATTAGATGATGAAAAGGGAAAAATGGGTCCATACGAAGATCAGTTATTTGTTGGCGACCAGGGTCAGAGCAAGATCATGCGCGTGGCACTCGAAAAAATAAAAGGCGTTTATCAGGGAGTGGTATTTCCTTTCAGGGAAGGATTTAATTCTGGGATATTACGATTGAACTGGGGATCGGATGGAAGTATGTTTGTTGGAATGACCTCGCGGGGATGGGGCTCAACCGGCAAAGAGCCGTATGGGCTGCAACGACTTGTATGGAGCGGCGAAACACCTTTTGAAATGCGGACCGTAAAAGCTCAGCCAGATGGCTTTGAGATTGAATTTACAAAACCTGTAGACGTTAAAAGAGCAAAAAACGCAGCGTCCTATCAGCTCACAAGTTTCACATATAAATACGAACATAATTATGGAAGCCCGGTAATTAATGACAGGCACTGTCCAATTAAAGCTATCAGTGTATCCAGTGATGGATTAAAAGTAAGATTGGTGGTGGATAGTTTGAGGCTCGGTTATATTCATGAAATAAAAGCTGAAGGCGTCAGGTCAGCAGAAAATTATTCTTTACTGCATAATTTCGGTTATTATACTTTAAACGAAATTCCTGATGGTGAGAAAATGGTTATTACTCCTGAAAATAAAATAGAACAACATCACCATACCCCGGTTGCCGAAGCTCAGGCGAAAGAGACTGTAAATAAAAAAACTCCCGTTAAGCAGCCCACTCCCGTTAAAGCATCAGTGCCAGAACCTAAAAGAGTAATTAAACAACCGGCAGACTGGACAAAAGGCGCAGAGCAAACCATTGTGTTAACTCCAATACCTAATTTAAAATTTAATTTATCGACTGTTACTGTGCGTGCGGGCACGAGAGTTAAAATGACGTTTAATAATACTGATGATATGTTGCATAATGTAGTGATCGTTACACCAAATTCAGCTGATGATGTTGGTTCGGCGGCATTAAATATGGGGCTTAGCGGCGAACGTTTAAGTTTTGTGCCTAATTCACCAAAAGTATTATTTCATACTTCTCTATTGCAGCCAAACAAATCAGAAACAATTTATTTTACCGCACCATCAAAGCCTGGCGATTATCCTTATGTGTGTACCTATCCCGGTCACTACCTGGTAATGCGTGGGATCATGAAAGTAGTTGCAAAATAAATTGATGATGAACAGGAGGGCTTACATACTAATTTTCCTGCTCATCATTAATAGTATTTCTTTTGGTCAATTAGTTAATGTGGGCATCCACATTTTTGAAGAAGACAAAAGGAGTATTACACCGGCAATGGTTTGTATTACCGATGTAGAGAATAACATTGTTGTAGTTCCTCCATTGGGTGAGCCTGCAGCGGCGCCGACATACCCGGATATTTTTTTTAAGGGAATTGATTATTCAAATGATCGTAACTGGGTTGGTCCAATCAGGAGAATGGATGGCAAAGGGGAAGTGAATGGCCAGCGTACGTATGTTTATGGTAATAATCCCACTCTGCCCTATTTTAAAGACTCTATAATATACCAGGTATCCGGTGATTTTACTATTCAATTAAAGCCAGGGAAATACAGGATCAGTATCGAGCATGGAAATGAATATATACCCTTGTCAGAATTCTTTACGGTATATAATACTGAAAAATCTGTTCATCATTCTTTTTTATTGAAACGGTGGATCGATTTACCTGCGCGCGGTTGGTATTCGGGCGATGTACATGCGCACCATGCATTAAATAAACCGGAATTTAAAGAATATTTATTACAACTTGCCCGTGCTGAAAATGTACATGTGGTGAACATGTTGGAAATGGGTGACCGGCACGATACTTATTTTAAATCTCCCTCATTCGGAGAAAACTCTTCTGTTTGTGTCGATGATAATATATGCCTGGCTTTTGGACAGGAGGAACCGCGTAGTGATTACGGGCATATCATCGGATTAAATATCGATGCTCTCGCCCGCGATACTTCAGTATATAATCATTACGATGTTGTATTCGATAAGATTCATACTTCTGATAAAGCACTAACCGGTTACGCACATTTTGCTTATAAAGGTGAAGGGGTAACAAAAGGAATGGCGCTATTTGCCCCAACCCGGCAAATTGATTTTGTTGAATTAATGCAGAATACACAAATCAACCAGCAGGATTATTATGATTATTTAAATCTTGGTTTCAGGATATCAGCGGCTGCCGGCAGTGATTTTCCATGGGGCTCTTCAATTGGGGATTGCAGGACCTTTGTTTATACGGGGAATAATTTTTCTGTACAGGAATGGTTTGCAGGATTAAAAGCTGGAAGAACTTTTGTTTCTAATGGCCCCGCATTGTTTCTTGAAGTGAATGGGAATATCCCCGGCTCGGAAATCAGGACAACAAAAAATTCAAATATATCCGTAACAGTAAAAGGATTATCTGATAAAAGCATTGGCATTATCGACAGGATAGAAGTTTATAACAATGACGGCATGCTGTTTTCTCATAAAAATACTTTATCCTTAGATTCAGTATATATCAAAAAAAATATTGATGTAGGAAAAAGCCAATGGATCACAGCTGCAATATTTTGCAAAAACGGTGCTATCGCCCACACAAGCCCTGTTTATGTTATGGTAAACGATTTACCTGTATTCGATAAAAAACATGCACCGGCTATTATTGCTAAACAATTTAAACTGCTCGATCAGGTTGTATCGGAAGAAAATGCCAAAAACGTTCCTGATAAAGGAATTCTGCAAAGAGTTGAAAAAGCAAAATTGTATTATAAAAAACTGCAAGGCAGTTCTCGTTAAGGCTACTCAACCGCGATTGCCAGGAAACAATGATGAATACCAGGCGGATTTTGGTGTAAGTGTTTCGGTTGAAGTCGGGACAACTCGCACCAGAAGTTTTTTTAGGCAACCTATTCAGCCTTATGCTTGTGCCGACTGCTGTGCTAAAGCTTTAGCGTTGGGGCGCGATGGTGCAAGTTTCGCCCGACGCCACAGGCTCTGGTCGATGGTTGTCTGTGTAGGAGTGTGGTAGAAACAGCTGTGCCAGTTAGGGCATAATTGTGCTTGTTAACTTCCTTATACTTCTTGTTAATCCCACAACATTTAAATCTTGCGTTTCTGGATATTTTTACTCATAATGAGACTATTGACCTTTCTGACAGTATGTTTGATTGGCTCCTTTCTAGTGTTTGTGCCCGCTTGTAAAGATTCAACCAAATCAAAAAAAGAAAAAGAGGCTGGGGAGTCAGAAGATAAGTTCGCTGACAATATCCGTAAAACTGATTTTCAGTCGCCTGAAGATGAACGTAAAAGTTTCAAACTTCCTGAAGGTTTTGAAATTACTTTATTTGCATCTGAACCCGATATCAGCAAACCCATTAATATGGAGTTTGATGAAAGGGGACGTTTATGGGTAACCAGTACCATTGAATATCCGAAACCAGCGGCTCCGGGTAAGGGCCGTGACAGAATCACTATCCTGGAAGATACTGACGGCGACGGAAAGGCAGATAAATTCACACATTTCATCGATAGCCTGAATATTCCTATCGGCATAACACCTGTTAAAAATGGTGCTATTGCTTACAGTATACCGAACGTGTATAAATTCATAGATAAAGATGGGGATGGCAAAGCAGATGAAACTACCAAGCTTGTAGGGCCATTTGAATTCGTGGATACACATGGGATGGTAAATAATTTAATTCGCAGTTACGATGGATGGGTGCATGCCTGCCATGGGTATGCTAATCATTCTATCGTTGCGGGGAAAGATGGTGATTCGATCGATATGAATTCGGGAAACACTTTTCGTTTTCGCGAAGATGGAAGTCGCGTGGAAGCAACAACTTATGGAAGGATCAATCCATTTGGGTATGCTTATGATGATTGGGGTTATTTATATTCCCTCGATTGTCATACCAAACCTATTTATCAATTGATTCATGGAGCGCAATATCCTGCACAGGGCGGAAAAGAGCCAACGATAGGATGGGCACCAATAATGATGAGTTATGAATTTGGATCTACTGCAAATTCAGGGTTGGTTTATTATACAGGAACGCAGTTTCCTGAAGCATACCAGAATAATTTTTATTCGGGAAACGTGGTGACCTCGAGAATTAACCGTAATACCATGCGGCTTGATGGTTCTTCACCTATAAGCAAAAGAGAAGAAGATTTTTTAGTGAGTGATGATCCATGGTTCAGGCCTGTTGATTTAAAAACCGGTCCGGATGGCTCTTTATATGTGGCTGATTTTTACAATAGAATTATTGGTCATTACGAAGTTCCAAAGGATCATCCTGGCCGCGATAAAACAAGCGGAAGAATATGGAAAATAACTTATACAGGAAATAAACAGGCTGATAAATACGTACCCAAAGACTGGTCTAAGGCAACACTTGATGAATTGGTTAAGGCTCTGAATTACCCCCAGCTTAACACCAGGATGATATTGTCGAATTATATCGTGGATAATTATCCCGATAAGGCAATCGCTCCTGTAAGGCAACTGCTGGAATCAGGAAGTGCAGACAGCAAATCTTATATCCAGGCACTCTGGATATTATACAGGCTGAATGCGCTTCCTGATAATTTAATTGAAAAAGCACTTACTCATAATGACCCAATGGTGCAGGTGCATGGATTAAGAGTATTAGGCGAATTAAAAACAATCGTACCAAGACATCGTGAACTTGCGCTCAGTGCATTAAATAATAAAAACCCGCAGGTGCAGAGAATGGCTATAGAAGTGCTTGGGCATTTTCCCCAATTCAGTTCTTTGCAACCGTTAATCGCAATTCACAACAAAACAGGAGAAGGAGATACGCATTTAAAATATACCTGCCTGTTAAGTATTCGCGACCATTTAAAAAATGCTTCAATAATGAAGCAGGTGGCTACGCAAAAATGGAGTGACGACCAGATTGCATTAATTATAAAAGTTATTCCTGAGGTTCCTTCCAAAGAAGCCGCGTATTATGCTTTGAATTATATGCAGGATCATGCGTTAAAAGGAAAACAATTAGAGGATAATCTGAAATATATAAGCAGGTATGCAGCTACCGGCGATCTTGATAAATTAATAGCCGTCACACGTAAAAATGTTTCAGCCAATTCTGATGAGGATTATAATTTATATGCTTCCGTTCGGGAAGGCGTTTTGCAGAAAGGCATTCCCGTAAGCGCTGCTTTAAAGAAATGGGGCGGTGATATAGCAGGGAGTATTCTACGGAATCCCAAAGACAGCAGCTACCGTCTTGTACAGGCTGCTAAAATTACTGCCGACTTAAAATTGTCAATACTCGAACCAGCACTCCTGAAAATACTTTCTGATAAGACACTTGAACCAAAATCACGTATTGCTGCTGCGGAAGCTTTATTCACTTTGTCTCCCGAAAAAAATGAAGCCGTATTGAGTAGTATTTTCAAAGATGCATCGGAAGCGGACCAGGTAAGAGAAAAGATCAGTATGACCCTGGGCCAGTTAAATTCTTCACGGGTATTTACCATGTTTGAATCTACAATGAAAGATGCCCCAAGAAATTTACAGGTAAGTGTTTCCACAATTCTTGCAAATACTCCTGAAGGGATTAATCATTTATTAAGTGCATTAAAAGCTGGAAACGTACAGGTAGATGTGCTGGAAGAAATTCCGGTTAAAGAAAGGCTGACAGCTAATATTAGAACTGAACAACGACAGGAGTTAAACAAATTAACTGCCGGTAAAATGGGGGTAGAAAACAGGAAAGAATTAATTGCCGCACGGTTAGGCAGCTTTGATCCATCCGCTGTTACTGTTGATCATGGAAGAGAGATATTTGTGAAAAATTGTAATATGTGCCATGAAATTGGAAATAGTGGGGGACAAATCGGCCCTCAATTAAATGGTATTGGCACATGGGGCCCAAATGCACTTACAGAAAAGATCCTCGATCCTAATTCGAATATATCCGATGCCTTCCGAACCTATAATGTTACCCTTAATGATGGTAAAACCTTATCCGGGTTGTTCAGAAGAAATGAAGGCGCAGTAGAAGTGTTTGCAGACTTTAGCGGACAGGAGTTTTCGGTTCCTAAAGCCAATATCAAAGAAAAGATCGCATCAAAATATACATTGATGCCTGATAATTTCAGGAACACGATTACTAAAAAAGACTTTGACGCCCTTCTGAAATACTTATTGAGCCAGAAAGAGTAGTGAGAATATAAAAAACGAAAACAGAGAAGCCATATGTTATTATCAGCAAGAGTACTTCGTCTATTATTCTTTGTTCTGATTACTGTGTTGACTGCATGTAATGATGAATCGAATAATCCTGACAAAAAAAAATCTCAGGCTCCTTCGGGAAATAAAGCGGCAATGATAAAATTGCAGCCTGGTTTTCATGCCGAACATTTATATAGTCCGTATGATAGCGGTACAGGTTCGTGGGTGTCGATGACCTTTGATGATAAAGGACGCATGATTTGTTCCGATCAATACGGCGCTTTATACCGTTTAACGATTCCTCCGATAGGTTCCGATACAGCGACGGAAAAGGTAAAAGTTGAAAAGATCCCATTTGATATTGAAGGAGAAAGTGATAAAAATAACAGGATAAGAATGGGATATGCCCAGGGATTGGTTTGGGCATTTAATAGCTTGTATGTTGTAGTTAATCATCCGGCAAAAGACACTGCATTTTCTGGAACAAGTGGATTTTATCGTTTGCAGGATACCGATAATGATGACGCATTCGATAAAATAACCTTATTGAAAACACTAGTGGGAGAAGAGGAGCATGGTCCGCATAGTCTTAAGCTTGCTCCCGATGGAAAATCATTTTATATTATAGCAGGAAATAACACTGATCTTCCGGAAAACTTAAATGAATCTCGTCCTCCAAAAATCTGGAAGCGTGATAATTTATTATCTGGATTAAATAAAACAGATCCCAGGGCGAGAATAGCCGCAGGATGGATCGCTCATGTTGATTCTACCGGAAAGAAGTGGGAGCTGGTAGGCGCGGGTTTGAGAAATCCGTTTGATCTTGCATTTAATGAAGCAGGTGATTTATTTACTTATGATTCGGATATGGAATGGGATATTGGTATGGCATGGTATCGCCCGACACGTATTTGCCATGTAACAAGCGGTGCAGAATTTGGATGGAGAGATGGAAATGGTAAATGGGCGCCCAGTTATCTTGATAATTTACCTCCAATAATTAATATTGGCCAGGGCTCCCCAACTAATATGGTTTCACTGGCAGACGCCAGGTTCCCTAAAACTTATGCTAATACAATTCTTGCTTCCGACTGGAGCTTTGGTATAATGTACGCTATTCATTTAACTCCTGATGGCGCCACTTATAAAGCGGAAGCAAAAGAATTTTTATCCGGCGCTCCCTTACCATTAACCGATGGTGTTATCGGTCCTGATGGCGGGTTATATTTTCTTACAGGTGGAAGAAGGCTGACATCTGATCTTTACCGCGTTTATTACGAGGATAACAAATCGAAAACAGTAAAGGAACAGAGTGCCGCTCCGGAAATTACTGAAGCTTCTAAAACCAGGAAAAAACTAGAGGAGTTTCATCTTAAAAAGGACCCTGCGGCTATTGATTTCGCATGGCCCTATTTAAAAGATAATGACAGGTTCATTCGTTTTGCTGCACGTATTGCCATAGAAAAACAACCGGTAAGTGAATGGCAGGAACGGGCATTAAATGAAAAAGATCCTGTTGCGGCTACGCATGCACTTGTGGCACTCGCAAGAAATGGTAACGCTAATTTAAAATCAAGAATATTTAATGCACTGATGTCGATTGATTATAAATCGCTGACATTATCGCAGAAAAAAGATTTAATAAGAACTTTTGAAGTTACTATGGCGCGTATGGGTAAACCAGATGGCGCACAAAACGCAGGCGTCAGCGAATACTTATCAGCTAATTATCCATCCGATAATAACGACCTCAACAGGATATTCGGGAAAATACTGGCACATTTAAATGACCCTTCATTCGTAAATAAAACATTACCCCTGCTTGACGTAGTAAAAGATGATATGACGGAACAACCAACTGTTTCCGCATCTTCTGATTTGATATTAAGAAACCCACAGTATGGAATGGATCTGGCTGATATATTATCCAGTACTCCTCCTGCACAACAGATATATTATTCAATATTATTGAGCAATGTAAATACGGGCTGGTCGGATGAGGATCGTGAAAAATATTTTAAATGGTTGTATAAAGCATTTGGATATAAAGGAGGAAGGCATTTTCGTGAGTATATGGATGAAACAAAAAAAGAAGCACTTTCCTATGTTCCGAAATCAAAATATAAATACTACGATTCTTTATCTACCAATAAAAAAGCAGCTTCGGCTACTATCGATTGGGTGAGGGTAATGAGTGACGGTGGTCCGGGCAGGCAGTGGAAATTGCAGGATGCCACCGATACTGTTGAAGTGCTCGAAGGCCGTAATTACGAAAATGCAAAAGCGATGTTCAGCGCTGCGGCATGTAATACCTGTCATACGATGGGTGGAGAGGGTGGTTCAATCGGCCCTGATCTTACACAGTTGGGTACCAGGTTTTCAAAAAGGGACATCCTTGAAGCGATAATTGATCCAAATAAAGTAATTTCAGATCAGTATGCCTCAACAGTGTTTTCGCTTAAAAACAGCAAGAGCATTATTGGTAAACTGGTGAAAGAAGAAAATGGGAAATATTATATCTCGCAAAATCCGTTTGCCCCCGACCAGTTAAAAGAAATCGATAAGGCTGAGGTGGTGTCTACCAAAACAGCCGATGTATCATTGATGCCGCCATTATTAATTAATAACCTGAATCCTGAAAGATTAAGAGATTTGATGGCTTATTTAATATCAGGTGGAAACGAAAATAATCCTGTATTTCAGCCGAAAGGCAAAAAATAGTCGCTGCAAATGTCATCACAGAGGTCTCTACCGTGTGGCTTCAAGACAAAAAAATAAATTATGAATAAAATTATTTCAGCTTCCGCATTGCTTGGAATTCTTGCCTTATGTTCCTGTTCAGGGCAAAAGAAATTAACTAAAATTGATAACGTAACATTTAAAAAAACAACTCTCAGCAACGAATATATTTCGGAGGGGGTTGCTGTTGCCGATGTGGATAAAGACGGGAAGACAGATGTGCTGGCCGGTACATTCTGGTGGAAGGCGCCTAATTGGGAAAGACATGAAATCACTACCCCTTACATCCATCCTTCAATAGGAGGATATGGAAACTCATTCCTGAATTTTTCTATGGATGTAAATCTTGATGGCTGGGACGATATGATCAAGATAGGGTTTCCGAGTAAAGAAGCATTCTGGTATGAAAACCCGCAGAATAAGCCAGGCCACTGGAAAGAAAGACTGGTCCTGAAATCAGTTGGTAATGAATCACCTACGCTTGTTGATATTGATGGCGACGGCAGACTTGACCTTTTATGTAACGATCCCGAAAATAAAAAAGTGGTATGGGTGAGCCCTCCAACGAAAAAAAATGATACAGCCTGGACAACCTATATCATCAGTAATGACTCTTTAAGAGGAACTAATTTATTCGATCACGGTTTGGGTTTTGGAGATATCAATGGAGATGGTAGAAAAGATGTAATTATCAGGACCGGATGGTGGGAAGCGCCAGTTGACCGCAGACAAAGCGACTGGACATGGCACCCTGCTAATCTTGGCGAAGAATGTTCCCAGATGTATGTACTTGATCTGGATGGAGATGGTGACAATGATGTGGTGAGTGCATCGGCACATAATTACGGAATGTGGTGGCACGAGCAGGTAAAACAGGGCGATACCACTGCATGGATAACGCATGAAATATCTAAAGAGTTCTCACAATCACATGGAATGATGCTGGCTGACGTCAATAATGACGGAAATCCGGACCTTATCACTGGGAAAAGATTCTGGGCGCATAATGGCAGCGATCCTGGTGCGAGAGAACCAGCCGTTATTTACTGGTTCGAATATCAGCCTGGTAAAGAACCAAAATGGATACCACATCTGATTGATGATAATTCAGGGGTAGGATTAAACTTTCAGGTGCAGGATATTAATAATGATAAAAAGAAAGATATAATTATTGGCAATAAAAAAGGAGTATTTGTTTTTGAGCAACAGTAAGTTAAAAAGTTCTGGTGTGCGGGTTGATTTCGGCTTCGTCCTCAACATACCAGCGTCAGTTTAAAAAAGAAAAATCACTGTAAAACATATAACGATGACATTCGGAATTAATACCTTCTTATTTAAGTCGCCTTTCACTACTGAAAGTTTGCCATTGCTTAAAAAATTTAAACAATGGGGATTTGATTCAGTAGAAATAGCCTTAGAAGATTCCTCTCATATTGACCCTAAAGCATTAAAACAGGCGCTGGCAGATAACGATATGGTTTGTGCCTCTATGTGTGGGGCAATGGGACCGGGCCGCGATCTCCGGGGATCAAAATCAGATCAGCAGGGCTCGCTTGATTATATTAAAAGCGTATTAGATGTAATGGCAGAAGTAGGAACACCTGTTCTTGCCGGACCATTATATTCAACAGTAGGAAGAGCTGAAGCTACTGACCCCGAAGAATATAAAAAACAATGGGACACAGTTGTAGGACATTTAAAAACATTGGCTGATTACGCCAAACAAAGAAATATTAAACTGGCCATCGAACCATTGAACCGTTATGAAACGGATTTCATTAATTCATGTGCACAGGCAATGAATATGATCAAAGATGTAAATAGTGATGCCCTTACAGTACATCTCGATTCATACCACATGAATATCGAAGAAAAAGATTCTGCAAAGGCAATTCTTCTTGCAGGCGATAAACTTGGTCATTTCCATGCTTGTGGTTGCGATCGCGGCACACCAGGCAATGATCATATCGACTGGAAAAGTATTGTTGCCGCCTTAAAAAAAGTAAATTATAATGGCAGTGTTGCTATTGAATCATTTACTACCGATGTAAAAGTTATTGCGAAAGCCGCTTCTATATGGAGGCAGTTTGAGCCATCGCAGGAAGATATCGCTATCAAAGGATTGCAATTCCTGCATTCTGTTTTAAAATAAAAATTAATAATGAGACTTAAGAATGTTGCAGCGGTTTTGTGTATTGTGATCCCTTCGTATTTAAGTGCGCAGGATGGATATCCGTACAAACAGGTTCCGTTAAAAGATGTAAAAATCAATGATCAGTTTTGGGTAGCTAAATTAAATGCTCATCGTGAAGGAACAATCCCTTCTGCTATTGAACAAGTACGTGATTCTACTGCACGTATAAATAATTTCCTTATTGCAGCTGGAGAAAAACAAGGAAAATACCAAGGGGTAGTATGGGATGATTCTGATGTGTACAAAATGATGGAGGGTATTGCTAATTCGCTGGCAATACATCCCGATCCTGAACTGGAAAGATTAATGGATTCATGGATAGCCACATTTGCAAAGGCTCAGCGCCCCGATGGTTATTTAAATACTTATTTTATTCTTTCAGAAGAAGATGACGGATTAGGCAGGAATCTTGGTCGCTGGTCGGATATGGGAAGGCACGAAGATTATTGCGCCGGTCATATGATAGAAGCGGCTATTGCTTATAAAAATGCAACTGGCAAAGAAGATTTTCTTAATATAGCGCGCAGGTTTGCAGATCATATTATGGCCCAATTTGGTCCCTATAAAAGACGCTGGGTACCATTGCACCAGGAAATTGAACTGGCACTGGTTAAATTATATAACGTAACCAACGAGAAAAAATATCTTGAATTCTCTAAATGGCTACTCGAAGAAAGAGGACGTGGTGTGGAAGCTGGTCCGATGTGGGATAAAGGTTCTGAACAGGGATTGGTTGATTGCCAGACTGATATTCCTGCAAAAGATATAAAAGAAGCATGGGGCCATGCAGTAAGGGCCATGTATCAATATTGTGGCATGCTGGATGTAGCAGTTAATTTAAAGGATAACACATATATTCCTGCGGTTAATCGTGTATGGGATAATGCTATCCATAAAAAAATGTATATCACCGGTGGGGTGGGCGCCAGAAAAAATGGTGAATCATTTGGTGCAGATTATGAATTGCCTAATAAAGAAGCTTATGTGGAAACATGCTCTTCAATAGGTATGGTATTATGGAACAACCGTATGAATTTATTATATGGTGATGCTAAATATGCTAATGTTGTAGAAAGAACATTATATAACGCATTGTTGGCAGGCGAATCGCTTGATGGAAGAAAATTCTTTTATACTAATCCATTAGAATCAGATGGTAAAAATCATCGTGGCCATGCATATGGAATAGCATGCTGCCCAAGTAATATGGCGCGTTTCATACCTTCTGTTGGTAGTTATATTTACGCAGAAAAAGATAATGAATTACTGGTTAATTTATTTATCGGCAGCGAGACTGAAGTATCATTAAACAATGTTACTGTTAATATTACACAGAAGACCGCATACCCTTATGATGGGAAAGTATTAATTACTGTTGATCCATCTTCTGCTGTTGATGGAAAGATCAAAGTAAGAATTCCGGATTGGTGCAAATCATATACAGCGAGGCTTAACGGTAAAAATGTTAAGGGAAATCTTGACGCAGGATATCTGACTCTGAATAAAAAATGGAATAAGGGAGATGTTATTGCATTGAACTTTGATATGCCGGTTAACGTTGTTGAATCTGATCCGAATATTACTACCAATGCCGGTCGCCGTGCAATACAAAGGGGGCCACTGGTATATTGTGTTGAACAGGTGGACAATAAAGGAGTGGATCTTAATAATCTTGTACTCAGTTCAAAAAATAAATTTACTATTGTAAATGGTGATGGGGTTCTCGCAAACACTAAAAAACTGCAAACAACCGTAGGAAAAAATAAAATAACTTTTGTTCCTTATTACGCGTGGGAAAATCGCGAATCAGGTAAAATGCTGGTTTGGGTGAAGTATAAATAATGTTCTGTGAAAGGAATAGAAGTAAAAATAATTAAACAACTAAACTCGATGAAGTCAAAACAACATCTCCTGGCGCTTCTTGCCATTTCAGCTTCGGTAGCTATTAGTTCCTGTGGTTCCGGAGGATCTTCTGCCGATGCAAAACGGGATACGCTACCCGAAGATCAGCGCCACCTTGCTGTCAATGCATTGCATGGACTCGTAGTAGCTGACGGACTGGAGGTTCAATTAATGGCAGCAGAACCTGCGATTAAAAATCCAACAAATATTGATGTCGATGACCGCGGAAGAATTTGGGTGGCAGAAGCATTTAATTACCGTCCGGGGCAGGGTTCCGTAACAATTCCGGAGGGCGACCGCATTATGATATTGGAAGATAATGATGGAGATGGTGTGGCGGAAGTTCAAAAAGTATTTTACCAGGGACCGGAAATAAACGCTCCTCTTGGTATTTGTGTGGTTGATAATCGCGTGATCGTATCTCAGAGCCCATATGTATGGGCCTTCTATGATGATGATGGCGATGATAAAGCAGATCGTAAAGAAATTATTTTCCAGGGAATTAAGGGTGTGCAACATGATCATGGTATGCATTCATTTACTGCAGGACCCGATGGAAAATTATATTTCAATTTTGGTAACGATGCAATAACATTAAGAGATAAAAATAACAATGTAGTTCTTGATCAGTACGGCGATTCAATCGCTTCTCCCAAATATAAAATGGGAATGGTTTTCCGCTGCGATCCCGATGGTTCAAATGTTGAACGCATGGGTGATAATTTCAGGAATAATTACGAAGTTGCGGTTGACAGTTATGGAACCATGTGGCAGAGTGATAATGATGATGATGGTAACCGTGGTGTAAGAATTAATTATGTAATGGACTATGGTAATTTCGGATATGTAGATGAAATGACAGGCGCATGGTGGACGGTTCCAAGAACAAATTGGGAAGATTCGATTCCATATCGTCACTGGCATTTAAATGATCCCGGTGTTGTGCCGAATTTATTACAGACCGGTTCGGGCTCCCCCACTGGTATGATCGTTTATGAAGGGTCATTGCTTCCCGAAAAATATCGTAACCAGGTAATTCATTGCGAGCCCGGGCATAATGTGGTTCGTTCATACCCGGTAAAAAAAGATGGCGCAGGATATTCTGCGTCCATAGACAATATTCTCGTGGGCGAATATGACCAGTGGTTCCGTCCGTCTGATGTGTGTGTTGCTCCTGATGGTTCATTAATCGTTGCTGACTGGTACGATCCCGTTGTTGGCGGACATGATGCAAAGGATAAAGAAAGCGGCCGTATTTATCGCATCGCCCCTAAAGGTGCCGCATATAAAATGCCGAAGTTTGATTACACTACTGTTGATGGTGCTGTTACTGCATTACAAAATCCAAATCTTGCAGCGCGCCGTCATGCATGGACAGCCTTACAGGGTTTTGGTACTAAAGCGGTCCCTGCCCTTGAACAATTATGGAAAACATCTGATAATGACAGGATGAAAGCAAGAGCTTTCTGGGCGCTCGTTAAAATGCCGGGTGGAGAAAAATATATTGCAGAAGCAACTAAAAATGACAACCCCGATTTAAGGATTGCCGGGCTTCGCGCCGCTCGTCAGTTAAACGCTAATGTTATTAGTGTGGTTACTTCATTAATTAATGATAAAGATCCCCAGGTACGTCGTGAATGTGCTATTGCTTTACATTTTAATAAGTCGGCAGAAGCGCCGAAATTATGGGCTGATCTTGCTGAGCAGCATGATGGGAAAGACAGGTGGTATCTTGAAGCATTAGGAATTGGTGCCTCAAAACAATGGGACAGTTTTTTTGAAGCTTATCTTCAGAAAGTAGGTGACCCGTTAAAATCTGCAGCAGGAAAAGATATAGTATGGCGTGCACGTACAGATAAGAGTCTTCCTTATCTTGTTCAATTGGCTGACGATAATAGCATTGACCTTAAAAACCGTCTTAAATATTTCCGTGCATTTGATTTTAACCCGAGCCCTGCGAAAACACAGGCGCTTATCGGAATTATTCAGAATAACAAAGAAAATAATGCTGAATTAAATGCGGTTGTGCTTAATGGGCTTGATCCAAAAATCATTCAGAGCTCTGCTGTTGCAAAAAATGCATTAAACAGCGTATTAAAATCAGTTTACGGAACAGGAACTTATATCAATCTTGTTAAGCGTTATGAACTTAAGAGTGAAACTCCCGCGCTTATACAGCTTGCTCTCGATAAATCAGATCAGCCCATTGCAACAGAGGCCGTAAGGTTGTTGTTTTCTTTTAAAGCAGATAATACTTTAAAGAATATAGTAAAAGGTGCTGACCATGAAAAAGCAATTAAAATGCTTGCTGCATTCAGCGGCGTTGCATACGGACAAACAATGGATATTTACCGTGATGTAATTGTAAATAAGAATTATGCTGATACGGTAAAACAGGCCGCGGCGCTTCAATTAGGAAGAAGCTGGGCGGGTGAAGATCTGGCAATGGATCTCGTGAAAGCTAATAAAATTACTCCTGCACTTGAACCTGCGTTATTGGCGGGGCTGGAATTTGGTCCGAGAAGAAGTATGCTGATTAAAATTCAGGATGAAATTAATGGGTCGAAAGGTGTTAAGAAAGCTGCGTTCAGTAAAGATTCTGTAATGGCACTGAAGGGAAATAAAGAAAATGGGTACCAGGTATTTAAAACGAACTGTGCTATTTGTCATCAGGTAAAAGACGAGGGAACCAATTTTGGTCCTAAATTAACTGAAATAGGTTCTAAATTGCCGAAGGATGGATTGCTGGAGGCTATTGTGAATCCTTCCGCAGGTGTTAGCTTTGGTTATGAAACAACTGAGCTGCAAATGAAAGATGGTACAAAACGTACCGGATTAATTGCCAGCAAAACAGAAACGGATATTGATCTTAAATCTCCTGACGGAACGGTTGATAAGATCGCATTATCGAGCGTTAAGACAATGAAACAAAATAAGGAATCGATGATGCCTGCATTGCACGAAGCAATGTCGAAACAGGAGTTAGCAGATTTATTGGAATACCTGACATCATTACAGAAAAAATAAAAACACAGGCAGGCCTTACCCTTGCGCCGACGGCAGTCGGCGTAGGAGTATGGCAGGCACAATTGCACGATAACAAACGACTAAATTTGATTTATGAAAAATATACTCATTCTTTTTCTCGCCTTCTTCGTCGTTGCTTCATGCAACGCACAAAAAAAATCTTCTAATAAAACAAAGAAGATTGTGTTGATTCCTGGTAGGGACAGCCATGGGGTGGGTGAACACGAACATTTGGGTGGTTGTCAGTTACTTGCAAAATTGCTAAATGAAAATGTACCGGGCGTTACTGCTGTTGTTACAGAACAGGGCTGGCCTGTTGATACTACTATTCTCGATGATGCCGATGCAATATTAATGTATTCCGATGGTGGCGGCGGGCACATGGTGATCCCACACATAGAGCACATTGACAGGTTAATGAAAAAGGGAGTTGGATTAATGAACCTTCATTATGCGGTAGAGATCACCAAAGAATATGGTAATTATTTTCTTGACTGGGTAGGTGGATATTTTGAAATGCATTATTCCGTTAATCCATTCTGGACAGCAAAATTCACAGAACTTCCAAAACATCCCACAACAAATGGTGTAAAACCTTTCGAAACAAGAGATGAATGGTATTATCACATGCGTTTTGTTCAGAATAATAAAAATCTTGTTCCTATTTTAAAACTGCTGCCACCTGCAGAAACACTTGACAGGGAAGAGGGCACACACTCTAATAATCCATTTGTTAGAGAAGATGTATTGGTGAAGAAAGAACCGCAGACTTTAGCGTGGGCATTTACAAGGCCCAATGGCGGAAGAGGTTTTGGATTAACCGGTGGACATATGCATACTAACTGGATGAATGATGAATTCCGTAAACTTGTATTAAATTCATTATGCTGGGTCGCTAAAGTGAAAATTCCTGCAGAAGGAATTAATTCTCCGACACCAACATTAAGTGAATTGGAAGCGCTGCAAAAGAAACCTAAATAATAATAATCACGCATAAGTTGGCCGGCTGCAGGCCGGCACACTTGTGCCTGCTGAGAAGATCAAGGCAACAGTATAGGGTAAATAGCTAATCTCTTTCATCGGTGGGAAGCCTATACAAATCGAAGGTTTAACACGTAATGTGGCTACGGCAGTGAGTGGCATGAAAAATAATTTACATCGTTGTCGGCTAGTTTTGCTAAAAATAAGTAATAGTCCACGCCAGGCGGATAGTGCAGTACAGAGTTATCTCTTTTTTTATTGAATTTAGAGGTGGACTAACGATGAATGTTGCTTTATTTATACCATGTTATGTTGATCAATTCTACCCACAGGTAGCTATTGCCACTCTCGAACTGCTCGAAAAACTGGGTTGCAAAGTAATCTATCCTTTATCGCAAACCTGTTGTGGACAGCCAATGGCTAATTCTGGCTACGAACATCTTACAACTGATTGCAATCGACTTTTTACAGAAAATTTTTCCTCATACGACTATATAGTCTGCCCTTCGGGTAGCTGCACATTGCACGTCAAACAACATCTCCATGATGAAAAAAATGAAGCAGGTGCCACTAATATCAGAAAAAATATTTACGAGCTTACAGAATTTATTACAGATATCTTAAAAGTGACATCGCTCAATGCAAAGTTTCCTTATAAAGTAGGAATGCATCAGAGTTGTCATGGGCAACGTGGACTGCATACTTCGTCGATGTCGGAATTAGTGGCCCCATCATTTTCGAAACCTTTACAATTATTAAAAATGGTAGAGGGTATCGAATTAATTGAATTGGATAGAAATGATGAATGCTGTGGTTTTGGCGGAACATTCTGTGTAACGGAAGAGGCGGTAAGTGTAAAGATGGGTAAGGATCGTGTGAAAGATCATTTAATACACGGCGCTGAATTTATTACCGGTGCAGATATGAGCTGCTTAATGCATATGGAGGGAATATTAAAAAGAAATAAAAGTAAAGTACAGGTTAAACATATTGCTGAAATATTAAATAGCAGTAACTAAGATGACGGTAAAGAATCATGCTCAACTATCTCAAAAATTTAATGCCGACGAGGCAAGGGTAGATTGGCATGATGAAACTTTATGGTTCGTTCGACAGAAAAGAGATAAAGCTGCACATTCGATAGAAAACTGGGAAAAACTTCGCGAAACTGCTTCGCAGATCAAAAATAACGTACTCTCCAATCTGCATAATTATTTGCTCCAGTTCGAAGCCAGTGCAAAAAACAACGGAGTAATTGTTCACTGGGCAGCAGACGCACAGGAACATAATGAAATAGTGTATAATATCCTGGCGAGGCACGGTGCGAAAGCAATTGTGAAAAGCAAGTCGATGCTTACCGAAGAATGTCATTTAAATGAATATTTAAAAAAACAGGGTATTGATGTAACAGATACCGATTTGGGAGAAAGAATTGTACAGTTGGCAGGAGAAAGTCCCAGCCATATTGTATTGCCATGCATTCACTGGAAAAAAGAAGAAATAGGAGAATTATTTCATAAACATTTAGGCACACCATCCGGTAATGCTGACCCACAGTTTTTAACAAGAGCGGCAAGATCACATTTAAGAGAAAAATTCCTCTCTAAAAGTGTAGCTATATCAGGCGTTAATTTCGCAGTTGCTGAAACTGGCGAGTTTGTGGTATGTACCAATGAAGGAAATGCAGACCTGGGTGCACACCTGGCTGATGTGCACATTGCATGCATGGGTATTGAAAAAATAATTCCTCTGCGAAAACATTTAGGTGTTTTTTTAAGGTTGCTGGCACGTAGTGCAACTGGTCAGCCGATTACAGCATATTCCAGTCATTTTAAAAAACCCAAGCAGGGACAGGAATTGCATATAGTTTTGGTAGATAATGGCCGCAGTAAGCAATTAGGAAGAGACGATTTCAGGAATTCGCTTAAATGTATTCGTTGCGGCGCATGTTTTAATACCTGCCCGGTTTACAGGAGAAGCGGTGGGCATAGTTATCATGCCGCTATTGCCGGGCCTATAGGCTCTATTTTATCTCCCAACCTGGATATGAGAAAATATGCGGATCTGCCTTTTGCTTCTACGCTATGCGGATCGTGTTCCAATGTTTGCCCCGTTAAAATAGATATTCATGACCAGCTATATAAATGGCGGCAGGTATTAACTAAAGAGGGGTATTCTCCCGCATCAAAAACTTTCGGAATTAAATTAATGTCGGGGGTTTTATCAAATCCTTCAATATTTAAAATAGCAGGTAAGCTTGGCCGCTGGGGAATTAAAATGTTCCCTTTCATGGTGAACAATAAATTAAATCCCTGGGCAAAACAAAGAGAAATGCCTGCACCACCCAAGGCATCGTTTAATGAGTGGTACCGAAAAAACAGAAAGTCGTGAGAGGGCAACCCAGCCCCGCTGTGGCGGATAATACATTTTGTGTACGGCGATCTGCCGGGTTCACCATTCCGACAGAGAGGTTGACAGGCGCCTAAAATAAATTGAGTAATCAGACCGATGATATAAATGAACGGGAGAGAAAAAATATTAAATACAATTAAATTAAATCAACCTGAATTTGTTGATGCGCCTGATATTTCGTGGCTTAGTGATCACCAATCCACTCTATCGGAGGAGGGCGCTCGCGGGCTCAATGATGAACAGAATACGTCGGGCAGCGTGGCCGGTCTGCTCTCAAACAAATTCATTTCCTCCCTTCAAA
Source organism: uncultured Chitinophagaceae bacterium (assembly GCA_964387165.1). Taxonomy (GTDB): domain Bacteria; phylum Bacteroidota; class Bacteroidia; order Chitinophagales; family Chitinophagaceae; genus Flavitalea. Next base: position 13 of record CAYLVR010000017.1, on the reverse strand, counting down.
CCCTGGGTGGACA
>CAYLVR010000016.1:26319-34381 GCA_964387165.1 uncultured Chitinophagaceae bacterium | reverse complement strand
GTGTTGGTAAATTTGGTGGAGATACTGATAACTGGGAATGGCCAAGGCATACAGGGGATTTTTCTGTTTTCAGAGTATATATGAATAAGGATGGCCAGCCTGCTGATTACTCAACGGCCAATGTTCCTTTAAAACCAAAATATTTTCTCCCTGTTTCTATTAAAGGAGTTAAAGATGGCGACTATGCAATGATCTATGGCTATCCCGGTAGTACCAACAGGTATGAAACTTCTTACGGCGTTAAACAAAAAATAGATATCAGCAACCCTTCTCTTGTTGCACTACGTGATATTCGTTTAAAATATATGTTTGAAGAAATGAAGAAAGACCCTGCTATTAAATTAAAACTGGCGGGTGATGTTGCTTCAATTGCTAATTACTGGAAATTTTTTGATGGCGAAACAAAACAATTAATTAAATATAATATTTACGACCAGAAACTGGCCCAGGAAGAAAAATTCATTAAATGGGCCAATGGCAAACCCGAATACGAAAATATCTTTCCCGAGCTTGCGAAAACTTATGACGCCTGGAGGCCATATTCAAAGCACCAGGTTTATATCAATGAAGGTATTTTCGGCTCTCCATTACTGGCCTTTGCAGGAAGTCTTCAACAGGTAGAAAACGCGATCGTTAAAAGTGGAAAATCAGAAGATATTAAAAAGGCAATTGATGCAGCCAGCATAGCCAGAGACAAATTTATGCGTTCGGAAGATGTTACTTCTGATAAGAAGATTCTTGCTGACATATTAAGGAAGTTCTATACTGATATTGATAAGAATCAACACCCAATTGGTTTTTATGAATCGATGAAAGGGAGCTTCGGGGATTTAAACAGCCCCGGCACTTATGAAAAATATGCGACAAATATCTTCAGTAATACATTTATTCTTGATAGCATTAAATGGAATGCATTTGTGAAAAATCCCGACGGGAATGTTTTACAAAAAGATCCTGCTTATTTTACTGCCAACGCTTTTCTTAAGAATTTCCAGAGTAAATATCTCCCGATACTTCAGCAATTCAATGCAAAGAATAACGAAGCAGGAAGATTATATTTAAAAGGAATTATGGAAATGGATACAACGAAAGCTAAAACGATGTATCCTGATGCAACAATGACCATGCGTGTAAGCTATGGCAGTATAAAAAGTTATAACCCTAAAGATGGTGTGAAATACGATTATATTACAACAGCCAAAGGGATAAAAGAAAAATATAAGGCTGGTGATTATGAATTTGATATTCATCCCGATGTAAAAAAACAACTTGACGCTAAAAACTACGGGCAGTATATCGATAAACAGCGCAATGATCTTGTAGTAGGATTTATCACAACAAATGATATTACCGGCGGTAATTCGGGATCGCCTGTTATTGACGCAACCGGTAATTTAATTGGCCTTGCTTTCGACGGTAATTATGAAGCACTCAGCCATAAGATTGCTTTCGATAAAGAGTTCAACCGCTCAATTTGCGTGGATATACGTTACGTTTTATGGTGTATCGATAAGGTAGGCGGTGCGCAGAATATTATTAAGGAACTGAAATTGGTTAAGTAAGGGGTTTATTATCTTTCCAGTTCCATAAATACATACAGGCATAAGTTCGATAAGGCGACCATTTAAGGGATATTTTTTTCATAGACTCAATAAATTCCTTTTTGTTCGTCTTATCGAGTTTATATAACCCGATCATTGCATTCTGAATGCCCAGATCATCGGAGGCAAACACATCTTCCCTGCCTAATGTAAACATTAACAACATTTCAACGGTCCATCTTCCCACGCCTTTAATGGGTACCAAATATTCGATCACTTCTTCGTTGCTCATTTTGGATAATTTTTTTTCATCCATGCCATGATCAATCGCAAACTGCGCTACGTTTTTTACATAACTCACTTTCGCATTTGATAATCCAATAGCACGCAAGGTTTCATTGGGTGTATCAGCTATCTGTTGTGGGGTAGGTTCTTTTTTGCCGTATAATTCAAGGAATCTTTTGAAAATAACTTCTGCAACTTTCACCGAAAGCTGTTGGCTCATAATTGAAGCGCATAACCTTAAAGGAATATTCTTTTTCTTACGAAGAATTTTCTCATCATATATTGCGATTAGCTTTTTTAATTTCTTATCGCGCGACAAGTGCACAATATATGGATGCATACTTTATCAGTTAACAGTGAAGCTCATATTGCCATCTTTCTCATCTTTCAATGCAATACCCAATTGAAGTAATTGATTGCGTATTTTATCGGATGTGGCGTAATCTTTTTTAGAACGGGCTTCTTTGCGGAGCTCTATTAATAAATTCATTACACCACCTAGTTTGCCATCATCTGTATGATGATCGTTATGCAGGCCCAGAATGTTTTCAATATAATCATTGAAATAATCTTTCATCATTTTAAGGGTGCTGCTGCTTAAAGTGTCGTGGGCAAAATGTTTATCATGCAATGAATTAATTACGGGAACTATTTCGAATAAATTAGCTAATACTTTGGCTGTATTAAAGTCATCATTCATGAACTCGTCGAGTTCATTCAACAATTTTACTATTTTACTATCGAGTTCAATATCTTTTGCTACAGGCGCATCATCAAATTCAAACTTCATTAGTTTTTCATAGGCATCCCATAATCTCTTTAATCCTTTTTCTGCCGCCTGAAGGGCCGCGTTACTAAAATCAAGCGTACTACGATAATGAGTTTGCAGAATAAAGAACCTAATGGTCATTGGGCTATAACCCTGATCCAGCAACGGGTGGTCGCCGGAAAACATTTCTGTTAGTTTGATCTGGTTATTATAGCTCTTTCCCATTTTACGGCCATTAACCGTGATCATATTATTATGCAACCAGTAACGTGCAGGAGTATGTTTATTGCAAATAGTGCTTTGTGCGATTTCACTTTCATGATGAGGGAACTGAAGATCCATTCCTCCTCCATGAATATCGAATTCGGTACCGAGATACTTTGTACTCATTGCAGAGCACTCGATATGCCATCCTGGAAACCCCTGCCCCCAGGGACTGTTCCAGCGCATAATATGTTGCGGGGGAGCGGCTTTCCATAAAGCAAAATCTGCTTTATTTCTTTTTTCATCCTGTCCTTCCAGTACGCGCGTGGTTTCTAACAGATCATCTATCACGCGCCCGCTTAATTTACCATATGGATAATTAGCTGCATATTTTTCCACATCAAAATATACTGAGCCATTTACTTCATAAGCATAACCATCAGCAATAATTTTATTGATCATATCGATCTGCTCCACAATATGACCTGTTGCTGTAGGCTCAATACTTGGTTCAATATTATTCAGTTGTTTCATGGCCCAATGAAATAAATTAGTGTATTTCTGCACTAATTCCATTGGCTCCAGCTTTTCGAGTACAGCTTTATTAGCAATTTTATCTTCCGCTTCACGTCCCTCTTCTTCAAAATGGCCGGCGTCTGTAATATTGCGTACGTACCTGATCTTATATCCCAGGTGTGCTAAATAGCGATAAATAAAATCAAAAGTTACATAAGGCCGTGCATGACCAAGATGGCTTTCGCCGCTTACTGTTGGTCCGCATACATACATTCCCACATGGCCGGGTGTTATCGACCTAAACTCTTCTTTCTGTCTCGTATATGAATTATAAACCTTTAGTGACATGGGCTGCAAAAATATGAAACGTAAGTTCCATCAGGCCAAATTAAAAACAAAATGTACTGACGGATCATTTTTGTTTATCCTGCAGCGATAAATCGGCTATTACAGGATAATGATCTGAATAATCTAAAAAATACCTGAAATACTGGAGAACCTCAAATCTTTTATCGGCCATTATATAATCGATTCTTAAAGTGGGAGCCAGATGCCTGAATGTGCGCCCTATTCCTGCGCCTGCAGCCCTGAAGACATCTTTCCTGTTGCCCTTAATATGAAAATAGGTATAAGAATTAGGAATATCATTAAAATCGCCGCAGAGGATATGCGGGTAGGGGCTCGCATCAACCTGTTTGCGCACTATATCGGCCTGCTGACCGCGGAACAGGTATCCCATCCCCAGTTTGTTGATGATTGAGCGGCTTGCTTCATACATACTATCTGAGGCGCTTTTGATCTTATTAAGATTAGCGTAATCGTTAGGCTGAAATAATACTGACTGAAGATGAGTTGTGTACACCCGTATTCTTTTGCCATTGAAGTCCACATCAACATAAATAAGACTTTCTGCTGCGCGGAAGTTTTTGGGGCCGGGATAGATATACCTGGCACTGTCGAGGATCGGGTATTTCGAAAAAATGGCCACACCTGAATGGAACATATCCTTCCAGCCAACATAATCACTGACCGTCATCGCGTAAGGATAGCCCATTTTGGCAAAATCTTCACGATTATTATAGGGGATCTTTGGGTTGTTGGGTTCAAGATATTCCTGAAAACACAAAATATCTGCGTCCTGTTCTTCAATGAATTTGAGCATTTCGGGGCGATAAGGCGCCCTGGCCCTCGTAGGTTTTTTCTGTTCATCAAACCAGGTGACGTTCCAGGTCATCACCCGTAAAGAGTTTGCGGGTTTTGTTTTTGTGTATTTTTTTTCTTTTCCAAAGTTAAAACCGATAAGCGCCCTGATGTTTGTATATCCAATAATAAGGCATGCAAGTGACAAAAATGCCCAGCGGGACCTGAACAGCAACCATAATATGCCGAAAAGAATAATAAAAACAAGTAAAAATGGGAACCCTAATCCCAGTATTGAGATGAACCACCAATACATTGGATTTAGAAATGCATTACAGCAGGCCAGCAGGAAAACAAGGGCTGTAATAAGGTGGATTATAACAAATACTCGTTTGGTGATTTTACGGAAAACAAGAGCCATGTCTTAAATTTACAACTGTTCGTCTTCGGAAGCCCTTTTAAGTATTTCTTTTTCTTCGTCGGTAAGAAAACTATACCCTTGCTGGTTGATTTTATCTAAAATATCATCAATGCGTTTCTGGGTGATGTTGGCTACTTTTTTAAAGGGCTGTGTGCCTGTAGACTTATAATACAATTCCTTTTTAGCAGTTTTCTTCCAGTTTTTTTTATCGGGATCGAAGAGGTCCGAAATCCATGTAAAGAAGCCGTTCATCCATGCGCTCCAGTCGATGCCTTTTTTTAATTGCAGGATAAATATGAAACCGATCAGGGCGCCACCAATGTGAGCAATATGTCCGCCAGTATTCGATTCGGGAATAAGTGCAAGATCAATTACTACGAAAATGATAGTAAGTACCCATAAAGGGATACCGCCATTAAGCATTGGAAAAATGCGGTAATCGGGTGCGAGAGTAGTTGTGGCAATAGCAATGGCCATTACTCCTGCGGAGGCTCCTTCAATGGTGCCCCTATGAAGGTAAGGCCCCAAAACAGGAAAAAGATTAAAACAAAGCACATACAGGAATGCTCCTGCAAATCCTCCGTATAAAAAAAGTGGGATGATTTTATTGTTTCCAGCAAGATCCTGGAGAATGTACCCGAATGCCCAGAGCCAGAGAACATTTCCGAGGAGATGGAAAACGCCATCGTGCATGAACATGTAGGTGAGGATGGTCCAGGGTCTTTCAACGATTTTATTAATATCTGCGGGCAGAATAAACCAGTTGAATACATTGTTGTAGAAACTGGTTTTATCAAAGTTGGCAAAGAACCAGGTAACGTAAATAATTTTAAAAATGCAGAAGATAAGAGCAAGTGTGACGATCATCAACACCAGGGAATTACCATCCTGCCCCAGAATCATTCTTTTCCTGTAACGGTCCTCTCGTAGCACGGCTTTTTTTTATGAATTTACGTAAGGAATTTAATAAAAATGCCTTCTGTTGGTCTTGTTCCAGTACAATACGAGCAAAAATCCCACAAGGGCCCCACCCAGATGCGCCCAGTGGGCCACATTGTCGCCAGCGGAGTTGTTTACCCCCAGCCAGAGTTCCAATCCGGCGTAGAGAATTACAAACCATTTTGCTTTTATAGGCAGGAAGAAGTACACATATATAAGATTGTTCGGAAACAGATAACCGAATGCTGCCAGACAACCGAATACTGCGCCTGAGGCGCCGACAGTGGCCTGGTTCAATTTATACCCCTGGCTGTATCGCAGGTTTTCCTGTTGTGTAACCGGAAGGCTGTTGAATATTTCAACCACATTATTCAGATCCATGTACAATACTCCAAGGTGAAGAACAGCAGCGCCCAACCCACAAAGCACATAAAAAATTAAAAAACGCTTGGGGCCCCATAAGTTTTCAAGGATGCTTCCGAACATCCATAACGCAAACATGTTAAAGAGTAAGTGGGTGAATCCGCCATGCAAAAACATATGCGTGATCAGCTGATGGGGACGAAAATATACAGACCTTATATCATGAAGGGCAAATAAATTTTCTATGCCGAATGGCCATTTATTTGCAAAAACGGTTTGAGCAAAAAAAACTAGTGTATTAATTATCAGCAGGTTTTTAATTACCGGTGGAACTGATTGAAAATTACCCATTCTGATATTTGCCATCCTGAAAAATTGAGGGGCAAAGATACAATTCGGGAGTTACCTCTCACCCTTTGTAAAGGGGAAGTTTTGCCGCGCGCCGTCGACCAGCCTATGGCGTTGGAGGGAGCTGTAGTGCGAGCGTTAGATAAACAGGAGATTTTTAGCGTAGCTTTAACTGTACCACATTTTCTATATGATGCGTATGTGGAAACATATCCACTGGACGCACGCGGGTTACTTCATATTTTTCTTTTAACAGATGTAAATCTCTCGCCTGTGTTGCCGGGTTACAACTTACATAAACCACCAGTGGCGCAGCCATTTCGAGGATTTGCTTAACCAGCGTCTCGCTCATTCCTGCACGTGGAGGATCTGTTATAATCACATCCGGACGTCCATGTTCTGCAAAAAATTCGTTAGTGCATATTTCTGCAACATCGCCCGCAAAAAAATGAGCATGTGTAACATTGTTTAACTGTGCATTTTGTTTTGCATCTTCAATTGCTTCGCTCACCATTTCAACGCCAATGATCTTTTTCGCGCCTGCACTCACAAATATTCCTATACTTCCCGTTCCGCAATACAAATCATACACTGTTTCATTACCTGTTAATTCAGCAAACTCGCGTGTTATCTTATATAGATTTTCCGCCTGCCATGTATTGGTTTGGAAAAACGATTTTGGTCCTATCTTAAACTGGTAGTTTTCGAGTTGCTCGATTACATATCCTTTACCATGATAAACCACAGGTTCAAGATCATACATACTATCATTCTTTTTTAAATTAATAGTATATAATAATGTAGTAATGGAAGGGAATAATTGAAGAATATGATCCAGCAGAGTAATGCGCTTTTCCTGATCTTCTTTTCCGAAAACAATATTTATCATTACTTCTCCCGTGCGGCAAATACGCATCTGCATGATCCTCAAAAATCCACAATGTTCGCGGATATCATAAAAACTGTAATCATTTTCCAGCGCAAATTTTCTTACCGCTAAACGAATTGCATTGGTAGGCTCAGACTGTAAATGACAATTTTTAATATCAACTATCTTATCAAATAAGCCCTTTGCATGAAACCCCGCAACATTCATTTGCGTGGTAATATTTTCATTGTGTAATTCTTCGGGTAATAAATATCTTTTATTACTGAAGGTATATTCTAATTTATTACGGTAATGTGTAAATGGGAATGCGCCGGCGATAGGTTCAAATGCTGGTAATTCTATTTTACCGATACGTAATAAATTATCAGAAACCTGTTTTTGTTTGTATTGTAATTGTTTTTCGTAAGGCAGCATTTGCCACTGGCAGCCGCCGCAAATGCCAAAATGTTCACAGAAGGGCTTTACCCGGTCTGTAGAATATTTAATGTATTTAATCGGGTATCCTGTTGCCCAGTCCTTTTTGTTTTTAGACAGCCTTACATTCACAACATCTCCTGGTACGGCATCTTCAATAAAAATCACCTTCCCGTCTACGCGGGCAAGAGATTTCCCTTCTGCAGCATAATCTTCTACCAGTATATTCTCAA
>CAYLVR010000016.1:6677-26309 GCA_964387165.1 uncultured Chitinophagaceae bacterium | reverse complement strand
AATAATATTTTTCTTTTTTCGCACGTCGCGAAATTAGGGATAAATCCTCCTGCAGATATACATTATGTGTAACTGTATGAAGAAATTGCAGGGAGATTTCTTTATTTATTCTCCTCGTATTTCTTTTCTACATCCTTTGCTTTTTCAAAATCCAGTATCACTCCATTAATACAATATCTTAAACCCGTTGGAGGGGGTCCATCTTCAAATACATGGCCCAAATGCGACTTACACCTTCCACACATTACCTCGGTTCGCTTCATCCCCAGCGTATTGTCTGCCTCATAAATAATACTGCCTTTAGAAATCGGCTGATAAAAACTGGGCCAGCCGCATCCACTTTCAAATTTTGTATCGCTCTGAAAAAGGGCATTGCCGCAGGCTGCACAATAATAGGTGCCTATCTCATTTGAAGTTTCATACTTGCTGCTCCAGGGGCGTTCGGTACCCTTCTGGCGGGCAATATGATAAACATCCGCTGGCAGTACCTTCTTCCACTCTTCCTCACTCATTTCCACTTTTGATGTATTTGTGCGCGAATACACCTTGTTTTTTTCTATATTTTCCATATCCTGTTTTTTAGCTTTTGGCGGTTGTGAATAACTACAATGCTGCAAAAAAACGACCACCATCAACAGTATTATGCCTTGTAATATTCTGTTCATAATTGATGCTTGTATCAAATTTACGATAGTTAGACGGGTGCTGATTAATGAAGGTCTTCTAAAGCCCATATTAATTTGTTAAAGGATTTTTAAGGATGCTGGTTTATATTTACGCCCGAAAGCCAGTTTTTGGTTAAGGTTATCACTAATACGGAAAGCATGTTTAATATCATTTTGTTCGGCCCCCCGGGTAGTGGAAAAGGTACGCAATCAGAAAAGCTTATTGAAAGATATGGGTTGAAGCATCTGTCAACCGGTAATCTTTTGAGAGAAGAGATCGCCAACAAGACTAAGCTCGGCCTTGAGGCTAAACAATATATGGATAATGGCCAGCTGGTGCCGGATTCGGTTGTTATAGGCATGATTCGCTCGGCAATTGCGCAAAACCCTGGTGCCCAAGGGTTTTTGTTTGATGGTTTTCCAAGAACCGTTGCCCAGGCCCAGGCACTGGATGAACTACTGGCAGAAAATCAGGCTGAAATAAACGCCGTACTGGCACTTGAAGTTGGAGAAGAAGAATTGATAGGAAGGCTGTTGAATCGTGGTAAAACCTCCGGCAGAAGCGATGATGTAAACGAAGAAGTGATCCGCGCAAGGATCACGGAATACGAAAACAAGACTTCACCTGTGGCTGGATATTATGCTCAATTTGATAAGGTAGTAAATATAGAAGGCGTCGGAGATGTAGACACTATTTTTGAAGCATTGTGCGATGAAATTGAGGCGAGGAAGGTTTTATAGGGCACTCACCCCAGCCACGTCGCATTAGACTATAGCTTCATTTATACAGACACGCCCCACCCCTTCGTGCGCTTGCGCCAAAGCTTCGTTCAACACCCTTGGCCTGGCCGATGGCCGTCGGCGTAGGAGCAGGGAGAGGCGGTAGTTTTACTTCTTCAGCAAAGAATCCGCTTTACTCACAACATTAAGGATCTTGTCCTTTACGTCGTCCACCTTCAGTTTTTCTGAAGTGAGATATTCTATACGCCTGGCTATATTGTCCTGTGCCGAATCGATCTCAAATTCCGCCATCCATTTATTCATTCCCTCCTCGGCCACTTTTAATTCTGCCTCCAGTTCTTTTAAAGAACCCTGAAGTATAGCCTTTGCCGTACCACCCACTTTTGATAAGGAATCTATCTTGCCCTGAACCTCTTTCCTGTATTTACTGATCTTCCCCATCTTAGCCATGGCTACGTCGTGCCCATGCATAACTTCGTCATATAATGCATCTTCCGGCGTTCCTGCCTTTTTTGAAAATCCATCAGTTCTTTCAGTTGGTGCCGGCTCGTTATTATTGCATGAAACCACTAATAATATGATGACCGGAAATATTAATTTCTTCATATCCTACAAATATATATACACTTCTTATAACGGCATTTAAAGTATTTTCGCCCGATAACTTACGCTTACCATGCCTAAAATTGAAAATTATATCCGGGGTAAATGGATCACCGGGGATGGGGATGGACAACCACTCCACGATGCTGTTAATGGCGCCACTATCGCTCATGCCACAACCAAAGGAATCGACTTTGCATCTGTACTCGATTATGCCAGGAAAAAGGGAAATCCTGCCTTAAGAAAACTCACTTTCCACGAAAGAGGAAGAATGCTGAAAGCGCTCGCCCTGCACCTTCAACAACACCTACCCACATTTTATGCCACCAGTTATAAAACCGGCGCCACCAAAGCTGATAGCTGGATCGATATTGAAGGAGGGATAGGAAATCTTTTTTCTTATGCTTCACTAAGAAAAAAATTCAGTGATGAACCGTTTTATGCTGACGGGGAATCGATCAGTTTAAGCAAAGGAGGCAGTTTTATTGGCCAGCATATTTTAGTGCCAAAAGAAGGTGTTGCCATTCATATTAATGCATTTAATTTTCCTGTATGGGGGATGCTTGAAAAAATTGCTGTTAATTTTTTAGCAGGAATGCCCGCTGTTGTGAAACCCGCAACGATCACTTCTTTTTTAACCGAAGCTGTTGTAAAAGAAATTATTGCTTCTAAAATATTACCGGATGGAGCGTTACCATTAATATGCGTTTCAGCCGGCGATATGCTTGATCACGTGCAACCGCAGGATGTAATTACTTTCACCGGTTCTGCCTCAACAGGGCTAAAATTAAAATCCACTTCCGCTGTCCTCGAAAATAATGTGCCATTTAATTTAGAAGCCGATTCCCTGAATTGTATTGTATTAGGAAATGATGTTGGAAAAGGATCTGCCGAATGGGAGATTTTTCTGAAAGAAGTAAGAAGGGAAATGACAGTAAAAGCAGGACAAAAATGCACTGCTGTAAGAAGAATATTTGTTCCGGAAAATAAAATGGAAGATATATGGATAGAAATAGGAAAATCATTAAGCCAAACCACTATCGGAAATCCGTTGAATGAAAAAGTAAGAATGGGCGCGCTTGCAGGATTATCTCAGAGAGAAGAAGTAAAATCGCAGGTACAAAAATTACTTGCCTCATCTGAAATTGTATATGGCTCTTTAGATAGCGTTGAATTAATCGATGCCGATAATAATAAAGGTGCATTTGTCAGCCCCTTATTATTAAAAAATGATAATCCATTTACTTCGGAAGAACCGCATAATATTGAAGCATTTGGCCCGGTAAGTACCATAATGCCATATAAAAATACTGACGAGGCCATAGAACTTGCGAACAAAGGAAAAGGATCGCTTGTTTGTTCCATAGTTACTGCAGATAATAAAACGGCAAAAGAATTTGTATATGGTGCAGCAACAAATCATGGAAGAATATTGATCCTTAATAACGAATGTGCGAAAGAAAGCACCGGCCACGGTTCGCCACTGCCTTCATTGGTGCATGGTGGCCCGGGAAGAGCAGGGGGCGGAGAAGAAATGGGCGGATTGCGAGGCGTTAAACATTATATGCAGCGGGTGGCTATCCAGGGTTCTCCATCGGCAATTACTGCAGTAACAAATATATACCAGCAAGATGCAGAAGTATTTGAAGATGAAAAACATCCATTCAGGAAATATTACGAAGAATTACGCATAGGCGATACTGTTATTACTCAAAAAAGAACAGTTACGGAAGCGGATATTGTAAACTTCGCCAATGTAAGCTGGGATCATTTTTATGCGCATGTTGATCATACATCTCTTGAAGGAACAATATTTGCAAAACCCGTAGCACACGGATATTTTGTATTAAGCGCTGCAGCAGGTTTATTTGTAGATGGCAAAAAAGGTCCCGTTTTATTAAATTATGGTATTGAAGAGTGCAGGTTCTTAAAACCGGTTTATGCGGGCACCACAATTGAAGTGAAATTAACCTGCAAGGAGAAAATAATACAGGATCAGAAAAATGAGGACGACATTCCTAAAGGGATAGTTAAATGGCTGCTTGAAGTGAAGGACGAAACGGATGAACATGTGGCGATAGGAACAATATTAACAATGGTTAAAATAAAAAATTAAAACATCATATTGTATGATTAAGGAATGTTACGTAAAGTCGGAAACACACTCACATATTACTACAATTGAATTTTATCATCCTCAGGGTAATTCTTTGCCCGCTTCAATATTGAGTGATCTTGCGCATGAAATACATAAAGCAGGTGAAGATTTTAATACAAGAGTTATTGTGTTACGCTCTGTGGGGAATACATTTTGTGCAGGTGCATCTTTCTCTGAACTAACGGCTATCACTAATGTAGATGATGGCATTGAATTTTTCAGTGGTTTTGCACATGTAATTAATGCCATGCGCAAATGCCATAAATTAATTATCGCCAGGGTACAGGGAAAGTGTGTGGGTGGTGGGGTTGGAATTGCTGCTGCAGCGGATTACGCTATTGCATTAGATGGTGCTGATATAAAACTAAGTGAATTATCACTCGGTTTTGGACCGTTTGTTATTGCGCCGGCGGTAGAAAGAAAAATAGGTACTGCTGCATTTGGTTCGCTGGCAATTGATTCAACATTATGGCGCAAAGCAGAATGGGCCTTGCGTAAGGGATTATATTCCGAAATACATTTAACGGTGGAAGCACTTGATGAGTCCGTTGCAAGATTATCAAATTCGCTGTCACATGATAACCCCGAAGCGATGGCGGAATTAAAACAATTATTGTGGAAAGGTACCGAGCATTGGGATAAGTTACTCATCGAGCGTGCCGCCACCAGTGGACGGCTTGTGCTTAGTGAGTTTGCCAAAAATGCTATAGAAAAATTTAAGAAGTAATGCCTCTCCATTAGAGGGCCGGGTTGTTATATATTCAACCCTCCACATGCGCTAATCACCTGCCCTGTAATATAACTGCTCATATCAGAGGCAAGAAAAAGTGTTGTATTGGCAATTTCTTCACCCGAACCAAATCGACCCAATGGTATTTTATCTAAAAATGCTTTAGCTGCCTCACCTTCTTTTAAGTAATGCGTCATATCTGTTTCAATAAAACCTGGTGCAATGGCGTTGCAGCGTATATTTCTGCTACCTAACTCGTGCGCCATTGATTTCGTAAATCCTATTATACCTGCTTTACTGGCTGCGTAACTTGATTGACCCGCATTTCCGCGTATCCCAATTATCGAGCTCATATTGATTATCGAACCCTTCCGGGATTTCATCATTGGCTTAATTACCTGCTTTGTCATATTAAATACGCTTTTGAGGTTAATGGCCATTACATCATCCCATTGCTGTTCTGTCATCCTTAGCAATAAATTATCTTTCGAAATACCTGCATTGTTCACACATACATCAATATTGCCAAATTCTTTTATTACATCGTTTACAAAAGATTCGCTTTCGGCAAACACACCTGCATTGCTTTTATATGCTTTTGCATTTACTCCTAATCCCTTTAATTTTTGTTCAAGTGCAGATGCTTTATCCGCACTGCTATCGCTTACAAAAGTAAACGCTATATTAGCGCCGTTCTCAGCCAATTTTATTGCGATAGCTTCGCCAATTCCACGTGCGGCGCCCGTTACTATAACAACTTTGTTTTCCAGTAAATTCATCAGAATATTATTTGTTTTTCAATGAACTAATGGGACTGACGTCTCATCAGATATTATTTATTTATAACGCAAATTGCAGAATTTCTTCAATATATTTTCTTTCATTGCATAATCGCGGCACTTTGTGTTGTCCTCCTAATTTACCCCGACTCTTCAACCAGTTATTAAAAGAGCCTTTTTTTAATACGTGTAACACAGGCATTCTTAAGGCAATATTTTTATACCGCTTTGCTTCATAATCACTATTCACTTCCTGCAATGCCTTATCCAGCTCAGTTATAAACTGTTCGATGTTCTCAGGCTCTTTTTCAAATTCAACCAGCCATTCATGTGCTCCATTGCTATCGTCACTAAAATAAAGAGGTGCAGCTGTGTAGTCGTTTACTATTGCATCGCATTTTTCGGAAGCAACAGATATGGCGCGATCCGAATTATCAACAATTACTTCTTCACCAAATGCATTGATATAATGTTTTAGCCTTCCTGTTATAATTATTTTATATGGCTTAAGAGAAGTGAACTGAACTGTATCTCCAAGTAAATACCTCCATAACCCACCGTTTGTGCTTATTACCGGCGCATAATTTTTACCTAGTTCTATTTCCCGTAGTCCAATAGTTTGAGGATTATCTTTTCCATATTCACTCACCGGCATAAATTCCATAAATATGCCATGATCTACAAATAACAACATTCCATCGTCGCCTGGCATTTCCTGCGCGGCAATGAATCCTTCGCTGGCATTATACATTTCCAGGTAATTGATTTTCTTACCTATTAATTTATTAAACTGCTCACGATATGGAGTAAATGATACGCCACCATGAATATATAATTCGAGGTTGGGCCATACTTCACATATATTTTTTTTACCCGTTATTTCGAGTATTCTTTTAAATAATACCAGCGTCCATGTGGGTACTCCGGAAACGGAGGTAACATTTTCTTTCATGGTGCTTTGTGCGAGGCGCTCGATCTTCTCTTCCCATTCCTCCATTAAGGCGATGCTTAATTCAGGGGTTTTTATCCATGAACTGTAAAATGGGGTGTTCTGTAATAATACTGCGCTCAGATCACCATAATGCACTTCATCATTTACCTGGTTAATAGTATGACTTCCGCCAATAACCAAACCCTTTCCTGTTAATAAATCCGAATAGGGATTATAAGAATAATACAGTGTCAGCACATCCTTTGCTGCTTTATAATGGCAATCCTGCAGGCTCTCATCTGTTACAGGAATAAATTTACTTTTATCGCTGGTGGTACCACTGCTTTTTGCAAACCACGACACAGGTGTGTTCCATAATATATTCTGCTCACCATCCATTATCCGCTGGATATATGGTTTTATATCATGATATTCATGAATAGGAACAGCATTCTTAAATGCTTTTATATTAAAGAGGTTGGAGAAATTATATTTTTTGCCGAATTCGGTGTATTGAGCAGAAGTAACAAGATCCTGTAATACCTCGCGCTGTGAATCCTCAGGGTGTGTTTTCCATGCTTCTATGCGCCATGAACGCATGCGTGCAAGACCTGATATGGCAGGAGATAGAATTTTCACTGTTGTTCCCTTGCCGCCTCCTCGTGCAGGTTTTCTTTTCTTTTCAGTTCAAAATTTCTTCCAAGATACAGCCTTCTCACCTGATCGTCTTCAGCCAGCTCTTCGGCAGTACCATGCTTGAATATTTTCCCTTCAATCAGCAAATATGCCCGGTCGCAAATAGACAGGGTTTCGTTTACGTTATGGTCGGTAATTAATATACCAATGTTGCGATATTTTAATCGTGCCACTACTGCCTGGATATCTTCAACTGCGATAGGGTCAACACCTGCGAATGGTTCATCCAGCAATATAAATTTCGGATCAACGGCCAGTGCGCGGGCTATTTCTGTTCTTCTTCTTTCGCCACCGCTTAATGAGTCGCCGTTGTTTTTTCTTACATGGTGTAAATGGAACTCATCCAATAACGTTTCCAGCTTTTTCTTTTGCTCGCCTTTGGTGAGTTTCGTCATTTCCAGTACGGCCGAGATGTTATCCTCAACGCTAAGCTTTCTGAATACTGAGGCTTCCTGGGGGAGGTAGCCAATACCTAACTGAGCCCTTTTGTACATCGGGAACTTTGTGATATCGTTTTCGTCAAGGAAAACCTTTCCCTCATCGGGCTTGATCAGTCCCACCACCATATAAAAGGTAGTTGTTTTGCCCGCTCCGTTCGGGCCCAGCAGTCCAACTATCTCTCCCTGCTTAACATTTACCGATACCTGGCTAACCACTGTGCGGTTGCGATAAGACTTAATTAACTGATTTGTATGTATTTCACTCCTCAAATTGCAAGCTTTGCAGCAAAAATACCGTAACAAATACAAAAAACCTGTCCTATGTTTGCACGCTGTAAAACATTAACTACTATTAATGAAGGTTATCGATCATATAAAGCAGGCGAAAGACACATTAGTCTCTTTTGAAATATTGCCACCCCTAAAGGGGAAAACCATTAATTCCATATATGAACACCTGGATCCACTGATGGAATACAAACCCTCTTTCATAAATGTTACTTATCACAGGAGCGAACATGTTTTCAAGAAAAAAGCCGATGGTACTTTTGATAAGGTTGAAGTAAGAAAAAGACCTGGTACGGTAGGTATCTGCGCTGCTATCATGAACTATTATCATGTTGATGCCGTGCCGCACCTTATTTGTGGCGGATTTAATAAAAGGGAAACCGAGGATGCGTTAATCGACCTGAATTTTATTGGGGTAGATAATGTGCTGGTGCTACGAGGTGATGCTGCTAAAAATGAAACGGTATTTGAACCTGAACCTGATGGCAACCGCTATGCAATTGATCTCTTAAAGCAGGTGGTTAATTTAAATAACGGGATGTACCTGGAAGAAGATATCCGTGATGGATTCAGAACTAAATTCTGTATTGGTGTTGCAGGTTATCCTGAAAAACATTTCGAGGCGCCTAATTTAGATATTGATCTGAATAATTTAAAAGCCAAGGTTGAAGCCGGGGCCGATTATATTGTTACGCAGATGTTCTTCGATAATAAAAAGTATTTTGATTTTGTGAAGAAATGTCGTGAGGCAGGTATTGAAATACCTATTATTCCGGGATTAAAACCCATAACCAATAAAAAACAACTTTCTGTAATTGCGCGTACATTTTTTGTTGATATACCCAGTGATCTGAGCACTGAGATCATGAAATGTAAATCGGATGCCGATGTTGAAATGGTGGGGGCAGAATGGTTATTACAGCAATCCCGCGAATTAAAGGCTTCCAAAGTGCCGGTATTGCATTATTATACATTAGGCAAGCCGCATGTGGTTTGTAATGTGGTTAAGGAACTGGTGTAAACTTATCCGTTCGGGCCAGCCATAAATTAAACCCAATATTTTTACGGCGCGACCGGCGGTTGGATGGGTTATAATTTTTTAAGCACTTTCTTATTCACCTTAACAGGATATTTCTTTGTAAGATCGTTGACCCATTGTTCTTCGAGTAGCTGCTGGTAATCATTTATCACTGAACCGCGTGCATCTTCAAACTTTTTTTGTTCTTTATCTTTATATAATTTAATAATATAAGTGAATGTTTTGCTCTTGTCAAATTCATTTATTACCGGCGTGGTAATAAATCCTTCTGTAAGGTCTGTGTTTTCCACTATTGGTATCTGCGATAATTCAAACCTGCCTGAATCTGCCTGTATGATTCCGTTGCTTTCATCGGATAATTTCTTCCAATGAGAAACCCCATTGTTGTCAGTGTTTAATAACGAATCCCGAAATTCCCCCTTTTCAAAGCGGGAGAGTAAATTTTCTGCATCACTACTATTTAAAATGGTAAAAATTATAGCATCAGCGCTATTCTCCCAAATATATTTTTCTTTATTTTTATTATAATAATTTAATAAACCTATTGAATCATTACTGGCGGCATCCCATACTTTATTCTGCATGACGGCAAACAATAGATTGCCCTGTTTAAATTCATTCAGCTGGTCAGCGAAGCCGGTGTTATAATTTTCAAGATGATTGCGATAATAATCGAGCACCGCGCTATCGTTAATTAAATTCGCAGGAGGGGCATCGCGCTCAATTGTTTTCCGCACTTTATTTACGAATACAGATTGAGCTACTTCCATCCTATCGCTTTTTAATACTTTTTCCCTGATTGAGTTAGTATCTGGTTTGGCCGGCAGGCGTTCAATTCTTTTTAATATATGAAAACCAAAAGATGTTTCAAATGGCCGGGAAATATCGCCGTCTTTTTCTAATGCAAATGCAGAAGCTTCGAATACGGGATCATATTTTCCAGGACCGAATGCGGGAATTGCTCCTTCTGTTTTATAGGTGATATTATCGTCACTGAATTTTTCGACCATCGCGACAAAGTCAGCGCCCTGCTGTAATGCATTATACAGGGAATCTGCGCGTAGTTTTAACTGCTCTTTATTATTTACATCAGGCTTAAACGCTAATAATATCTGCGATACACGAATTTCTCCTGCTGCTTTTCTTTCTTCTAATACTTTTAATTTGTGAATGCCAGATGAAGTGCTGAAGGTGTCAGAAGTTTTTCCTGCCGGAGTAGAATAAACAATGTTTTCAACCCGGTACGGTAATACAAATACAGTGACCCAGCCAATTTGTTTATCATCAACAGCAATCTTTATATCCTTTTTGCTTCTTTCCAGCGCTTCAGCAGTAAGCAGTTTAATGCTTTCTTCTTCACGCATATAACTATCTGCGAGCTGGTTCCTGAACGATTGTAATTCATTAATTTGGTCAGCAAGTGTATCAATACGTGCATCCTGTGCCGCCTGAACTTTTAATTTAAATTTTGCGTACAGATCAAGATACTCCTGATAGGATATTTTTGCTCCTGAAATATCAATATTGTTTTTATTATACGCCTTAATAAATTCCTGCTTACTTACTTTGTTTTTTCCATAAGTAAATAAAGTCTGCCCCGATGCAGCAAAAGCAAATAATATTATAACAAATAGGCTCACTACGCGGCAGCTCCATCTTTTGAAGCAGGAAGTAGTACAGCGTGCCGGGCGATTTTCTCCAACTTTGAAAAAGCGTGATGTTTCGCTTTCGGAGAAACCTGGAAGTCCCTTATTTTTTAGCTTTAATTTTGGCATTGATAACTTCATCGGTTTGCAGATATGTTAATTTTTTCGCTATAATTCTTTTATCCTTGTCTAAAAGATATAATATCGGGGTTTGGTACACATCATATAATTGTCTGTATCCCGGTCTTTCTTCCTTCACTTCTTTTTCCTGTTCAGATGGTAACTGGTACACATGGTTCCATTCCGTCAAATGATGATCCTTTATGAAATTCTTCCACTCTTCCATGGTGCCGTCTGTTTTCACCCCGTATAACACAACCCCGTCATTTTTCCATTTTGCCTTAAATATAGAATCTACTTTTGGTACAACCTCCTTGCAGTGTGAGCAGGTGGGGTCCCAGAAGCAGATTACCGTAAATTCACTTTTCAGGCTATATAATGGCAAAGATTTCCCGTTAATATCTACCATCTTTAACTCAGCGGCCGGCCGGCCTATTAAATTGGCCATCAAACTATACGCACGTTTAGTTGCGAACTCTTTATACTGTTTGGTAAAAAATTCAGCCTTGCCGGGATTGATATATTTTTCAAATAAATGGACAAAAACTGCATCCTGGCCCATATACTGCGGGTTAATGTATTTCTGCACGAAAGTCACCATAAGATATTTATACATTTCCTCCGCTGTTCGTGAATACAACAGCATCCAGTCGATTTCTTTAATTAAAGAATCCGGATTTGGCGCTACCAGGTCCTGGTAATATTTTTCCAGTCTTGTTTCAAAAAAAGGAGTTCTCACAAGCCGGTTATCGGTAAAAGAAACATTATCCCAGTAATGCTCCTTGTAATATTCATACACATAATTAGAATCATATTTACCTCCTGGCTGTTCGGCTGCGGTTGGTATTTGTGGATCATTCATGGCAAGAAACAAAGCCGATAAAAATGATTCAGGATTCTTTTTAATGATGCTGTCGCGATAATGCTGCATCCTGCCTGTGTACAATCTGTTTTTTAAACTTAGCTCTGTTGAGTCTTTATGGGTTTTCGCCTGTGCCAGCCGGGAGTTTAATAATGATATCTCCTTACCCATTTTACCTGCATAAGAAGAATAATCCAGGAACTGTTTATTTTCCAGCGAACCGGTGAATACTATATCTTCAGGAAGTTTAGTGGAATCGGCCACTATAGAGAACCGTTGATCTTTATCAATTAATATCTCGAACAATATCTGTTTCGATGGCGACACGATAAAATAGATGCCTCCCGGTAATGTTTCCTTGCCCTTAAATACACCCGTAGAATTACTATTGAGCATTGCAGAATCTGCAAGGGCCTTCACTTTCCCGTAATGATAGCCGAGGTACACCTGGCTGTTTGCGTATGGCTTTAACTGGATAGATATCTCGTAACCCGGTTGTGCATATCCGGTAATTCCTGCAACAAGGCAAATCAGTATTAAAATTTTTGTCATGTGGTTGATCATGAAGAGTACAAATATACCAATGGTAAGTAGTATTATTGCTTTATGCTTCTATTGCATTCCAGAGCCATAACCCCTCGCCTGCAATACATTGTTCAGTTTTTCGGGCTGGAGCTATTTGACCACCCTATAAGAATTACGACCAATAAGCAGGAATTCCTGGATTATCTGGGTCCGAAAATCAACTACACACCCGAAGAAATCGACGAAGACGAATTTTTCCTTCCTCCGGTCACTCTTTTGTTTGAAGATAATATCTATGAACAGCATATCAAATGTTTTGAGATCAATTTTCACAAAGTATTTTATGAAACAAAAGGCGATCTGCATTTCGACATATTCGCTGCGGCCTTCTATCTGCTGAGCCGGTATGAAGAATACCTGCCTCATGAAAAGGACGAGTATGGTCGCTATGATCATAAAAACTCACTGGCTTTCAGAGAAGGATTCCTTCACCAACCGCTGATTAATATATGGTTGATAGATTTTAGAAATGCACTGCGCGCTAAATTTCCAAATATTAAATACAAGGGGAAACAATTTGTGAACATCATTACTTACGATATTGATATTGCTTACTCTTATTTATACAAAGGCTTATTTAGGAATATCGGGGGAACATTACGTTCCTTATTTAAGTGGGAATGGAGATTAATTATAGAAAGATGGCAGGTGTTGCTGAGAATAAAAAAAGATCCATTCGATTGTTTTGAATGGCTTGACGCGCTGCATTTATACTGCCGGCTAAAGCCTTATTATTTTTTCCTGGTTGCCGGTAAACCTGGTGAATATGATAAAAATGTAAAGACCTCCGCGAAACCTTTTCGTGATCTTGTTGAGTATTATGGCACTAATTATAATGTTGGTTTGCACCCTTCATGGCAAAGTGGCGATGACCACACTTTAATAAAAGAAGAAAAAGAATGGCTGGAAGTAGTTGCAGATAAAGAAATAACCACCAGCAGGCAACATTATATTCGAATGAATTTGCCCGAAACGTATCAGCGATTGATAAGCCTGGGTATTAAAAAGGATTTTTCAATGGGCTACGGGAATATTAATGGTTTCCGTGCATCTGTTGCCTCGCCCTATTTATGGTACGATCTTGAAAAAGAACAATCATCCAGTCTGTCTGTTTATTCTTTCTGTTTTATGGATGCTACCAGCTTCTATAAATCCAGGTTTACCCCTGATCAGGCGTATGCCGAGTTAGTGAGATACTATGATGCTGTTAAAAAAGTAAACGGAATGATGATCTCAATATGGCATAATCATTTATTGGGTAGAGATCAACATACAAAAGGCTGGAACACCATGTTTGAAATGTTTATGAAAGAAATGGTGTACTGGGATGCTTATTATGATGGCAGTATCGAATTAAACCAGGATATCCTCCTCTCGGGGAATCACCTTGCGTAACGCCGTATTGATCATATACACTCCATATAAAGTAATTGCCCCACCGGCTATAATGAATACAGTAAGGTGTTCATCAAAAAATAATGAACCGAGAATTACTGCAACTATCGGATTTATATATGCGTAAATAGACATTTGCTCAACTGATAAATGTTGCAGTGAGTATAAGTATGCCACAAAAGCAAATACGGATCCGAATAATACAAGATAAGCGATAGCCACCCACGATTGCCATGGAATTGCGTTCAGAGACGCTGCTCTCCCGGTACTATAAGATGCGCCTAATAATACCAATCCTGATAAAAACATTTGTAAGCCAAGACTGAAATAAGGATTAAAATCACGTGCTTCTCTTTTTGTGAATATAGTTCCGAGTGCCCAGGTCCATGCGGCTGTTAATGAAATGGATATACCGAATAAGAATTCCGGATTTAAAAAATCATGCAGGTGTTCGTAAAATATTACGCATATTCCGGTAAAGCCCAATAAGAATCCGCGCAATGCATTAATCGGAATTCTTTCTTTAGAAGAAAACAATCCGATTATTACCATCCATAATGGGAATGTGGCGGCTATTATTGCTCCTAGTCCTGCAGAAATATATTTTACTCCCCAGGTGGTTAAACCGTTGCTGCAAAGAATATTAAGAAAACCCAGTACACCAATGATATACCATTCACGCCCACGCGGCCACCTGGCACCTTTACTGATAAAATAAAGGATATAAAGTAAGCCTGCAAATGTTTGCCGTATCCCTGCCAGTTGCAGTGGGGGCATGTGCAACACTCCCTGTTTTGAGGCGACCCATGTAGTTCCCCATAGAACGCACACAACTCCCAGCGCGATCATCGCTTTATTTCTTGTTGTAAGTTTTTTTTTCATGCTTTTGAAATCCCCTTGTAATCATGGTTTTCATGTGGCTCACCAAGCCCCCTTTTTCAAAGGGGGAGTAGACTTGCCCTATGTGGTCTTTATAGGGGGATTGAAAATATCAATGTTTAAAATGCCTCATTCCTGTTATCACCATTGCCAATCCATTTTCTTTACAATATTCAATTGAATCTTTATCACGAATTGAACCTCCGGGCTGAATAAATGCTTCTATTCCTGCCGCATGCGACATTTTAACACAATCATCAAAAGGGAAAAATGCATCCGATGCCAGCACTCCGCCTTTTAGTTCAAAATTAAATTGTTTGGCTTTTTCTATGGATTGTCTTAACGAATCTATCCGGCTTGTTTGACCGCAACCTTTTCCAATCAATTGTTTGTTCTTCACTAATGCAATAGCATTCGATTTTAAATGCTTGCATACCAGATTGGCGAATTCCAGGTCCTTTTTCTCTGCATCAGTGCAATTTCTTCCTCCGCTTTCTTCCCATTTTGAATAATTGCCTTCATCATTCTGCTGACTCAACACACCATTCAATAAAGATTTATACTGAAATGAATTGCTGATCTTATTGTTCTGTTTTAATAATATCCTGTTCTTTTTCGATTTTAATACTGCTAATGCTTCTTCGCTGAATGATGGGGCCACTAATACTTCAAAAAATATTTCACTGATGGCCTCAGCAGTTGCTTTATCAACTTCTGCGTTACATGCCAAAACTCCCCCGAATGCACTTTCAGGATCTCCTGCCAGTGCGGCGTCCCACGATTCTTTTAAAGTGCTGCGTGAAGCAATTCCGCATGGATTTGTGTGTTTGACAATCGCAAAAGTTGTTTCGTTAAATTCCTGGATCAACTGCACTGCGCCATCAACATCAACTAAATTATTATACGATAATTCTTTGCCATTCAGCTGCGTAAATAATTTAGAAATATCGCCATAGAATATCCCCTGCTGGTGTGGGTTTTCACCATATCTTAATACCGCCCTGTTTTTATCAAAAGGATTAAAATGATTTGATTTCATAAAATAATTAGAGATCGCGATATCATATCCTGAGCATATATTAAATGCTTTGGCAGCAAACTCTCTTCTCTGATCTAAAGATGTTTCTCCCTTTTGTTCTGTGAGGATATTTTCTAAAACAGCGTAATCCTGTTTAGAAGCAACAACCACAACATCTTTATGATTTTTGGCTGCGGCGCGTATCATTGACGGACCGCCTATATCTATTTTTTCTATAATGGCTTTTTCATCGGTAGTGGAGGCAACGGTTTCCTCGAAAGGGTAAAGGTCAACAATCACCAGGTCCATTACCGGGATATTATATTGTTCCATTTCGCTGACATGCTGTGCATCGTCTCGTTTTCCGAGTATGCCGCCAAAAACAGCAGGGTGCAGGGTTTTAACCCGTCCGCCTAAAATAGAGGGATAAGTGGTCAGATCTTCCACCGGGATCACTGGCACGCCTAGTTTTTCTATAAACTGCTGTGTGCCACCCGTAGAATATATTTTGACTCCAAGCGCATTAAGTTCTTTTACAATAGTATCCAGTCCGTCTTTATAAAAAACAGAAATCAGTGCCGAAGAAATCCTCTTGTTCATTATTTGCTATTATTGAATTGCGGTTTGTTCCGCTGTTTTGAAGGCTGCAAAGCTAATTGAAAAGTGATGTTTACCCTCGGCTTCGCGACAGTTTTATTTCTGACTCAACCGCTTCCGGTATCGGATACGCTGCAGGCCAGGGGCCAAACCTTCGCTTTGCCGGTTTCCCCGGGTGGGGATGGGAGAACCCGAACAAACGCTTATATTTTTATTGATGCGTGGGCCGGCGATCCTCTCCACCAGAGGGGCTGCGCCTCGAATGGCGCAACGGGATTGGTTAACCTCTTTCAAAAATTCTCCATTTAATATCTCAATATCTACTACTTTTGCGCAATTTGTTTTTAAAAAAGTAAGGAAAAATAGATGCCAAAGGATAATTCCATTAAATCTGTACTCATAATTGGTTCAGGCCCCATTATTATCGGACAAGCCTGCGAATTCGACTATTCTGGCACACAAGCCGCACGCAGCCTCCGCGAAGAAGGAGTAAAAGTGATCCTTATCAATAGTAACCCGGCCACCATCATGACCGATCCGATGATGGCCGACAAAGTTTACCTCCTTCCGCTCACTGTTGAAAGTATAGAACAGATACTGGAAGAGAATCAAATCGATGCAGTTCTGCCTACAATGGGCGGACAAACAGCTCTTAACCTCGCCAAAGAAGCTGAGGACCTGGGCATCTGGGAAAAACACAATGTAAAGCTAATCGGCGTCGACATCAAAGCGATCGACAAAGCCGAGGATCGCGAAAAGTTCCGCCAGTGGATGATTCAACTCGGTGTTCCTGTGGCCGTTGCCAAAACAGCTAATTCATACTTAGAAGGAAAAGAATTTGCTCAGGAAATAGGATTTCCCCTCGTAATCCGCCCTTCTTTTACATTAGGAGGAACCGGTGGAGGTTTTGTTCACGATAAAGATGATCTCGACGAAGCGCTCAATCGCGGTCTCCAGGCATCGCCTATCCATGAAGTACTTGTTGAACAGGCAGTATTAGGATGGAAAGAATTTGAGCTTGAACTACTCCGCGATGCAAACGATAACGTTGTAATTATCTGTACCGTTGAGAACTTTGACCCGATGGGCGTGCATACCGGTGATTCAATTACCGTTGCCCCTGCCATGACCCTAAGCGATACCGCTTACCAGCTCATGCGCAACACCGCTATCATGATGATGCGCGACCTTGGCAATTTCGCTGGCGGATGTAACGTGCAGTTCGCATTGAACCCTGATACAGAAGAGATCATCGCAATTGAAATTAATCCGCGTGTTAGCCGTTCTTCGGCGCTGGCATCTAAAGCAACAGGGTATCCTATTGCGAAAATTGCAGCTAAACTCGCCATCGGGTATAATCTGGATGAACTTGAAAACCAGATCACAAAAAATACATCAGCATATTTCGAGCCTGCGCTTGATTATGTAATTGTGAAAATGCCGCGCTGGAACTTTGATAAATTTAAGGGCGCTAACGATACACTTGGATTACAAATGAAGAGTGTTGGTGAGGTAATGGCTATAGGAAGGAGTTTTACAGAAGCAGTCCAGAAAGCCTGCCAGAGCTTGGAGAATAATGCAATAGGACTTGGTTATTATGGCAAGAGTTTAATGAAGGCCGAGGAATTACTGGAATATATTAAGGTGCCTAAATGGGACAGGATATTCAGAATTAAGGATGCATTAATGGCCGGCATTTCTGTGAGCACTATTAGTAAAGCCACTAATGGAATTGACCGTTGGTTCCTTTATGAAATCCAGAAAATAGTTGATCTTGAAAAAGAAATTGCTAATTATAAACTCGATACAATTCCTGTTCAGCTATTGCGTGACGCAAAAAGAATGGGATTCAGTGATGATCAGATCTGCCATATTATGAATGATGGCACAGAAGATAAATTATATGAAAAAAGAGTAGCCGCAGGAATTAAGAGAGTATATAAAATGGTAGATACCTGCTCTGCAGAATTTGAAGCAAAAACTCCTTATTTCTATTCCAGCTTTGAAAACGGGTCGGATAACGAAAGTAAGGTTTCAGATAAAAAGAAAATAATTGTTTTGGGCTCTGGTCCCAACAGGATCGGGCAGGGAATTGAATTCGATTATTGTTGTGTACACGGATTATTAGCTATTAAAGAATGTGGGTATGAAGCGATAATGGTGAATTGTAATCCGGAAACTGTTTCTACAGATTTCGATATTGCTGATAAATTATATTTCGAACCTGTTTATTGGGAGCATTTGTGGGAAATAATTGAACTTGAAAAACCCGAAGGGGTTATTGTTCAACTAGGTGGGCAAACAGCATTAAAACTCGCGGAACGTTTACATAATAAAGGAATTAAGATAATAGGTACTTCTTTCGACAATATGGATATTGCTGAAGACCGTGGAAGATTCAGTGATATGCTGAAAGAATTAAATATTCCTTATCCTGATTATGGTACCGCGTATTCTGTTGATGAAGCAATACGTGTGGCTAATAAAGTGACTTATCCAGTGCTTGTTCGCCCCAGTTATGTATTGGGTGGACAAAGAATGCGAATTGTTATTAATGATGATGAAGTTGAAAAGGCGGTAATCAGTTTATTGAAACATATTCCCGGAAATAAAATATTGATAGACCACTTTTTGGATAGATGCCAGGAAGCAGAGATCGATGCAATATTTGACGGCGAGAACTTTCATGTAATGGGCGTGATGGAACATATTGAGCCTGCCGGAATTCATAGTGGCGATAGCAATGCCGTATTGCCGCAATTTAATTTGTCGCCTTTGATTGTGTACACCATGGAAGAATATGCAGAGAGGATTGCAAGGGCATTGAACATAAAAGGATTAATTAATATCCAGTTTGCAATCAAAGATGGTAATGTATTTGTGATAGAAGCAAATCCCCGTGCCTCACGCACCACACCATTTATTGCTAAAGCTTATCAAATTCCTTATTTGAATATTGCTACTAAGATTATGATTGGCGGCCATAAGCTGACCGATTTTAAATTTGAAAAGAAACTTAATGGGTTTGCTATTAAAGAACCGGTATTCAGCTTTAATAAATTTCCTGGCGTAAATAAGGAACTCGGCCCCGAAATGAAAAGTACCGGTGAAGCGATACGATTTATTAAAGACCTCCGCGATCCTTATTTCAGGCAACTATACAAGGATAGAAGCATGTATTTAAGTAAATAATCCTCCTACAGTCTGGTTTGTATGCAATTATTTCAAAGTGTCGGGGAATCTACCCTCCCCCTTTGAAAAAGGGGGGCGTGGGGAGCTCTGGATACACGCTGACTGCAGGGGGATTTAACGTTAACCTTTCGTGATTTCACCTTGTAATATATTCTCCAGGCCGGTAACATTGCCTCATGAAAGAGGCTCCTTTTGTCAGGCTGGTGATTCCATTTATAGGAGGTATTGCCGTATCCTATTACCACAGCATTGATGTAAACATTGCGGC
>CAYLVR010000016.1:0-6667 GCA_964387165.1 uncultured Chitinophagaceae bacterium | reverse complement strand
GGCTTTTGTAATCGCGGGCTGCTTTGTTTTATTATTCCTCCTTTCGTTTACAGGGTTATCATTCAGGTTTAGGTATAGTTGGATTTATGCACTGTTATTAAATGGTATATTATTTTTCTTTGGATGTTTTGTTACGTCGATTAATGATTATGCTGAGGAGGTGAAGAAACTGGCGCAATTATCAGCATCCGGTTCGCCGATTATTGTTTCTATTAAAGAGCCATTATCAGAAAAACCAAAATCCTGGAAAGCACTGGCATCTGTAAGTTATTTATCTACTGATATCCTGGTTTATTTCAGAAAAGATTCTTCCTTAATCGAGCTAAAATACGGCGACAGAATTGCCTTTGTAAAATCGCTCAGTCCGATAGAAAACCTTCCGGTTTTTGGCACATTCGATTATAAAAAATACTGCGCATTAAAAAACATTCATTACCAGGTATTTCTTAACCCGGGTGAATTTGTATTATTAGAAGGAAAAGATATTAACCGGTTCAATTTATTTTTATTTAATATTCAGCATTGGGTAATTAAGACAATAAAAAAATATATTCCCGGTAAAAAAGAATCTGGCCTCGCCGAAGCATTATTAATCGGCTATAAGGATGATGTAGATAAAGAGCTGATGAAATCCTACAGCAACACCGGTGTGATTCATGTAGTGGCCATCTCTGGCTTACATCTTGGCTTAATTTACATTCTATTAAAATATGTATGTCTGCCAATCTCATCAATAGGGAGGGTGCTGTTGCCCGTAGGAAAAACGAATAAAAAAAATTCTAGCAGCAGTGTCGGGATGGGTTCCGTTCTCAAACCATTAATCATCATTTCCGGCCTCTGGATATTCAGTTTACTTGCCGGCGCCTCACCCTCTGTACTACGTTCAGCCGTCATGTTCACTTTCATTGTAGCCGGAGAATCCTTTTCAAGACCCACATCAATCTACAACAACCTCGCAGCCTCCGCATTTTTTTTATTATGCTATAACCCTTACTGGCTCTGGGACCTGGGTTTTCAATTATCCTATTTAGCCTTATTAAGTATCGTTATCTTCCAAAAACCAATCTATCATTTATTCATTTTCAAAAACAAAATCCTCAATAATATCTGGAAATTAAATGCCGTCACAATTTCCGCACAGATCTTCACGACCCCGGTTTGTATTTTTTATTTCAACCAGTTCCCTAATTTATTTTTAATCACAAACTTTATAGCCGTTCCTGTTTCCAGCATAATACTCATTGGCGAAATAGTGCTGTGTGCAGTTTCTTTTTTCCCGGTTGTTGCAAAGTTTACCGGCTTCTGTCTTCATTATATGATATGGTTCATGAACAGCTCCATAGAATTTTTAGGCAGCTTTTCTTTTTCTGTTACAAATAATATCCAGATAAACTTCCCTCAGCTCATAACGGCCTATTCTTTTATCCTCTTTATCGGCCTTTGGCTGCTTGCCAGAGACAAAAATTTTCTTGTTCCCGGTCTTTTAACTGCCATCTTGTTTGTGGCACTAAAATATGTCTGAATCACCGGTTACTTTAATAAATTACAGTAGTTTTATTGCCTTACCTTATTAAAGGCAGCACAAAAACCAGGACCCGACTTTATCAAATAGGCATATCAAAAAATATTGTAGAAGTATAAAAATTATTTGAACTTTACGGTGAGTATAATAATAAGCTTGAACCTTTCACTACTGGCAGGAATTACGAAACTTTCTTTTTTATAGAAAATAATTATCAATATTATGGAGGAAAATTTAGTAATACCAAAACCAATAGGACCAATAACCTGGAAAATTAGTGAGCATATTCGTGATCATAGTAATGATCCTTATATTGTTATGATGAATAAAATGGCTGATGAAGCTATAGAGAGATGTGGAGGATTCCCGCAAGAAACGATTGATTTTTTAAATAACAGGGAGAAAAACAGGAAATAAATATTGCTACCCCCTCAAAACTACCTCGAAAAAATCCCATTCGTAAAGAAATGGATAGATAATACTCTTCTGAATCACAATTCAGCGCGAATAAGGATGTCTGATCTAAACTTTAGACGATTACCATCCTATTTTCAAAAGGAGACGTTGCAAAACACCTATGTAATTTACACAGATAAAATCCCGGTTTTTCCATTCGAAGAAATGAACCTGCCTCTATTTCCGGAAATGAACAGTATAAATGTTGCCGGCATCACTTACATGAATTCCTTCTTCGCATTAAATTATTTAAAGAACGATGAGGTTCTGCATTTCCATGAACTTGTTCATACAGTTCAATGGAAACAGTTGGGATCGGAAAAATTCCTGGAACTGTATGCAATAGGATTAATTGAACATGGCTACAGAATGAGCCCACTCGAATGCATGGCCTATGACCTTCAGGGGCATTTTCAACGTGGAAAACTTTTTAATGCAGAAATAGAAATAACGCGAAAATTAAGAACACTGTAAATCCGACCATTCCCCCAGCCGGAAAAAAATTCCCAATAAGAAACAGATTATCTGTGAAAAGCGGCCATTTCGATGTCATCAAGGGCTACACCGCCAGCCTGCAAAAGCTTCTTTTGCTCGGCTAATTGCTTCTTCTCTTCGAAGCGGTTTTTAATCTTAAATACAAACTTCTGACGGGCTTCAGTGCCTTTGAAAATCGCAATGAATGTGCCTGCTACGAGGATTAGAATGACTGCCCATTTTTTACTGAATGTACTCATGGCCACGGGGTTTAAGATTCTATAATATGACAACTATTTACATAAAAACGCTGTATAAGGATTAGAAAAAACCGTACCATTTAAATGGTATTTTTGTACCATGCGCACCCTACTGACAGTTATCTTATTGTTAACGACTATTCTAACTAAAAGCCAGACAGATTACCCTAAAGGGTATTTTAGAAATCCACTTAACATTCCCATGAATCTTTCGGGGAATTTTGGGGAACTACGCTCCAACCATTACCACATGGGGATCGATATAAAAACCCAGCAACGTCAAAACCTGCCCGTCTATGCTGCTGCTGAAGGGTATATTTCCAGGATTAAAATTGAACCGGGAGGATTTGGTCGTGCCATATATATCACTCACCCTAACGGCTATACGACGGTTTACGCCCATCTAAATAATTTCGCCACTAAAATAGACGCTTACGTTAAGCAACAACAGTATGCCCTCGAATCGTGGCGGGTATCGTTGGATATTCCCCAGGAAAAATTTCCGGTTAAGCGCGGCGAATTTATCGCCTTCAGTGGCAACACCGGGGGCTCGCAGGCGCCGCATCTCCATTTTGAAATAAGAAGAACTGCAGACGAAGTAAACCTCAACCCTTTATTGTTCGGATTGCCGGTAGCAGATAACGTGCCACCGCGAATACTGCGTCTCGCTATATTCGACAGAACACGCAGTGTATATGAACAGACTCCCAGAATAATTCCTGTAAAAGCCAATGGAAAAAAATATATAACCACACCGGGAATTATTAAAGTAACCTCACCCTTTATCAGTTTCGCTATAACTGCTTATGATACGCACACAGGCTCAGCAAACCTCAATGGAATATTCGAAGCAACTTTATCTGTTAACGACGAAGAAGAAGAGTCCTTCCAAATGGATAATATCAGTTATAATTCAACCAGGTATTTGAACGCGCATATTGATTATAAATACAAAATAAACGGTGGCGCTTATCTCCAGCATTTATGTGAATTGCCGGGTTATATTAATTCGATTTACACAAACGGCGGTGGCCGCGGGGTGATTGACATCAGCGATGGCAATATTTACGATATTACTATCGAAGTGATAGACACAGAAGGAAATGCTACAGAATTAAATACAAAAGTACAGTACGATTATAAAAGCAGCACGGCGCCAACGCCGCCTGGCAAAATATTTTATCCCCTGATGCTGGATGGATTTGAAACAGAAAACTGTGAATTTTACATCGGCGAAAAATGCCTGTATGATTCTGTACATGTTAAATATGCTAATACAGTTTCTTCAAACCCGAATGTGATAAGCGAAGTACATACCATAGGAGCAGGATATATTCCCTTACAGGAACCATTTTTAATAAGAATAAAACCGGATGCCAGTTTCACTAAAGAAGACAGTGCATTTACAGTAATGCAATGGAGTTATGGAAGTAAATCTGCAGTGCAAAAAGTACAATGGCAACAGGAATGGGCATCGGCAAAATTCAGGGATTTCGGAAATTTTCAATTGATTCGGGATACAACAGCACCTGTGATTGTTCCATCAGGATTTGCTAACGGATCTGATCTTAGCAAAGCCACAAGAATAATATTCACAGTAAAAGATAATTTACCCGGAGTAAAAAATGTTCGTGCAGAATTAGATGGGAAATGGCTAAGGTTCACCAATGATAAGGGCCGCAATTTTATTTATCAGTTTGATGAGAAATGTTTAAAGGGAGCACATATACTGGAAATATTTGCCGAAGATGAAGCGGGGAATAAAACGAGCAGACGTTTTTCGTTTACGAGATAGGCAAAGCTGGTTTGCTGAAGCAGGCACGTGCGCCTGGGAATTTGGTCATTACCCGGCCTGCTCATGCTACGGAATTAAACAAACTCGATTTCCCCCACATTAAACCTTCTTTCGATCGTATCGTAAGTAATAAGTTCGCCACCTGCACTAACTTCTTTAATCACCGTATTAAAAACCGCCGGGCCGTTTTTGAGCCTCACTTCTGCATTTTTTTTATACAACCTCAAATTATACTCATCCATGATCTCCGAAGAAGAAGAGCTTTTCAACCATTTCTCCCGTATCAGAATACGCTGATGAAGAAGACGGGCAGAAGAAACAAGATCGTGGTACGCCCCTGTCGCCTGTTTTATTGAAATAGCCTTGACCAAAGAAGCCGGAAATTCATCCTGGTTAAGGTTTATGCCGGTACCAACAATGGCCCACTGCCAGGTGGCGCCACGCATCATATTTTCTATAAGAATCCCTGCTGCCTTTCTGTCACCAATATAAATATCATTGGGCCACTTAATAGAAACATTTTTAACATCGAAACCGTTAATGAAATCATAACAGGCCAGTGCCATCGCCGCCGAATATAAAAAAGGTTCATACGCAGCAGGCTGAAAAACAGTGCTCATAGTGATGTTTTTGCCAGCCCCCCCCTCCCAGGAGCGCCCCCTCTGGCCCTTTCCGGCCGTTTGTTCGATAGCCATGAAGCATGTACCCCCAGGTACCATTCCGGCATGCAACTTTGCCATGGCATAGTTGTTGGTACTGCCTATGGACGACAAAATAATAAATGGCTCATTGGGAGTATTATGAACTAAGGTTTGTGCAAACAAATTCCTATTTTTGGATTAATATTAATAATATGACCCCCAAATATATTCATTCACAAAAAATGTTTTGATTATTGGAACAATTGTCAATTTTAACAACAAGGCGTAAGAGATCCAGTGCAGGAAGATTAACCAGGAATTCCAAACTTTTTAAATCCATTATATCCGCGATCCAGGAAAAAAAGGGGGAACATATCGTATCGATGGATCTGCGTAAAATACCAGAAGCAGTAGCTGATTTTTTTATTATCTGTGAAGCATCCAGCTCTACACAGGTAAAAGCTATTGCCGATTATATTGAATATCTCACCAAACAAACTACTAAAGAATTACCTTACAAGGTTGAGGGGCAGCAAACCGGTCAGTGGGTATTGGTTGATTATGTAAATGTAGTGATCCATATCATGCAACCGGAAACAAGAAAGTTTTATAAACTGGAAGAAATGTGGAGCGACGCCCAGGCGGAAGAACACAACTCACTTTAAATTAAAGATTAGCGAGAAGCTATACAATATGGCACAAGACGATTCAAGACAGAACGACAGGAGCTTCCCAAAGTTGCGGCCCAAAGATGACCCCAACTCCCCTAAAAAGGGACCCAAATTCAATATTTATTGGATATGGGCCATCATCTTCGCGGTACTGATAGGGTTCCAGTTTTTCGGGTCACTCACCCCCGATGCAAAACAACTGGACTCCGAACTCGAGTTCCGCACTAAAATGCTGGCAACTGGCGATGTATCCAAACTCGTTCTCGTTACCAATAAAAACCTCGTAAGGGTTTATATAAAAAAAGAGAATTTACAAAAGTCCTACTACAAGGAAAAACTGGGTAATAACTGGTCGGCTGAGAAGCCGGGCCCTCATTTCGAGTTTCGTGTTGCCAAGGCAGATGAATGGTCGGCCCGTATGCAGGAAGAAGCACAAAAAGATCCCGCAACAGCTGTTCCTATCTCAATCGTGCAGGAAGGTGAATGGCTTCCGGGTGTACTGAATTTTATTCTTCCACTACTGGTGATTGTCCTGATATGGATAATGCTGATGAGGAAGATGGGAGGAGGCGCAGGCGGTGGAGCCGGACCAGGTGGCATATTTAATATCGGTAAATCGCGCGCCACCTTATTCGATAAAGGCACTAAAGTGAATATTAATTTCTCTGATGTTGCCGGTCTTGATGAAGCAAAAGTGGAAGTGATGGAGATCGTTGATTTCCTCAAAAACCCTAAAAAATATACAGCGCTTGGCGGAAAAATCCCCAAAGGCGCATTATTAGTGGGTCCTCCGGGAACAGGAAAAACTTTACTGGCTAAAGCTATGGCTGGTGAGGCACAGGTTCCGT
>CAYLVR010000015.1:6113-34541 GCA_964387165.1 uncultured Chitinophagaceae bacterium | reverse complement strand
TGGGCTTTGGTAATAGTGGGTGGTTTGCTGATATTAATGGTTGTGATATTGAAAATATTCAATCGGATGTATTCAGTTTTATGGTTAGCCCGCAGGTACACCAGGACGATAACAGGTCGATATTGGAAAACCTTGGTAGTCAGCATACTACTATTCAAACATTGAGAGAAAGAATTGGCGAAAAACCTGTGTATGTTTCTCCGGTCGTTTTTAACAGCCGCGAAGATGACCCGCGACTGCATACGCAATTTGCTGCCTGGTGGACCATCAATGCCATTTGTAATTTTGCAGATGCGGGTTTTCTGACGCTTTATGAATTAAAGGGCCCAAGGGGGATACTTAATTCTCCAATATATGATTTGTTGAAAGCTATTCAAGAGTTTAATCCCGTTTTGATTTATAAAAT
Source organism: uncultured Chitinophagaceae bacterium (assembly GCA_964387165.1). Classification (GTDB taxonomy): domain Bacteria; phylum Bacteroidota; class Bacteroidia; order Chitinophagales; family Chitinophagaceae; genus Flavitalea. Next base: position 34,135 of record CAYLVR010000015.1, on the reverse strand, counting down.
CAATAACGAGATAATAATGGAAAATTTAAATAAGGATATTCTTGTTTATAAAAACTGATTGTATGAATAAATTGATTGTTCTCATTGTAGTGGTAATATGTTTTCTTTCCTGTGCAGAGAATGCTGGAAGTCAGGCTGAAACGAACAGTGGGGATTCCACATTCAAAATAGCAGCAAATACGGGAATAGAAATCCTGGATACCGAAGCATTAAATGTTCTGGACACTGCTTCAAAAGTGGAAAATCTTGCAGAGGGGTATGAATGGACCGAGGGGCCACTTTATATCCCTGGCGGTGATTATTTATTGTTTTCTGATATACCCAAAAATAAAGTATATAAATGGAAGGAAGGGGAGGGGGCGTCACTATACCTTGATTCTTCGGGATATTCAGGACCAAATATTCCTGAAAGAGAACCGGGATCAAATGGATTATTACTCGACCATAAAGGAAACCTTGTATTATGCCAGCATGGATACAGAAGGGTGGCAAGAATGAATGCCCCACTTGATGTTCCAAATGCAATGTTTACCTCGCTTGTAGATAGTTACCAGGGAAAAAAATTGAATAGTCCCAATGATGCCATATTTCATTCTAATGGCAACCTCTATTTTACTGATCCCCCTTATGGACTGGATAAAGGAACTGATGATCCTGCCAAACAGCAGCCTCATCATGGGGTTTATAAAGTAACACCTGATGGGAAAGTTGACCTGCTTACGGGAGAATATAATTATCCAAACGGAATAGCGCTAACGCCCGACGAAAAGTTTCTGCTTGTTGCACATTCTGACAACAAAAATATGTCCTGGATGAAGTATGAGCTTGATAATAAAGGATTAATTAAGAGTAAATCTGTTTTCTATAAAATATCTGAAGAGGAAAAAAAATTACCTGGCGCACCTGATGGATTTAAAATAAATAAAAATGGATATGTATTTGCTTCAGGGCCCGGCGGTATCTGGATATTTAATCCTGCAGGGAAACCGATAGCAAGAATATATACGGGCCAGGCAACTTCTAATTGCGCTCTTGATACAGACGAGCACACATTATACATGACCTGTGATGCCTATTTATACAGGATCAAATTAAAATGATTAATTAATTACGTTCCCGTCTACAACAGTAACTCTGATTGTGTCGGTGCTCCATTCGGCGCGGTCGTCAATTACACGAAGCTGGAAAGTATATATGCCTGGATAAGTTAAGCCGGTGGCAACAGGTTTTGCAGTCACATCATCTGATAAAATTCCATAGGGGGGGCCTTCAATTTTCTGCCATACATGTCTCACTACTTTACCATCGGCATCAGTAGAAGCGGAGCCATCAAAGATGGCTGTTCCATGTGTAGATGAGATAGTGGTATCATTTCCTGCCCTGGCTATGGGTTTAATATTTGGTTTTAATAAACGGTTCTGTGCAAGCATCCATTCATAAATGTTGGGGTTAAAGTAATTATATGCTGTATCGTAAGCACGTTTAACCCAAACATAATGCCCGCCTTTTTCAAACATTATAAGATTTGGAATAGCATGTGTGCCGCAATCAACAATACTTTTAATCGCGTTGGTTGTACAGGTATAGCTGGCTTTATCGTCATCCAGGGCGTGTATCGCATAAATTGGAAGATCAGCTTTTGCAATATTGCATCCATTGCCCATAAAGCAAGGCGATACAACGGGTGCAATACCTGCAAATTTTTTGGCATTGGTTAAAGATGAAGATGAGTATACCCATGTGCCGCCACCGCCAAGACTTAGCCCTGTTAGAAATATCCTGTTGGTATCGATATTCAGATTAGCGTACGCATATTTGATCATTGCGTCGATATAATAATTCTCCCATGTGCCATAGCGTGAATATAGCTGTGGGTATAACACTACAAATCCTTCAGTTTTATCGTTCCAGGTAAACTGCATTGTATGACCCAGGTTAATATATTTTGGGATACCGCAGCAATTGATTTTTTCAAGGTCCTTCTCAGAGCCAGTACCTTTTTCTCCTATGCCATGCAAAAATATAATCAATGGTTTCTTTTCACCTTCCGATGTATAATCGGGTGGCAGGTATTGATAAAACCCAATCGTGCCTTTTGGGCCATCTACGGTTTTTGCGGTACGTTGTGCAGTTAAAATAAACGGTGTAATAACCAGTAAAACATTCAGCAATATCCTCATTAACATAAAAATTCTAAGGCCGAAAATATGCTTTTTAGCTTTAGGATGGATATTAAAGCTGAAGGTCTTTGCAGGGGATCATTAGCGGAATCACCGGGAATTGTTACAGCAGGTTGTTCCGTTGTGTGAGCCAAAGCCATAACGACAACGTAAGCAGAGCCCTGCTTTAATTAATTCTTTTTAGGACGGCCAACTTTGCCTGGTCTGCCAGAAGATTTCTTTTTCGCTGTTTTCTTTGTGGCTGTTTTTTTTGCAGGCCTCCCTCTTTTCTTAGCTCCTTTCTTAGCAGGCACTTTTGCCCCTTCTTCACGTGCTTCAGACAAACCGATAGCTATAGCCTGTTTTGGATCTTTTACTTTACGACCACTTCTGCCTGATGTTAATTTTCCTTCCTTCATTTCATGCATGGCACGTTTCACCTTCGATTGTGCCTTTTTAGAATATTTTGCCATGAGATTAGTTTTTTGTAAGCAGATAAAAAAACAATGCCATCAGGCCAATAACTAAGATTGCCAATACTGCTATCAGCCATTTTAATTGCTTGTTATTCTTTGATGCTTTTTGTGAGGCAAGTTGTTTTACATCTTCAGGAAGCAGCTTTGAAGAAATATTTATCAGAAAAGGAACTATCACCAGGTCGTCAATATAACCGGCAAAAGGAATGATATCGGGTATAAAATCCGCAGGGCTCAAAAGGTAAATGATCGACAACAGGGCTGTCAGCTTTGCATACCAGGGGGTACGGGCATCTTTAAAAGCATAGTATAGAATAAAAATGTTCTTCATGGCTTAGATAAGTTACGAAAGCAGCGACTATTTTCTGAAAAATGTCTGTATAGTATATCCAGGAACCAAAAAGGTAGATTAAATTGTCGGTCCTAAAAAGAGGGGAGTAAGTATGCATCCAAAATCGAAACCGTCAATTGCTTTAAGCTTCATCCTGTTTTTTTGCCTGTATAGCTTTGTTGCTGTGGCGAACGTCAATAGCCCTGTTCAATCTTCGGACACTACCATACAAGGCAAAATAATAGACAGTACAGGCGCTGGTCTTCAGGGTGCTTCTGTCTCTGTAAAAGGCAGTAATATCGGCACCACTACAGGGCCAAATGGCGATTTCGTGCTGTATAATGTGCCATCACGAGCTACATTGGTGATTAGTAATATCGGTTTCGAAACGCGAGAGGTTGTACTGGCAACGGGGCAATCATACCTAACGCTTAATCTTTCTTCTATAGCAGGAACATTAACTGATGTTATCGTAACAGGCTTCCAGCGTATTGAAAAGAGCAAATTCACCGGGGCATCCGTAAAACTGGATATGGACCAGATCAAAACCAGCGGAGTAACAGATGTAAGTCGTATGCTTGAGGGACGAGCTGCAGGTGTTGCTATTCAAAATGTAAGTGGAACATTTGGTACGGCGCCTAAAGTGCGTATAAGGGGCGCAACCTCAATTACAGGCGACAATAAACCTTTATGGGTAATAGATGGAGTGGTGCTGGAAGATATTGTGAATGTTTCAAACGACCAGCTTTCCAGTGGCGATCCGAATACTTTGCTGGGATCTGCTGTTGCGGGATTAAACCCCAATGATATTGAAAGCTTTGACATTCTTAAAGATGCGGCAGCTACTGCACTATATGGAGCAAGGGCAATGAATGGCGTGATCGTTATAACAACCAAACGCGGTAAATCAGGAACAACCTCAATTAATTATACCGGCAATTTTGGTGTCCAGCTAAAGCCGGGTTACCAGAATTTCGACATTATGAATTCGGGGGACCAGATGTCAATTTATGCAGAGCTTGAAAGAAAAGGGTTTCTTGATTTTAATAGTATTGCCGATCGCGCTAATGCTGGTCCCTATGGGAAAATGGCGGACCTTATCAAAACCATCGATCCCTTAACGGGTGAGTTTGCGTTGAAAAATACTCCTGAAGAGCGTAATGCATTTTTATTAAGATATGCACGGGCAAATACTGATTGGTTCAATATATTGTTCCGTAATTCACTGACGCAGGAGCATTCACTGAGCTTTTCACAGGGAAGTGATAAGGCCCAATCCTATTTTTCTATAAGTTTTTATAATGACCAGGGATGGACAATAGCTGATAATGTAAAAAGATATACTGCTAATCTTAGGAACACTTATAATTTTTCAGATAAATTTTCTGCAGGATTTAAAGTGCTTGGCGCTGTAAGACAGCAGCGTGCCCCCGGAACAGTAAATCGCAGGAGCAATCCCGTAGAAGGTGCTTACGATCGCGATTTTGATATTAACCCATTTAGTTATGCAATTAATTCCAGCCGTGTATTAACTGCTTACGATGAAAATGGAGATCTGGAATATTTCAGGAGAAATTATGCCCCGTTCAATATTATTAATGAATTAAATAATAATTATATAGACCTGGGTTTGATGGATCTCGGACTTACTGCCGATGCACAGTATAAAATCAATTCATGGTTGAATTATAATTTTATTGGAGCCATACGTTATGTAAAAACATCGAAAGAACATCAGGTAACAGAAAACTCCAACCAGGCAAACGCATATCGTGCAGCATCAACTTCTGCAATAAAAGAAATGAACAGGTTTCTTTATCGCGATGCAGACAATCCTGAGGCCGAACCGGTCGTGGTATTACCTTATGGTGGCTTTTATAACCGAACAGATGATGAGCTAAAGAACTATACTTTCAGAAATACCTTATCATTAAATAAAACATTTGCTACAGTTCATCAGCTACAGGGTTTAATAGGGCAGGAAGTAAAATATGCCGACAGGCAGAATTCAAGTAATACAGGGTTTGGTTACCAGTATGAGAACGGGGGCGTTCCTTTTGTGGACTACAGAATATTAAAGCAGTTTATTGAAAGCAGCTTACAGTATTACAGCAGAGGAAATGAATATGAAAGATTTGTGGGATATTTTGCCAACGCAAGATATACATATGACAAAAGATATACTCTTGATGCAACTATGAGAAGGGATGGCTCCAACAGGCTGGGACGTTCAGAAAAAGCACGATGGTTGAATTCATGGACACTTGCAGGCCGCTGGAATGTGGACCAGGAAGCGTTTATGTCTAATGCCAGTTCAATTAGTTATTTGACCGTCAGGGCGAGTTATGGATTAAATGCTAATTATGGGAATGCTACCAATTCATTGGCTGTATTAAGGACCCAATTAACTAACAGGCCATATCTTAACGACAGACAACTGGCCATTGATATCGAAAATCTCGAAAATGCTGATTTAACATGGGAGAAGAAATATGAAGGAAATATTGGTGTTGATCTCGGGTTGTTTAATAACAGGATGAATATTACTGTGGATGCCTACAGAAGGAAAAGTCTTGATTTGATTAACCTGATCAGGACCTCAGGGATTGGTGGTCAGTTTTATAAAGCAGCTAATTATGCAGATCTCAAATCTGAAGGAATAGAATTAACTATTGGAGGAAGACCTTATGCTACCGGGAATTTTTACTGGCAAACAAACCTGACATTTGGATATAATACCACCAAAATTACAAATGCCGAAAACCTTCCGCTGATTTTTGACCTGGTTGTTCCTGAAGGTGGCGCAAAAATAGGATACCCTGTTCGTGGCTTATTCTCCATACCATTCCAGGGTTTGGATCAGGAAGGGCAACCTGTGTTTACCAATGAGAAAGGTGGTACGGGCAGCGCCGTATATCTGCAAAGTGAAATAACTGATTTCCTGAAATATGAAGGCCCGGTAGATCCAACAATCATCGGGGGATTTACTAATACATTCGGGTATAAGAACTTTTCACTTAATATTCATATCTCTTACCAGGCAGGAAATAAAATAAGATTAAATCCGGTTTTCAGAGATGGATACAGTGATCTTGATGCAATGCCGAACTCATTTAAAAACAGGTGGTTAATTCCTGGCGATGAATCAATAACAAATATTCCGGCTATTGCAGACGAAATACATGTAGCAAGATTAAATAGCGCTGGTGCTTATGCATATAATAATTATAATTATTCGACCGCGAGAGTGGTAGATGGTTCTTTTGTGCGTTTAAAGTCGGTTACCCTGGCATATTCATTACCAAATACTTTATTACAGGGAACACCATTTAAAACTGTCTCACTGAATCTCGTCGGAACAAATCTTTTGTTATTATATGCTGCTAATGACCTGCATGGCCAGGACCCGGAATTTTTTGATGCAGGTGGGGTAGCGCTTCCTATTAATAAACAGGCTACATTATCATTAAGAGTTGGGTTTTAAAGAGTGATTTATGAAAAAATATTTTTTATATATACTTGTTGTTGGTTTTCTTTTTGGTAGTTGCAAAAAATATCTCGACAAAGAGCCTGATAACCGAACGCAGATTAAAACGCCTGACCAGATTGCGCAATTATTAACATCTGCATATCCCCAGGGGAATTATATTTTGTTTTGCGAGGCAATGTCGGATAATGCTGAAGATAAGGGCCTTGTATCTTCCGGTATTGATTATGCGGATCAGATAAACAGGGATGCATATAGGTTTGAAGACAGCCAGGTGGCGCCAGACAATCCTGACTGCCCTGCATTTTACTGGAACGCCTGTTACAAAGCAATTGCAGCCGCTAACCAGGCGCTTGAATACATTGAAGACAGAGAAGATACAATTGCATTAAACCCGCATAAAGGCGAAGCATTGATGGCAAGGGCGTACGCGCATTTTATGCTGGTCAGTTTGTTTTCTAAAATATATGACTCTGCCACTGCGGCAAACGATCCTGGTATTCCCTATGTTACTGTGCCCGAAACAATAACATTTCAACAGTATGAACGAAAAACTGTGGGCTATGTGTACGATATGATAGAAAAAGATTTGCTGCGGGGATATCCCTTAATAGATGATAGAATTTATGGCAACGCTCCAAGGTTTCATTTTAATAAAAAAGCAGCAGCAGCATTTGCCGCCCGGTTTTATTTATTTAAACAGGATTATGAAAAAGTGATTGTTTATGCTAATGTTGCATTAGGGCAAACGCCGGCAGAAGAATTACGCCCATGGAACAGCCAGGAATGGAACGCTTTCCAATACGTGGACCTGCAAAATCAATACACCAGGGCAGAAACCCCAGGCAATCTTTTATTACAGGAATCGAATTCAATATGGGGCCGCAGTTTTCCCTCATTTCGTTATGGACTCGGAATTAATATAGCCTCCAGGCTGTTTTTCAGTAATAATGTTACAGGATGGCGATATGCATTACCTGTTTATGGAACACCACAGGCTTATAATATCCCCAAGTTTTCAGAATATTTTGTAAAGGAATCAATAAGTGCGACGATAGGCAATCCTTACAATACAATTCCTTTATTGACATCAGAAGAAGCTTTGCTGAACCGTTCAGAAGCATATTTATTGTCGGGGAATTTATCTGCTTCCGTCGCCGATATGAATATTTTCGTAAGTAAAACAATCGATCAGTATGATCCCGCTACAGATAGGGTTACTAATGCCAAATTGCAGAATTTTTACGGGACAAGCAATACGTCCCTCGCGGCATTAAACGCGATACTCGATTTTAAACGTGCATTTTTTATTCATGAAGGATTGCGTTGGTTTGATATGTTGCGCTGGGGTATTCCTGTTATTCATACAACAACAAACGGAGAACAGATTATTGTAAACGCAGATGATAACAGGAGAATGCTGCAGTTGCCACCATTAACTGTGCAGGCCGGGCTTGAACCTAATCCCAGATAATTTAAACATCAGTTATGAAACGAAGCATTAGAAAATATCAGGCACAGAGTAATGTGTATGCGGAGTTCCATCAGACCATTAAAAAAAGAAAAATATACGGATGAAATTAACTTTCAAAATATTATTGCCGCTCACCATCATATATTTAGTTTCTTCCTGTAAAAAAGAAGAACTAAACGTAATACCCCCGATTGAACTGGGCGGCGAAACGGTACCACGCACCGCCATCGATCAATGGCTGCTTGATAGCTTAACCACTCCTTATAATATAGCTGTTAAATATCGCTGGGATCAGTCTGACAATGATCTTGATAAAACCCTGACTCCCCCGGATGAAAGTATGATCATTCCTGCAATGAGGGTGCTTAAACAAGTATGGATCGATCCATATAATGCAGAAACCGGCAGTGATATCTTCATGAAAAAATATACACCTAAACAATTAAAATTAACAGGTAGTGTATCATACCAGGTTGATGGTTCTGCAATAGCAGGAAGAGCAGAAGGGTCGAACAGTGTTACATTTTTTGATCTTAACCAAAACTATTTCAATAATCCTGAGGCATCAGTAATGTACCTGATAGAAACTGTGCATCATGAGTTTGCCCACGTTTTACACAGAATTATTTTATACCCTCCTGATTTCGTTGGTATTTCTGCAAAAAACGGGTTTGCAGGATACTCTTCCACATGGTTCAATACTTCACCTAAAGAAGCATTAGATAATGGGTATATCACTCCATATGCGAAAAATAAAGCTGAAGATGATTTTGCTGAAATGGTAGCTATAATGTTGTCGATGGGCAAGGATAAATTCAATGAACTGGTGTCTACAACAAACACACTTGCCCAGCAGGTCCTGAAAAAGAAAGAGCAGATGATCATTGATTATTTTGAGACTTCATGGAATATTGATTTTAACAGTCTGCGTAATCGTGTGTTTACAGCTCTTTATAATATTGCGCCCGTTCCCGAAATACAGAACGCCTTTGGTTATCAGAAAAAATTCTCTGCAGCGGTTGTTAACCCTGCAAATACTGCATTAAGTCCGCTATCAGCAACATTCGCCAATATTTTTCAACAATCTGCCGATGCAGTTACTGTTATTCCTGGCTCAAATGCGCTGGTTATGGATTCTGTTGCAATGGTGGCAACCAGTGCAACCACTTCGGTACTGGCTGTATTTATTACAATTAACGGCACTAACCTGGGCGTTGCACAATTTGAATATAATATCAGTCAGGTTGGTACAACAATAGATTATACTTATAGTACAGAAGATGGTAACGGTGCATTTATAAAAGATGCAGTGCAACCATTGTTAGATTATTTTTCAAATAACCAGTTTAATTTATCATGGTACGCCGATCCCAGTGAAAGTGTGTTTCCGAGAATAAGATTTACACCGCAGGGAGCACCGGGCAATTATTTTACCGCAATGCTGTATCCTTAATTAATAAGATAAAATGAAACAATTATTTTATATATTTTTTGCAACCCTTTTTATTACAGGATGTACAAAAAAAACGGATGATTTATTTGAAGATCCTGCAGATATCCGGTTGGCCAAAGTTCTTGCCGCTTATGAGGATGCATTGATGCAGGCCCCGGGATGGAAATTATTTGTGTATCCACAGGGATTGCGCAATCAGGATATTGAAGTAGGGGGGCTCACCTATTATGTAAGATTTCCGGATTCGAACAGGACTGTAATGGTATCTGATTTTTTGTTAGATATGGCCTTAGTGCCAAAAGAGAGCTCATTTCGTTTAAAAGCTTTGCAACGTCCTTCTTTAATATTCGACACATACAGTTACATTCATGTTGCTGCAGATCCCGATCGGGATGTTTCATTTAGCCCTGCACAGGCAAATGGTTTTGGGTGGGGAACTGATTATGATTTTTCTTTTACACAGGGTGCTCCTGGTGATACAATAGTGCTTAAAGGAAATTTTAATAACAGTGATGCTTACATGATCCGTGCAACGGAGGAGGAAATTGCAGATGCATTTAATGGAGAAATGGGTAATATTATGCTGGCCACAGTTAACTATATTGGCAGTAATAATTTTCTTTATTTTCCCGCCACTGATAATTCAAAAATCGGCGTTTCACTAAATCTTTTTCTCTACAGAATAAATTTTAATTACGCGAATGGAAATAACTTTGTTACCATTGCTGCACCTTTCAGCCATACAACTTATGGTTTGCATTTAAAAAATCCTGTTACAGTTGGTGGTTATACCTTTCAGGATTTATTCTGGGATGCAGGGTTACAGGTATATTATTTTCTTGCTGCTGGTACCAGGGTCAATATTATTGATGCAGGCGGTCCGTTATTTCCATTTAACCAGGTTATTGGAAGATCGCTTACCACTATTACTGTTCCTGTTACGGCATTGCCGGGTCAGTCTGCTGAATTTACCAATGTGTACGAGCAAATAAAAACAAATCTTATTAATAGTGCTTACGAACTCGATCTTGGTGAAATGGCATTTATTTTCGATGCACAAACAGGGATGATGGCGCTTAATGTTACTGTATTCCAGGAAGGAAGCGCTTTCCTGGCTCAGTATGTTTTCAGTTATGCGTTTAATTCCTCAAACCTGACCTATTTGACGTTGGAAACTGCTAATGGAAATGGTTCGGCTGTGCAAAACGAAATGATGCCTTTGTTGAGCTACCTGGCAAACGATCTTTTCAAAATTGATTATTATTCGGCTGGTGGTGCAACCTTGGGCCAGTTTACCAGCCAGAATAACCCGGATTTTTTCTTTACCGGTACGCTGCAGTAATGAGATTTTAACATAATTATTGGTATATTTAAATCCAATTGAAAAAACGTTTATGAGAAAATATCAGCCCCAATTTGCCCTGTACATCGTACTGGCTTTATGCACACTTGTTTCTTGTCAAAAAGATGGCCCGGCAGGCCCCGAAGGTCCGGCAGGCCCCGCAGGGCAGCAGGGGCAGAGAGGCGCTCCAGGAACTGCGAATGTGATATATTCTGATTGGCTCGATGTTGCATTTGAAGCTATTACTGATGAAAATACTGGAGATACCCTTGTATTCATTGCCGAAATTCCTGCACCAAAACTGGTTGACAGCATCTTATCTAAAGGAGAAGTAAAAGTATACCTGAATGCAAGCACAGCTGCCAATCCTGTAATTTTTCCCCTTCCATTTAACGATCTTTATGGATTTACATCGATCCAGAATATGAATCTCTTATTTGAGCAAGGAAATATTTTCATTTATGCTACCGGGGACGGCTCAACGGGCTTAAATCAAAATAATGAAAAAGTTTACCAATACAGGTATGTATTAATCCCAGGTGGTGCCCTGGCAGTAAAACCTAATGATTTAAAGTTGGATAACTATAAAGATGTTCAGAAGTATCTTAATCTAAAAGATTAGGGTTATGCGGCATCCTGGTTCGAATTATTAAGTACCTGCGCCCATTGCATTTTCCTTTTTCTGATGCTTTTCATTACTATCTGTACAAAATAATTGCGTGGTCGTGGAGCGACGGTTTCACGGGTGGCCTGCCTTATTGCAAGTATCACCATAATAGGTTCTAAATTAGGCTCTGCATTAGTAATGTTATCAAGTAAATAATTGAACTCCCAAAGTTGCTCGGGGCAAAATACCGATGGGTCTTCCTTTGCCTGGCTTTTCCTGAGATCATACGCTTTCCAGGACGTGTAAACAAGTGGATTCATAGTTTATGAGATTAAAACAGTACAAATCTATTAAACCATTCCCTTTGTCTATAGAGCACCAATACCTGATTTGCACCGTAAAATTACGGACATGCTTTACAGGCAATTGTGCGTAATCGCAACGCCATTCTTATCTTTACTTCCATTTATTAAAAATAGATTATTCAGGATGAAAAGAGTTGTGTTTAAGCTCCTTAAAATTATCGCGATCTCCGTTCCCTCCATCATCCTGTTGATGTTCCTTATCCCTATCGTATTTCCAGGCACCGTTGTGGAAAAGGTAAAAGGGTGGGCCAATAAAAGCCTTGATGCAGAAGTGAACTTCTCTAAAGCAAGGCTCACATTTTTTGATCATTTTCCTTCGCTTACCACAACATTACATGATGTGACCTTAAAAGGATCGGCCCCATTCAAAAAAGATACATTAGTGGCGGCAGATGAAATTGCTTTAGGTATAAACCTGGGCAGCCTGATATTCAAACGAAAAATTCATATTGATAAGATATTTGTGTCGAATGGCTTCATCAATGTGCAGGTAAATGAAAAGGGAGAAGCTAATTATAACGTGTATGTGTCTGATAAAAAAAATACCAAAAATGCAGATACTTCATCTACGGCACTTAGGCTTGAAAAGGTACAGATAGAAGATACGCGATTAATATATAACGACCGTTCTGCGGGAATGCATATTGATGCGAAAGGTTTTGATTATTCAGGCACTGGGGACCTCAGCAATGACATATTTGATTTGGCAAGTCGTATAAGAATTGGCTCATTGAATTTTATGCTAAGCAATGAGCCTTACCTCATGAATAAAAAAGTAAATGCCGAGTTGATCACCAAAATAAATACCAATTCGCTTGCTTTTTTCTTCGAGAAAAACAATCTCCGGGTCAATAGACTTCCTGTACAGTTCAGTGGTAAACTCGATTTCCTGCAAAATGGTTATGATATCGATTTTACTGTCAACTCAAATAAAAGCAAGCTGGAATATCTTGTTACTGCTCTCCCTCCACAATACCTGAAATGGCTCGAAAAAACAGAGGTCAATGGTACCACGGATATATTATTAAAGCTAAAGGGGCAATATATTACTTCAAAAAATATTGCCCCTGAGCTTGTGTTCAATATGAATATCCGCGATGGGTATATAAATAATCAAAAGTCCCCGCTTCCTGTATCTGGTATTTTTTTAACCTTGCATTCGAGGCTGCCCTCACTGAATACTGATAGTCTGGAATTAAAAATCGATTCTGTCAATTTTAATGTTGGTAAAAACTTTTTTAAAGGAAAGATCGATCTCAAGGGCCTTGTCAAGCCACTTATTGCTGCCAACATTCATGCCGATATGGATCTGCAGCAGCTAGATCGTGCATTAGGAATAGAAGCATTTGATCTTAAAGGAAAATGTGTGGCACATATTGTTGCTAAAGGTGTTTATGATAAAGAGGCGGATGAATTTCCTGTTACAACTGCTACTATAGATCTTTCCAACGGATTTGTGCATTCTTCTTATTATCCGGCGCCTATTGAGAATATTAATATAAAGGCAGATATACGCGATGCGACTGGAAAATTAAATGATCTCATGGTTGCGCTTAATCCTGTTAGTTTTGATTTTGAAAAACAACCTTTTGCCGCAACCGCTCTGCTGAATAATTTTAATAATCTTGTTTATGATATTAAGGCAAGGGGTATAATTGATGTGGGAAAAGTATATAAAGTGTTTGCGCAGGATAGCTTGTCGCTTGACGGATTTATTGATGCCGATGTAAAACTGCAAGGTACCCAGGATGATGCAGTGAATGGCCGCTATGAAAAACTTGATAATTCAGGGACACTTAAAATCAGGAATATTAATGTTGTTAGTAAATATTTGCCGGCCCCCATTTTAGTTAAGGATGGGTTGTTTACGTTTGATAAGAACAAAATGTTATTCAGCGATTTTATTGCCGGTTACGAGAAATCGGAGTTTAGTCTGAATGGTTATTTGCAAGATGCGATCGCTTATTTTTTATCGACCAATGGCGTGTTGAAAGGAGATTTTAATATTAAATCTGATCGGGTAAACTTTAATGATTTGGTTATTGAGCGTTTAAGAGGAAATATAGCTGCTGATACTGGTACCATGTTCCTGAATAATCTCGGTTTTTCACTGATAGGATGTGATATGCTGATGAGTGCGAAATACAAACCTTTAATTTCAAAAAGAGCTTTATTTGATTATAAGATAAAAGCAAATGATTTTGATATTAAACGTGCTTATGATTCAGTGAAATTGTTCCGTGAGCTGGCGAGTGCGGCGGAATATGCACAGGGAATTGTTTCGCTTGATTATAAAATTAAAGGTGTTCTTGATGAAAATATGCAGCCTGTTTATCCGTCTATTGAAGGTGAGGGAACGGTTTATTTAAAAGATGTAAAAATGAAGGGTTATAAGTTGTTTAATGTGATCAGTAAAGAGATCCAGAAAGACTCAATAGATAATCCTAATCTTAAAAAGGTCGCTATTAAATCTACAATTAAAAATAATATTATTAATATAGAACGGTTTAGGTTTAAAATTTTTGGTTTCAGGCCGAGAATAGAGGGGCAAACCAGTTTTGATGGTGCACTTAATTTAAAAATGCGTTTAGGATTGCCACCTCTTGGCATTATTGGTATTCCCATAAAAGTTACCGGTACCCAGGATGAACCCATTATTAAACTGGGTAAAAGAACCGAGAGCCTGGAAGAAACGGAATTCACGGAAGAGGACTAAATAAAGCCACCTTTTCATTAAATAAATCTTCTTGCAAATTTAAAGTCAGGCTTCACTATAATATTGCAGGTTGGTAGCCGGGCACCTTAATATTTAATCCTATGTTGAAAGAAAACCTGCTGTCGAGCTTGTGGAAAATTGATGAAAAAACCAGCGCTGATATTCTCGCCAAATTCTATGAATATCTTTCTAAAGGCGACGCAAAAGGAGAAGCATTGCGAAAAGCGAAGCTTCATTTTATAAACGTGAATCGCGGTAAATTAAATCATCCATATTATTGGGCAGGCCTTGCACTGATCGGCAATGATGATCCTGTTTATACACGTATATATACCTGGCCAATGCTTATTGGGGGGATTGCATTTGTTTCCTGTTTGGCTATTTGTTTGTTATTTTTCTTTAAAAGAAGATCCTGATATCTTATTTCGTAATTCATATGCATGATTCATTTCGATGCAGTGGTTTCATCATAGAAGAATAGTTGCAAAAATTATCAGCAATAACCATTTATTTAATTCGTAGAGGTCTTCAATAGTTTTTCTTTTCGCTCATGCAACGATGTATTAAGAATAGCAACTATAGCATTAAAGTATGCTGTCCGGCCGTATTGATATTACGCCAGACCTGGTTAAGGGAATTTTCAAACCTCGCAGCTTTCAAACCGCAGTAGGGATAGAGTTCATTCACAAGAGCCCTTGAACGTTGTGCGAGAGCGCGGCTGATTTCACTTACGGTGTTTAATTGTGTAGCAGGAATTTCTTTATTATGAACGTGAGAGTCCCATGATTCGTCCAACGCAGTGTAAAACGCGCTCTTTAATTTAATTAATTCATTCAACGATTGTTTAACCAATAATAAACCATTATCCCTCGCAGTGGCAGATATTTTATTTTCTGTTTGTTTATTCTGTATCATTTCCTGAGCCAGCTCAATAAAATGAGTAGACATACCATAAATATTTACGGCAATTGTGGATTCAGCTAATTGCAGGAACGGGTAAGTATAAACAGGGTGAGAAAGTTTCGCATATAAAGGATCAATAATAAAAGTTCTGTTTGCAGGAACATGAAGATCAGATACAGAAAAAGAATATCCGGCAGTAGCGTTTAAACCGATATATTTCCAGACCGGGGATAATTTTACTTCTTCCCTCTTAAAAATAAACGACTGAATTATTTCACCTTTTGCCGCATCTTTAATAACGCAGTTTGCAGTGAACCATTTCGCATGGGGGGCGCCGCTTGCATAAGGCCAGTTCCCGGTAATTCGGAATCCATCAGTTTCTGAAATAGCCGTTCCGTTTACTTTTCCACTTCCGGCTATACAAACATTTCTGTCAGAAAATACTTCGTTAATTAATTCTTTTTCAAAATATCCTATGAACATGGCAGCCCCGCTACATAGGGTAACCACCCATCCTACGCTGCCATCCGCATAAGCAATTTGTTCTTCAAGTCGCACCGCTTCGGGCAATGAAAGCTCAAGCCCACCGAATTCTTTAGGAACAAAAAGATGGAACCATCTTTCATTATTTATTATTTTCAGTTGCTCCTTGTGCAGTTGACCGTTTGTTTCGGCTTGCGCAGAATATTTTCTTAATATCTCAGTTTTCAGCATATATAACTCTTTTCTTCCATGCAAAATATCCCTGCACAGCTACAATAAATAAGAATATTGTCAGAAAAGCATATAGTGGTAATTGTTTATGGAAAAGTAATGGCACCGCAAATGCATTGGAAACATTCAATAGTACCCAGTTCTCCACTTTTCTTTTTGCCAGCAACCACATTCCCGCCCACGCTGTGGAGGTAACCCATGCATCCCAATGCGGAACATCTGAATCTGTGTATTTCTGTAAGATAAAATAAAGCAGGGCATAACCGACAATAACAATCATAGCGACAATTCCCCATTCCCGTTTACCGGTAAAGCTTATTTTAACAGGTGGTTCATTCTTTCTATTCATCCAGTACCACCATCCATAAATACTCATGATCACATAATAAAGATTAAGTAATGATTCAGCATATAATCTTCCATGCCAGAATAAATAAATAGTAATAGCTGATGCAATAATGCCTGTAGGATATAACGCAATTTTATTGGCACGAGCCAGTAATACCTCGCTAACGCCAAATATTAACCCAAGCCATTGCAGCCATCCTGTTTCTTTTACCTGTTCAACAAGCAATTGCAGCCATTCATTCATTCGCCACCGCTTTTCTCACCTACGAACCAATGTTCTTTATTTCTAAACAACACATTAAAGGTGGTAAGTGTGCCGTACATACGGGTAATATATTGTTGAAGATTTACCTTGTCTTCATCACTTAATTTCTTATGCGCATTAATTTGTTGTTCCATTACGCGTATCCTGTCGCGCAGCATCACTATTTTATGAAAAAAATCTTCAATAGGAAGTTCTTTTGGTTTTAATGATTTATCGGCTGGTTGTAATATCATTGTTCCTTTTTCCCATCGTTCGCCAAGCTTAACATTTTCTGTAATGCCACTCCATAGTCTTAATATCTTAAGCAGTGACCTTTCAACATCTGAATGGGTTTCTATTTCTGCGGAAATATTTTCGGGAATGATCTCGTCAAGATTAGTATCGTTTTTATCGATTTCTTTAATGCCATGATGAATAAAAGAAATAAGATAAGTGGCATAACGTATGGCTACGATTACCCCCGGCCCATATTGTGTGTGCTGTAATCTTGTGCCGATACCTAAATTGAGGACATCCATGATTTGATTAAAATTTAGGCTGTAAATTTAGGGACTATTTATTTATGCAGTTCCTTATGCCGTGGGGGTAGTGTGGAAACCTCCTGAACTATTTCTTCCTGTTTTACATGTACAGCATATTCAGCGGGTTCAATATGCTCTCCTTTGGCTTCAGTATATACCTGGGTGAATTCGGCGCCTATGTATAGTATTGCGGCGCTATAATAAATCCATAATAATATGATGATTATCGCGCCCGCTGCTCCATAAGTAGATTGAGTTGCCGAGAATTGGATGTATAGCCCGATCAAATAACGGCCAAGCATAAATAACAATGCAGTGAATATTGCTCCCGCTCGCACATGTTTCCATTTTATTTTAGCATCTGGAAGAAATTTAAAAATAATACCGAATAATACGGTAATAACTACAAACGTCACCAGGAAATTAATTGCTATAAGCAGTACTTCAGTTATAGAGTTGAAATATCTCCCCAATATGCCCATAAACGCCTGTATAGCGCCATTCACTAAAAGTGATACAGTCAGTAAAAATCCAAGTGAAACAATAAGGGAAGATGATATAAGCCGATTTTTTAAAAATGCTACCCAGCCTCGTTTAGGTTTGGCTTTTAATTTCCAGATAATGTTCAATGAATCCTGAATCTCGATAAAAAGGGTAGTGGCGCCAATAACAAGAGTGATTATGCTAATCACGAGCGCAAAATTAGTTTCTCCTGATACCTGTATGTTTTTAATTATTTCCTGCACCTGGGCCGCAGCGCTGGCTCCCAGCAATCCTTTCAACTCTCCAAAGATCTTTCCCTGTATAGCTTCTTCACCCAAAAAAATGCTGGCCAGCGACATTAATAACAACAAAAGCGGGCCGATGGAAAAAATAGTATAATAGGCCAGCGATGCGCTCAGTTTCAGTCCCTTGTCTTCACCGAAACCTTTAAAAGTAGCGATCAACACCTTTGGCAGCCTTTTAAAAAACTCCTTCTTCATAGCCTGTTTTCAGGTAGTTATTAAAAAAACAGTGCCTCTTTTACTATTTCATAAGAGCGGATACGGGAATTATGGGCATATATATGCGCTACTGCCATAAGTTCGTCAATTGCAGTATCGGCAATAAATGTGTTTACCTGTGTTCTCAATGTTTCTTTTGATCCTGTAAATGAACAGCTCAGCATTTGGGCAATGGTCGCTTTTTCGTAATCCGTCCATATTGCATCAATATTTTTTACAGGAGGAGGAAGTGGTCTACGCTGATTCCTGACCATACCTATAAACATCTGGTAGAAAGAGGTAGCCAGGTAGGAAGCCTCTTCATCAGTTTCGGCAGCAACAATATTTACACATGCCATCGTGTACGGCTTTTCGAGATGAATGGAGGGCCTGAAATTGTCGCGGTAGATCTTTAGCGCACTCATCAGTTGCGCAGGCGCAAAGTGACTGGCAAATGCATAAGGAAGACCGTGGGCCGCCGCGAGATATGCGCTGTCGGTGCTGGACCCCAGGATCCAGATGGGAATATCTAATCCTTCACCGGGGATGGCCCTAACCTTGGCTGTTTTATTCTGGGGCGAAAAATAAGTGTGTAATTCGTTTACCTGGTTAGGAAAATCATTGGCGGCACTAAATGCGTCGCGGCGAAGAGCCATCGCTGTTAGCTGATCGGTTCCGGGAGCCCGGCCAAGTCCGAGATCAATTCGGCCGGGATAAAGACTGGCCAGCGTTCCGAACTGCTCGGCCACAATCAATGGTGCATGATTAGGTAGCATTATTCCACCGGATCCAACCCTGATTTTTGAAGTGCCACCAGCTATATAGCCTATAAGTACGGAGGTTGCAGAACTCGCCACGCTTTCCATATTATGGTGTTCGGCCAGCCAGAATCGTTTATAGCCCAGTTCTTCTGTTTTCTGTGCAAGATCAAGACTGTTCTTAAAAGCGTCTGCCGGTGTATGTCCTTCCGTAATTACAGCAAGATCCAAAACCGAAAAAGGAATATTTTTTTTCATAAACTCACTGAGTCAGGCTGCAAAATTAAAACAAACCCATCTGTCAGAAGGATAAATAAACTTGTGTAATTTTCCGGCTACATGAACGCATTCAGCAAAAAACTATCAATCAGGTGGGCAGATCTCGACCCTAATTTCCATTTAAGACATAGCGTGTATTACGATTTCGGTGCAGAGCAACGTGTTGAAATTCTTGAAGCAAACGGACTGACCATGAAATTTATGCAGGAAAATCACCTTGGTCCTGTACTCTTCAGGGAAGAATGCGTTTTCAGAAGGGAAATAAGGTTAGGTGATGAAGTGATCATTACTGCAAGAGTAGCCAAGATGAAAGTTGATGCATCCAGATGGTCTATACAGCACGAATTCACGCGAGCCGATAAGAAACTGCTTGCAACGTTAACGGTGGATGGTGCGTGGATAGATACCCAGTTGCGTAAACTCGCTTCTCCAATTCCACCTATTGTTCGTGAAGTATTTGATCATTTTCCCAAGGCTGAGGACTTCAGTTTATTCTAATCCAGAAAGATAATGAGACTACAGAAAAAGTTATTACTATTACATTTTTTATGTGAGGGTTCATCTATATTGCGCATATACATTTTGCAATATATAATGCACTTTATCCACAAACGACTTCTTTTCCTATGTTTCTGCGCCTGCATTACTACAAGCAGTAGCGCCCAATCTTCCCGGCAAAATTCAGAAAACAGTATTGAACTCACCAGAATGATTAATGTTTATCATTCGTGGGCAGGGTCGCAGGATCCTGTTTATAATGGCCGTGAATATGAACGTTTTGCTTTTTATATTAACAGTGGCATTCCTTATTTTGTAACTGATACGCTTGCAAATGCAAAATTAGTCTACGACGGAATAGAGTATTATCAAACACCTTTATTGTATGATCTTATTGCCGATGAACTGATCACCAAAAGCTACGACGGAAAAAACCTGATAAAACTTGTAAAACAAAAAGTTGATAGCTTTAATCTTAACGGTGCACGGTTCATTTGTATTCATAGAGGTGAAAGTATTCCAGAGGGGTATTACCGGCTATTGCATGATGGGAGTACACCAGTATTAAAAAAAGAAGTGAGGAGAATTGAAAATGATATTAAATATGGCGAGCAGATGCAAAAAAATATCAAGAGTAAAACAACCTATTACATAAAAGAAAATGATCAGTATCGCAAGGTGACTAATGCGGGGATCATAAGAAATTATGGTCAGCTAACGCAGTAATATGAGAAATTTTATTTGCCTTATAATTGCAACTGTATTTATTAATCTGGATACCAATGCTCAACAGGCTGATTCAGTCAGGGTGTCTGTAGAATACAATACTGTAAGCCTCCCCTCATTAATTAATGAACTTGAGAAACAAACCGGAGTTCATTTTTACTATAATATAAAAGAGATTGACACTGTTTCTGTAAGTATTTCCGTTACGGATGTAAAACTTGTTACTGCTCTTGAAAAAGCTTTGTCTAATACCGGACTCAATTATTCTGTTTATGATAATTATGTTTTTTTAAACAGGGGCCAGAAAATACAGACGGCTTTATTTGAAAACAGAACACATGAACTGCAAAATACATCAGCGCCAACTATTGTACAGGGTGGGCCAAGCCAAAAAATGCGAACTGCTACCCTTGAAAATAAATTATATGAAATAGGAAAAGCATCGGCTGGAAATAAGGGACAGGCTACAATAGCTGGCTATGTGCGCGATGAAAAAACCGGTGAGCCTGTAACTGCAGCATCTGTGCAAGTTGAAAAATTAAAAATAGGGGTCATAACCGATGGATATGGTTATTATGCTATTACAGTGCCACCGGGACGTTATGTATTTAGTATTCAAAGCATAGGAATGTCTGATGTCAAAAGGAATATACTTGTCCATTCAGATGGTAATATGGATTTCGAATTAAGTGGACAGGTGGCTACATTAAGGAACGTAATTGTTTCTGCGCAGAAATTAAATAATATTAAAGGCTCGCAGATGGGTGTGCAGAAAGTAGATATTAAAATGATCAAACAGGTGCCGGTTGTATTTGGAGAAGCTGATGTATTACGCGTTGTCACCACACTGCCTGGTGTAAAAACAGTTGGTGAAGCAAGTACAGGGTTAAATGTGCGTGGAGGATCTGCTGATCAGAACCTCATCCTGTTTAATGATGCGACGATTTATAACCCGGCGCATTTTTTCGGAATGTTCTCGGCATTTAATCCTGATGTGGTAAAAGATGTGGTATTGTATAAAAGTAGTATTCCTGCAAGATTTGGGGGTCGCCTTGCTTCTGTTCTTGATATTAGCAGCCGCGAAGGAAATAAAAAAGAATTATCAGGTACCGCTGGAATAGGTGTGGTTACAAGTAAAGTAGCCATTGAGGGGCCACTTATAAAAGACAAATCTTCCTTTATTCTCGGTGGCCGTTCTACCTATGCTAACTGGCTGTTGAAATTATTGCCGGACGAGTATAAAAACAGCAGGGCCGGTTTTTATGATGTTAACCTTACGATCAGTCATGAAATAAATAAAAATAACAATCTCTATCTGACAGGTTATTTAAGTAGCGACAGGTTTAGCCTAAACAGTGACACATCATATGGTTATCAGAATAAAAACCTTTCATTAAAATGGAAACATGTGTTTAATAATAAAATGAACGCATTGTTAACAGGAGGTGTTGATAATTATAATTACGATGTTGCCAGCGACCGTAACCCTGTTAATGCGTATGAATTAAAATTTGGAATTAATCAGTATTACCTGAAAGCCCATTTTAATTATTATCTTAATTCGCGGCACACTATTGATTATGGAGTCAATTTCATAAATTATAAACTTAATCCTGGCAGCTATTCTCCAAAAGGATCGGAATCACTGGTTGCTGTAGATATAATAGAGCAGGAGCGTGCGCTTGAATCTGCTATTTATCTTAACGACAAATTCGATATATCATCTTCGCTTTCCGTGGAAGCAGGTATTCGTTACTCTTTATTTAATGCATTGGGTCCAAAAAGCGTAAACCTTTATGCCGATGGGATGCCTAAAACAGAGGAGAATTTAATTGAAACAGTACCTTACGGTAAAGGAAAATTTATTAAGACGTATGGCGGCCCTGAATACCGGGTTTCGATAAGACAGATGCTGGGAGTAAATGCATCGATCAAAGCTGGATTTAATACCCAGCGCCAGTATATTCATATGATGTCCAATACCGCCGCCATGGCGCCAACAGATATCTGGAAATTAAGTGATCCGAATATACGACCTCAGAGGGGGAGCCAGGTATCGCTTGGATATTATCATAACCTGAAATCAAATACTATTGAAACTTCTGTTGAAGTATATTATAAAAAAATACAGGATTACCTTGATTACAAAAGCGGCGCAAACCTTGTTATGAATTCCTCAATTGAAACTGATGTGATTAATACAAAAGGAAGGGCCTACGGGGTTGAGTTGATGATCAAAAAGCCTATCGGAAAATTGAATGGCTGGATCAGTTATACATGGTCAAGAATATTGCTGAGGCAGGATGATCCAATGGTGGGAGAAGTGATTAATGATGGTGAAGAATACCCGGCAAACTACGATAAGCCAAATGATGTAACCGTTATTGGTAATTATAGAATTAATCACCGGTTCAGTATTTCACTCAACGGCACTTACAGTACCGGCCGCCCGATAACATTGCCGATTGGAAGATATTATTACGCGGGTTCCTATAGGACCGTATATGATAAAAGAAATGCGCACAGGATACCGGATTATTTCAGGGCAGATTTTTCAATGAATATTGATGGTAATCATAAGGTGAACCAGAAATTTCACAATTCATGGACTATAGGTGTGTATAATATTACAGGCCGCAAAAATCCGTTCTCGGTGTACTACGTATCCGAAGCCGGAGCGATCAATGGCTATAAATTATCAATATTCGGAAGTGCCATTCCGTTCGTTACCTATAATGTAAGATTCTAGTATGAAAAAAATGCAAAGCCTGGTTTTATACCTAATTCTTACTGTTCATGTATTTATCGTGAAGGCACAGGTTACTGAAAATATTTACCTGCACACTGATAAATCGGTTTATCATGCTGGTGAAATCATTTGGTTAAGGGCCGATGTTGTAAATGGCAAATCTGCTATTCCATTAAATATCAGCAAGGTAGCATACGTAGAATTGGTGAACCCATCAGGTAAGCCTGTACTTCAGTGTAAATTGGGTATAAAAGATGCTTTGGGCAAAGGGTTTTTAGATGTTCCACAGAATGTAAACTCCGGTAAATACATACTGAGGGCCTATACTAACTGGATGAAGAATTTTTCAGCTGATTATTATTTTGGTAAGGAAATAACCATTGTAAATATTAATGATTCGGTTAAGGTAGCTCCGGCATCAAAATTACTTCCATCATTAAGTGCCAGCCTGCAGCCCAAATATCTTGCAATTGTTGCTGGTACCGATAAAAATACTTACCGAACCCGCGATAAGATAACGCTGGATATTTCAACTTCTTCCCCTGCAAAATTATCGCTATCTGTATATAAGATTGATTCTCTTCAGCATTTGGATACTACAAGTATAAATAATTACCTGTCGCATTCGCTTACGCAATTGCCTGCCGGTAAACCCAGGTTTGCATTTCCGCCGGAATATTACGGCCATATTATTGAAGGAAAAATAATTAATGCAAAAAATGGTGAACCAGCTCAGGGAATAACCGGGTATATATCTGTTCCAGGGTTAAAACAATTTTTCCAGACGGCTGTTAGCGATTCCGCAGGAAATATTTTTTTTGATATGAAAGACTTTTATGGCGTTAATGAGATCGTGTTGCAGACAAATAGTATTAACGACAGCAATTATGTAATAGAATTAAAATCGCCTTTTTCCTCCGAATATGCAAGGTCCGTTCGGGATTCATTCGATATTTCCGTAGTGGGTAACCGTGATAGAGTGCAGCATGGTATAAGCGCCCAGGTACAGCAGACTTATTTTCCAGAGCAAAGAAATAAATATCTGTTTCCTGCACTTGATACCTCGGCTTTTTTTGGGCAGCCCGAAGCTAATTATAATGTAGATGAATATACAAAATTTGCCTCGGTGGAAGATATACTCCGTGAATATGTTACTGAGGTGGGTGTTCAGAAACGTGATGGAAAACCCTATCCCTTTGTTTTTGATCAGTTACGGAGAAAACCATTTTCAAACGGTCCATTGATACTCGTAAATGATATGCCTGTATTTAATGTTGAAAGATTTATGTCTATGGATCCTGCGGTTGTAAAAAAGATCAAAGTGGTGAACTGGAAATATTTCAGGGGAGAGAATTCTTTCGATGGAATAGTTTCTGTTACTACAAAAAATGAAAGCATAGAAGATTTTGACTTAGAGAGTAATGCAGTCGTATTGAATTACGAAGGTCTGCAGGCCGAAAGACAATTTTATTCGCCTGTATACGAAAATGATGAACAGCGTAACAGCCGCATCCCTGATTTTCGTAACGTACTGTATTGGGCGCCTGAAATATCTACAGCTGGGCAAAATAAAAAGATAACATTTTATTCTTCGGATCTTAAGGGGGATTATGCTGTTGTTATTCAGGGCATTTCTGACAATGGAGAATCGGGAAGTAAAACGCTAATCATTAACATTCAATGAATTGGTTTTGTTTTATATTGATAGTAATGTTGATTGCGGTTTCCTGCAAGGAAAAATATGAAGTGATGCTTCAACCTACACAAACATCTTTTCTTGTAGTAGAAGGTTCCATTATTACCAACGGTGCTACAAAAATCAACCTGAGCAGGACCTCGTCTTTGAAGGATGCTAATATTCTTTACGAAAAGAATGCTATTGTGACGATCCAAAGCGACAATAATTCAAATTATATTCTTGCAGATAAAGATAGCGGCCGATATGTATTGCCTGAACTGAACCTTGATGAGAATGTAAAATACAGGTTAAGTATAAAAACTCATGATAACAGGGAATATGTTTCTGATTATGTGCAGGTCATTAAAACACCTGATATTGACACAATCACTTATACAAGGCCAAATGATGGAATCGAGATATATGTGAACACGAAAGACCCCGAAAACAATACTTCATACTATCGATTTGAGTATGAAGAAGCATGGGAATTTAAGTCTCCAATAAAGCAATACATGGTTGCTACAATCCATAATAATCCACCTACACCAGTTTCAGTTTCGATTGATTATTATGATACTGTAGAATATTCTGGGGCTGGCTATATAGATACGATAGAAGCGTGCTGGCAATATAGAAACTCTTCAAAAATATTATTAGGATCAACAGCCAGGCTTAGCCAAAACAGGGTATATCTGCCATTGGTCAGTTATCCAAATCATTTGCTGGAATTTAGTTATTTATATAGTATTAATATTAAACAATTTGGTCTAAATAAGGATGAGTATGATTTTCTTCAAAAAATGAAAAGAAATACTGAATCGCTCGGATCTATATTTGATGCTCAGCCTACGGAGCTTAAGGGCAATTTTCGGTGCCTTACAGATACATCTGAGGTTATTATTGGTTATGTTGGCGCAACTCGTATTAAACAAAAAAGAACATTTATTAGTATAGATGATCTGCCGGGCTGGAGCTATCGTGAGGACTGTGAAACGTTTCCCATTCGAAAAGACCCGGCAGAATTACTCTACTACTTTTACACTTGGCGCGGACAATATCTGCCTTCCGAACCAGTTTCTGAAGATCGTTTTATAGTAGGTTATTTAATTTCTACTCCCGAATGTATGGACTGTAGATTACGGGGGTCGAATAAAAAACCTTCTTACTGGCCCTAATATTTAAAGAATGCAAAAGAGCACCTGGATATTATTAATAGTGTTGGTTGCAGTTTCCTGCAGGGAAAAATATGAAGTAATTCTTCCACCTACACAATCATCCTTTCTTGTAGTAGAAGGATCAATAATCACAAATGGAATTACGAAAATAAAACTTAGCCGAACGACAGCGCTTGAGGAGAAAAATATCTTCTTTGAACTGGGTGCAACGGTAGCTATTGAGAGCGATCATAATACCGTTTTTCCGCTAATTGATCAGGATAGCGGCAGGTATGAATCTCCTTTTTTAAATCTTAATGAAGACGTCAAATACAGGATAAATATAAAAACGCGTGATAACCTGGAATATGTATCCGATTACGTGCAACCTGTTAAAACCCCTGATATTGATACGATAACCTGGACAAGATATAATGAGGGTATTGAAATATTTGTTAATGCAAATGACAGGGAAAATAATGTTTCATATTACAGGTGGGAATATGAGGAGACCTGGGAGTTTGATTCGCGCTTTAAAGCTTATGTATATCCTGAAACTACTCTTAATCCTTTAAAGGTAACTATAAAAGATTATGGCACTTTACTTTTCCCTAAATATAATGATACTATCGCCACATGCTGGCAGTTCAGAAATTCTTCAACTTTAAAGTTAGGGACTACTACTAAACTTAGTGAGAACAAGGTCTACACACCAATGGTCCATTACCCGAAAACTTCCTGGGAGTTTAGTAAACTTTATAGTATTCTTATCAGGCAATACGGTATCAGCAAAGAAGAGTATGAGTTTTTACAAAAAATGAAGAAGAATACAGAATCTCTGGGTACGATTTTCGATGCTCAACCTACTGAATTAACAGGAAATATCAGGTGCCTGAATGATACCACTAAATTAATAATTGGTTATGTTGGGGTTTCCCGGGTTAAAGAAAAAAGAGAATTCATTGACAATAAGGACCTTATTGGATGGGGTGATGATGAATATTGTGAGAGTTTTGATGTCACTAACCATCCCGACTCATTGGCAAAATATTATTATCACATGGGGAAGAACTATCTGCCTTTAACCCCTATTTACGACCGATTTGGTACGCTTGTAGCGTATTTTACTTCTACAAGAGTGTGCATTGATTGCACATTAAGGGGCACCAATAAAAAGCCCTCTTACTGGCCCTGATCAATCCTTGTACATCTCGTGCAGCCTGCGTTCTACGGTTGTCATGTGACGCCTGCAGCAGGTAGATACTGTAACTACCCACCGACCCCTGGAATATTCGGCGGCACACCCCGGAAGCTGGAAATGATCCATACAAAGCATTCCACCCAGTTGACAGTCAAGAGTATCGCGGAGTGAGTTAATTAGAGAAATATCAAGTGGGTCAGACTGCATTCTCAGTAACTGCTGACTTGAAAAATCCCTGATTTCAACTTCAATTGTTGTTAATGGATTTGGCATAATGCAAGTGATTATAAGTTTTGTAATTTAAATATTATGCCAGCACCTTCATTTTAGCTGAAAACACCGTAAAACTACAGTGCAGATTTGTGAGTTTTGCGGTATGTACGAACATATAGTTAGGATGGTTTTGCATCAAGCCCTTAACTGTTATGTGTGGTAGTGATGGGTTGTCGCCCCGGAACATTCTTTCTTTGACAGCGATCAATTCAGTAACATCCACAAATGAGCAAAATACAATCACAGAAGAAATAATAACTATCTTTCTTATAAATATGTATTGAAAAGTCTAAAAATGGATATCCATGTTACAATAATATTCATCCTTTTAATATTCGTTTTTGTTTTATCTATTCAAATCAGGACGCTCCGAAAAAAGATCAGGACGGAACGAATACTCACATATTTTGCTACTTCTTTGTATGGACAAAATACTGTTGAGGACGTTTTCTGGGACCTCGCAAAAAATTGTATCAGCCAATTAAAGTTTGAGGATTGTGTTATCTACGAATTTGATAAAGAAAAAATGTTTACGAGTGAATTGAGAAAAAGGTTAGAG